>JAMCWO010000198.1 GCA_023481165.1 Planctomycetota bacterium | reverse complement strand
CCGATCGTTCTGCGTGGCCTGCGAGTTTGAGATGTCGGGCAAGGGCTTCAACCGGTACACGTTCGACCCGGCCGGGATGATCGCGCTACGGATCGCGGAGTCCAAGAAGCCCAAAGGGGAGCCGCTGTCCCACGTGCTCGACTACATCAACTTCGAGGGAGAAGGGTGCGGCCGGATCCAGATCAAAGGGACGATCGCGGACGGCACCGAGACGGTGGCGGAAGTCGAGCTGGAGTTCAATGCCCACGGCCGCAAGAGTCCCGTCACGATCGGCCTGTACGAGCTCAAGGCAAAGAACGGGCAATATCGTTATGAGAATCGCTCCGGCGAGATCGTCGCGCGGGTCAATACGCTGACCTTCAAGAAGAGCGAGAATCCCCGGATGGACATCACGGTCGCTTCGATCGGGAAAAAGGGCGGGACGAGCGGTCCGCTCGAACACTTGAAAGCGGCCATCGCCAACCTGTTCATCAAGCCGGTGAAGATCGATCCCCTTGGCAATGACACGCTGCTGCACTTCGGCTATGCGCTGTTCGAACAGCAGCGAACGTTCACTTTCCCGAAAGCCGAGCACCTGAAGCAGTCCACGGTTCTGGCGTATCGCGGCGCGGGACCCAAGGAAGAAGTCGAAGGACAGTAGCCCCGGCGCGTCCCACGGTTTCCACCGGGAGTCCCTTCGATCTGTCGGATGCCTTTGAGCGCGGCTCACGTGTTCGCCGGGCGCTTAGCGGCCGGGCTTGCTGCCCCGTACGATCTCCACGGGTACCCACATGGATTCGACCCGCGTCTGTTCAATCGAGAACCCCTGGGCCTCCAGTGCCTGTCGCGCATGAATCGGGCGGCAATCCAGGAGATTGGGGAAATGGCGATGCGTCCATTCGAAAGCTCGCAGGACCAGCCCCTGCGTGCCTTCCTTCGACACAGCAGCCACGACGATCCGGCCGCCCGGTCGCAACACCCGTTGACACTGTGCCAGGACGCGGGGTATCTCCGGCGTGTCGAAAAGCTCCAGCGTGAAGCACATGAAGATCCCATCCAACGAATCGTCGGGGTACGGCAGGTTCTCGGCGTCGCCGCAAGCGAGGCTCACGCGGTCGGTCAGACCCTCTTTCCGTAGCAGCTCCTGCGTTTGAGCCACCATGTTCTCCGAGAGGTCGATGCCGAACACCTTGCCGGTCGGGCCCACGGCTTGGGCGAGCCTGGCCAGGACATGACCGGTTCCGAAACCGACTTCCAGCAAGCGCTCTCCCGGTGCCGGGGCAAGCATCTCCAGCGCCACCTCGCGCATCGGCTCCTCGGAGCGTTCCGCCAGGAGGTCATACACGCCGGCGATCTTGTTGTAGAAGGCCTTCGTTTCGCTCTTGGTCTGCAAGACCCGCGCGATATCCGATCCGCTGGCGGAAGAACGATGCGTCGCTATCACAATGTCCTCCTTCTGTCCGGGCCCGCGGCATGACTCAGGACGTTGGGGACCCCCGAGCCTTCTGTCGCTACGGGTCCCTGAACACGGCGCAGATAGGCGCTGGAGATCTCGTGCCGATGCACGGTCCCGAGAACCTGTCGCTGTTTCAGATCATTTACGACGGGCAGCACCAGGAGATCATTTTCCACAAATAATTCCAGCGCGCGGTCCAGGGGGTCGTCCGGCGTGAGGAGTCGAACATCCGTCCGCATGAGGTCTTGGGCGCAAAGCAGGGATTTCAAGGCCGGTTCAACGAAGGCCTGATGGACTTCCTCCAGGTTGACCACACCCAACAATCGGCTCTGGCCGTCCACGACGGGCAGGATCGCGTGCGGCGCGACCTCCAGCCGGTCGAGCACCGTGTCGAGCGGATCACCGGGGTGAAGCAGGGTGGTCGTTCGCTGGGGCGAGAGAAACTCACGGACACGGGCCCCGGCCAGGACCTCCCGGACGTACGCCCCCTGGTGGGCCGGCGAGCGCGACCGGCTTTCCACCTGGGAGGAATAGATCGATTGCTCATCCGAAAGGATGAAGGACAAAGTGCAGACCCAGAGGGAGGGCAGCAGCAGGCTGTAGCCGCCGGTCATCTCACTGACGATGATGAGTGTGGAAAACGGGGTTTTCGCCGCCGCCGCGAAGAAACCGGCCATCCCCACGACGACAAAGGCGGCCGGATGCGGGACCGCCCAGGGCCAGACGTGATGGAGGACCAGGCCCAGCGCTCCGCCGCCACAGCCACCGATCACCATCGAGGGTCCGAACACGCCGCCGGAGCCGCCGCTGCCGATGGTCAGGCTGGCGGTGAGGATCTTGCCAAAGGCAATCGCCAGCAGCAGGACCACGCCAGCGCCGGTATCCTGGGTCATGGCCCCTTGAATCGCCGAATACCCGAAGGCCAGAACCGCCAACACGTTTTGCCGTTGGCCCAGCAGGAAGTACAAGCCCAGCCCGATCAGCCCCGTCAGGAAGGCGCCAATTGCCGGACGGAAGTGATGCCGGATCGGCAAGCGACGGAAGAGCCGTTGGCAGCCATAAAAACAGCGCGTGTAGAGGAGAGCCAGAAACGCCGTGAACAGGGCCAGGAGCAGGTACGGACCCAACTCCAGAGGGTTATTGAACACCAGATTAGGTATGGTAAAGAGCGGTTCCCAGCCCGGCCCCGATCTGAGCGATAGGACCTTCGCGTCCCCCGGACCCGCCGGTCCCGAGGGTAATGGCGCTGGCGATGATCTTGATCAGGGGAACGCGCGGCCGAATCTGGCCCTGGCGATGCTGATACGCGGCGATCACCGCGTCGGTGCCATGCCCTTCCGCCTCCGGCGCCAAGGTAAAGACCAGCACGCCGCTGACGATGCCACCCAGCGTCGGGATCAAGAGCAAAAGCCACGGATGAAACGGATGCGCGACGGCGGACAGCCACGCGAACGACGGCTCGCCGCCGGGATGAGGCTCCGGATAGTAGCCGGCCCAGACACCCAGCGCGTAATGCTCCACCACGCGCGTGGCAATGTAGAAGGCGATACCGCCCAGTCCCGCGACGATGCCCACGAGCGCCGCATACCCCAGGAGCCGGGCCTGACCACGAGTGTGTTGGCTGCCCAGCCGCCACACGGCCCAGAAGGAGAATCGATCTTCAGGGCCCTCCGGGCATGCTATTGGCCGAAAGCGGTAAATCTCGGGGGTCCGGGGGCAGAGCCTCCCGTGCCGAGGTTGTGTACAAACCAGCAGTAGGCAAGAACCGGATGAGCCCTATTTCCAGGAGTCGAGCCGAAGCGATGGACAGGGAATCCGCCGCCATCTGCCGGCCACACCCTGCGGAGGACCGGCGGAGCATTGTGGCTGGTGTGTTGAGGCTGATGACGGTAGGATAGCACCCACATGTCCCGCGCTTCGGGATGGTGATCCTTATCGTTCGGGCGAATGGAAAGGGCCAGGTCTATGAAACCATGCCTCAGGACCATCATCGTGCTTGCGGTGAGCGTGCTCATCCTGGGAAGTCTCGGTGTTTGCCAAGGCGAGGATTGGGTGCAGTACAAGTTCGACGCGCGACACTCGGGCAATGCGGCGGACCGGAGCGTCAGTCTGCCGCTGGGTTTGGCAGGCACCGTTCCGTTGACCGACGCCATCTTGACTGCTCCCGTCATAGCCAATGGGCGGGTGTTTGTCGTGGATGGTTCCGGCGTGGCCTTCTGCATCGACGCCGCGACGGCCCGGGTCGTCTGGAAGTTCGAAAGCCGCGGCGGCAAGGCCAACTGCAACAACGTGTCCTCGCCGGCGGTCGCGGGCAACTACCTGCATTTCGGCACCATGGCCGGGACCTATTACGTCCTGAACGTGGCCGACGGGTCGGTTGCCAAGGAGATTCCCTGCGGTGAGCCGATCTTCAGCACGCCGGTCGTGGCGAACGGACGGGTGTACTTCGCCACGCTGGGCTCGCGCGTGTACGCATTGGAGCCGGATGGCAGGGTCTGCTGGACGTGGGACTTTGTGGAAGAGAGGCTGGGCCTGGAGGGCGAGCGCTGGAGCGGCCGGGACTGGCTCCAACGCAAGGAGGCCCGCGTGACGCCGGCCGAGCTCTTTGCCTGCACGCGTGATGTCGCGGTCCACGACAAGACGCTGGTCGTGCCCGCCGGGGCGTATGTCGTCTGGCTCAAGGACGGTGGCGAGAAAGCGGAGGTTCAGAATACCATCCTGCCGCGCAATATCACTCTGGGCCTGAGCCTCGGCGAGGACGGGACCGTCTATCGGCAGTGGACGCTCCTCGACAATGGCGGACGTGTCGATGTGCTGCGGCCCGGCGCTGATTTCGAGGCCGGTCGCAAGGCGCAGACTCCTTTCGTCGGGGGCTCCGAGACCAATACCGGCAGCGGACTGGTGAGCTTCGCCTCCGTGAGCCTGCGCGGGGGGGATATCTATCGGTGCCGGCCTGAGGAGGGCTTCGGTTTGTGTCGGCATCACGTCGGCAAGGGCGATCCCGAGCGTCTATCTGGGCATCCTGCGCTGGCATCTCCCATCCTTCTGCGCGATCAAGCCGTGTACGGCGGGCTGGACGGCAGCCTTTACATCGTGCCGCTGACAGGCCGCGGACAGCCGTGGTCGTTCCAGACCGGCTTTGGCAAAGCAATCACGACACCGGTGGCCGTGGCGGATGGTCGCGTCTGCTTCGGCTGCGACGACGGCTATCTGTACATCTTGGGACCCGGCGGCACCGCCGCGCTGCCCACCAAGGACCTTGAGCTTGCGAAGATTCGCAGCCCACTAACCAGTAAGCTCGCCAACGCCAAATATGACCGGTTCACCAGCTTCGGCAACTGGGCGAACACCAACGGGGACAACCAGGGTGTTCAGCCGCCGCTGAAGCTCAAGTGGCTGCGCCGCTACGAGGGGACGGCGAAGCACTTCCCCACGTTCGGCGGCGGCCGGATGTACACCCACACGGCCGAGGGCCAGATTTTCGCTGTCGAGCAGGAGACCGGCCGGCTTCTGTGGCGCCGCTACTGGCCCGGCGTGCACATCAGCTACACCTCGCCCCTCTACTACAAAGAAAAGATCCTCATCCCGCAGGCCGGGGAGGAGCAGTGTCGCCTGCGCTGCTTGGACGCAGCCACGGGAAAACTCCTGTGGGAGGCCCCGTTCTCCGGGTCGCCAAGCTGGAACCGGCAACTGCCGCCGGTCGTCTACAAGAACATGGCGATCTACATGTTCAGCACAGGCCGCTATGGCAAGTACGCACTGCCACAGCCGGCGGAGAAGATTGGGTGGCTCTTCGGGCACCAGGAGAACAAGAACTTCCCGAAGAGCCACAAACCGTTGGTCCGTGCGTACGACCTCGACACCGGCAAGGAGTTGTGGACGCTGGACTTCTCCGAGTTCGGTTCCGGCGGCGACGATGCGGGCCTGTGCCTGATGGATGGCACGCTCTATTACTCCTGCTACTTTGGCCTCCTGGCCCGGAGCAAGCGCGACCTGCCCAGCGCCCGTGGCCTGACCGCCGCTCTCGACCCTGAGACCGGCCGCGTGATCTGGCTGACCACGCAGTGCTTTATTCACGGCGGCTGCACGATCAGCGGTGCCGATGGACGCCTGTATCTCGGCGGCTACAACAAGCTGGAGAACGGCAACAGCCTCGTCTGGTGCATCGATGCCCGCAACGGCTCGATGATCTGGAAGTCCGAGCCGGTCCGCGAGGCCATCCAGGTGACGACCATCGGCTCGAAATACCTGTTTGTACACGCCCAGTACCAGAACGGTTTCCTGCTGGACAAGGCGACAGGAAAGATCATGAAGACTCTGACCAAAGGCTACAAGTGCAGCCGTTTCACCCTGTCGGAGCCCTACCTGCTCGGTCCCAATCTCGATGTCTACGACTTGTCGGACATCAACGATATCAAGCTGATCTCGACCGGTCCGAGATTCGATCCGAGCGAGTGTGTCGGCGCCCTGGTCTCGAACGGCCGCATCTTCTACTCCGGCCACGCCGGCAGCCTGCAAGCCTGCGCCGTCTGGGGCGATGAAGCTCGATGACAAGGATCGGCTGACATGACGGCCCAGGAATTGATCGACCGGTTGCATCGCTACCGCAAAGCCGTCGCGCCACGGGGTCTGGCGGCGATTGCGATCATGATGCTGCGCCCCGTTTGTCATCCTGAACCGAGCGCAGCGCAGTGAAGGATCTGGCCAGCGAATGAGAGTAGTCCCCACGCGGTGGCCAGATCCTTCGGCTGCGCCTCAGGATGACAGAGTCAATACTGCGTGCACACTTCTGTAAATTCGTGTTACGGCTGAACATTGCCGGCCACGTGGGCGGTGTTCTCGGCGATGCGCGGGGCGGCGCCGAGAAGATTGTGGACGATCATGTTGCCCTGGCCGCCGGTGACTACGAGCGACGCGGATTTTGCGTTCTCGCGGTCGTCGCGGATCAGACAGTCGGAGACGCGGCTGTTGGTCACGTCCTTCAACAGCAGGCCGACGTTGTCGCAGTCGAGGATCGTGCAGTTCGTGACATTCGTTCGCTTGCAGTCCTCGATGAGCAGCCCGGCAGGCTCACGCCAGACGTTGGTGACGTGCAGGCCCGTGAGCGTGCAATCCTCGCAGTGGCGGACGACGAGGCTGTTCCGCGCATCGAGGCTGTTGCCGTAGTTGTAGAGGGGATTGCGGTCGAAGTTGTTCGGGCCGAGGATGATATCCGAGCAATCCTCGATCAACAGATTGTGGGTGAAGCCCATCCAGAACGTGTTGCCGGTGAGGACCACGCCCCGACAGTCCCGCAGATGCACGTTCACCTTCACATCGCTCAGGACATTGCCCGTGATCGTCACATGGCCTTCGCGGATGAGGGCGAGCTTGGCCGTCGGCTCGCTGCGGCCCAGAATGCGGATGTTCGCCGAGTCCGGCGAGTCGTTGTTGTGCTGAATCGTGCAGCCGGTGATGGCCACCTCCCCGGTGCCGTAGGCGCTGCCCGAGCAATCGATCAGAACATTGGCCGTGGGCGGTGTGTCGCGGCCCATGTTGCTCTCGAGGTCGCAGCCGGTGATCTGGATGTTGCGGACGTTGCCCGCACGGGAGACGATGCCGCCGCCGCGATTGTAGCTGATGTGACAGCCGACGATGTTCGACTGGTGCAGGCTGACGTTGTCGTAGAAGATGCCTGCGCCGCGGTTTTCGTAGAGATGACAGTCCGAAAGGATCAAGTTGCGGTTGCTGCCGACCAGGTGAATGCTGTGCAGGGTGTTGCGGATATGCAGCCGCGTGAGGGTCAGCTCCATCGTGCCGGTGGCCTCGATGCCAACGGCCTCGGGGTGGTCGCCATCGATGGCCAAACCATCCACCAGCGGCATGCGCTGCCGCTCCCAGACGTTCTGGGCGAAATCCGCCGGATCGGCCGATTTGAAATGCGTGCCCACGAACTTGAGCGCGGGACCCGGCCCCGTCATGACGATCCGTGCGACCCCGTCGCCGCAAATGGAGGTGTAGCCCACCTTGTCCAACTCGATCAGAATCGGTTTTGTGATGCGGTATGTGCCCTTGGGCAGCCGGACCACTCCGCTGCCGGCATTCACCGCTGTCTGAATGGCGGCAGTGTCATCCGCCTTCCCATCGCCGACCGCGCCGAGCTGACGCACATTCTGCTCCATGATGTCCGCGGTCCGATCCTCGCCGGATAATGTCTGTCCGCCAACCAGTAGTAGAACACCTGCCAGGAGTACTGTCTGTTGTTGTATCTTCATGGCTTATCTCCTGAACCTTGCGGCCGATAGGCGTCTATGCCGAATTCCATGGGCGGGGCACCGGCCTCGTGCGCGCCGATGTCCGGTCCCTGGCCCAGGAGATCATCGTTGAAGTTCGGCAGCCGCAGCGCCGTATCGTATCCGGGGCTGGTGGGCGCGAGGAAGAACTGACCCTTGCCGTCCTTCATGGCGTTGCCTGCGGCATAGATCGGCTCTCCCTTGATTCCATGCGTCTCCTGCCCGGAGGGGATCGCAGACCGGCCGCTGTAGAGGTCGTAATCGTAGTCGCCGAGCGAATCACCCTTCTGATTACGGAGCGCGGTCCTCGTAACGTGCAGGATGTTGTTGCGGCTGGTGACATTGACGATCGCGCCGCCCCAGCCGAGGCCCACCTGTGCGCCGGCGGTTTCCGGGCCGGCCCCGGGCGGTCGCGGCGGTTGCAGGATGGTGTTGTGGAAGACGAAGATCCGCCCGCCGCCCATGTTATCGCTGGTCTTGAGGAAGCCGCCGCTCCAGCGGTCAGGTGTCTCTCGCATCACGCCGCTGACATTCCGCCAGACGTACAGCGGCCCGAGCGAAACGCTCGCACAGGCGATACTCGTGAGGGATTCGGTTGTGTAGTTGCCCCAGATCCGCACGTTGCAGTTGGCGCCCTCCGACTCGATGGCGTCGTCCCAGCAATGGCTCAGGAAGTTGCCGTAGATATCCGAGTCGCGGTTGGGGAAACCGCGCACGCTGAAGTTGTGCCCCGCGCCGAAGGCATCGTTGTAGTAGTGGGTGTCGTCCGAATCGACGGTGTTGTAGCGAAAAACGTGATTGCCTTCGCTGTCCCAAAAGACGATGGTCTGGGGCCCTTGCGGATGGCTGGATGCGGTCTGGCCCGGGAGCGAACGCGATTGCCGCCAGTTGTTGGAGTTGCTGCGCGGGTGATGCAGGTAGTTGCGCTGGACGATCACGCGCTTGAGAGCTTGATCCCTGCAGTAGATGGCGGCATCGTAGTCCTGGCCCCAGCCATCCTCCGCGATCCGGCCCCAGCCGCTGATGTCACAGTTCTCGATGACGATGTCGTGGCAATTCTCGAAGATGCGGATCCCATCCTGTTGCGCGTTCTTGAGCGTCAAGCCGCGGAGAATCACGTAGGAGGCCCGGACCTCGACGCACTGGGGATGCTGGCTCATTACGTCGATGGTCGCAGCGGGAGTCCCCCGTCCCGGCGCAGGTGCATAGAGAACGTAGCCTTCGGGAGAGCCGGACTGATCGACGACCAGGGGCGTGCTGCTGTTCCGCACGGGCACGGTCCGGGCGATGGGGAAATCCTCGCTCCACGTCTGCACCGAGATCGACGCCTGCCGACCTGTCTTCTGCAAAGACAGTTCAATCTCATACGGCGTTCCCGGCGTGAGATTGACGATGCTCCCCCGGTACTGTCGCCAGCGCTCCGGCGGCAGCTCCGGCGACTGTCGCCCATCGAACCACAGCGGCAGCGCCTCCCGCCACTGCGGCGCGCCGGTCGCTCGGTACCGCACCCGGCAGACGTTGTCCTGGGCGCCATCCTCCGGGCTCCAATAGAGCCCCACACAATGAAACGTCGGCACCGCCTGCGGCAGGCTCTCCGCGAACGCAGATCCCGCGCATATCAGACACACCACAATACCAATCAGATTCGTTCTCATCGGATTCCGCCTTCAAGCCGCGTGCCATGTCTACGCTTGCGCAGACATGCCTGACCCGACGGATGAAACATGCCTACCCGAGTGTAGGCATGGCACCCAACATCTGAATCAATCCTCTATTGCGCCTTGCTCTTGAGGAAGCCGGACTCTTCCATCCATTTCTGGCAGAGGCCCGGCCAGGCGGAGGCGCCTGCGAGCTTCTGGCCCAGGCCGAACCCGTGCGCTCCCTTAAGGAAGATATGCATTTCCGCCGGCACCTTGGCCTGACGCAGGGCGAGGTAGAAGGCGATGCTGTTCTCCGCGGGGACGACCTTGTCCTCCCAGGTGGCGATCAGGAACGTCGGCGGCGTCTGTGGCGTCACCTGCTTTTCACTCGACATCTTCTCAATGAGGTCCTTACTCGCGTTCGCTCCAAGCAGGTTCCTCCGCGAGCCGGTGTGGGTGAACGGCTCGGTGAATGAGATCACCGGGTAGACCAGGATGGCGAAGTCCGGCCGGGCGCTTACACGGTCGATCGGATCTCTCGGCGCGCCGAACGATTCATTGAAATGGGTCGCGGCGCTGGAGGCCAGGTGTCCGCCGGCAGAGAAGCCGATGATGCCGATCCGGCCGGGATCGACACCCCATTCCTTGGCCCGGCTGCGCACGGTGCGGATGGCTCGCTGGGCGTCCTGAATGGGAGCCGGATGCTGGTAGCCCGCGCCGCTGGCACTGTGGCGGTACTGGACGATAAAGCCGGCCACGCCGAAGGAGTTCAGCCACTGGGCGATCTGATGCCCCTCGTGGTCCACCGCCAGATGGCCATACCCGCCGCCGGGACAGATCACGACCGCCGCCCCGGTCGCCTTCTCCGCCGGCGGCAGGTAGATCGTCAACGAGGGCTTGTCCCCCTCGGCCGTACCTTTCGCCCCCGGCGCGCCGTCCGGCCACAATAGTTCCACTTTCAGTTGGGCCGTCGCGAGAGAGGAAAGACTCAGCGCTGCTGCGACAGCCAATCCCAAGGTCATTCTCGTACGATGCGTCATTGGATGTCCTCCTTACGAGCCAAATTGAATAAGCGCTTCTCCATCCTGCTCCACCAGCCGCTGCGGGTCCTCCAGTCGTTGCCTCAGGGACTGCAGGAAGCGGGCGGCGTACTCGCTGTCCACGATCTGATGATCCGCGGCCAGCGACAGGCTGACCCTCTTGCGCACGACGACGTGGCCGTTCCACGGCACCGGCATCTGGATCACTTTGCCCGCCGTCAGGATCGCGCTGATCGGCGGCGGCACAATCCCCAAAAATGTGTCAATATCAAACGCCCCGAGATTGCTCAGACCGAGGGTCATGCCTTCCAGATCATCGAGCGTCAGCTTGTTGCCACGAGCCTTGTCCGTGAGTCGTTTCTCCTGGGCGGCGATCTTGGCCAGCGTTTGAGTCTCCGCGCCATGGATGACCGGCACGACCAATCCCTGTGGGCTATTGACCGCGAAGCCGACGTTGACATGGTCCGCGATGCGGATCACCTCGGTGGGCCGCGAGTCCTGCGGCTCCAGGTGAACGAGCCGACCGACCATGAGCGGGTGCTCCCGGGCCGCCCGGGCCAGCGCGTGGATGAAAAACGCGTTGCTCGTGACCTTGACGCCGAGGGCCTTGCTCAGATCGTGCCGCATGGCCATCAAGTCCGTCACATCGGCCCGCGTCGCCAGATAGAAGCACGGCTTATTGTGCTTGGCGGCCAGCATCCGCGCGCCGATCAGCCGCTGAATCCGCGACAGCGGCACGCAGGTCGGGGCGCGCGACTCCTCCGCGCCCTCATGTGCCTCCCGGGCCGGACTCCCCGCGGCGATATACCCCGGCTGGGAACCTACTATCATCTGCGTTGCCTGATCCAGAGGTGCCTCCGTACCTGCTTGCCTATAGCTTTGCCTGAATTTGGTCCAGGCTGTCCAGGCAGAGCTGTGACCACGTCTCCATCTGGTCGCGGACCGCCCGCAGCGCGTCCGCCGTCATGAACTCCATCTGGGTGATCATCTGCTCCCGCCGAGTCACGCGCGGGGCGTCGAGGACCCAGCAGTGCACGATGCCCAGATGTACCCGCCCGACCTCGTTCGAGTCGTCGTTGAGCAGGGCGACCACATGATCGGCGTGACTGGTTTCAACGTTGACCTCCTCGGACACCTCCCGCTCGACGGCGGTGCGGTACGCCTCGCGAAAGTCGCTGCGAAACAGCGGCATCGCCTCATCGGCAGGATTGATGTGGCCGCCGATGCCGAGCGAGCGATTGCCCACGAGGCGGGTCTCGCCGGCCCGCTTGCCGCGCACGTAGGTCAGGTAGCGGCCGGCGCAGGTCATGATCACGTAGGGGATGAGCTGCTTGTGAGTCGGGTCCTGCTCCGCCTGCGGCCGGACCATGAACTGCGGTACGCCCGGCGCGAACAGCCGGTCCAGGTAGCGCGCCACGTCGAAATTCAGGCCGTGGAACGCTCCCACTTCATCGAACACCTTCCGCTGGACTACCAGAATCTGCTCTTGCTTGGCCATCGTGTCCTTCCACGCAAAATCGGGCTTTCGGCGCAGGTTCAGAAGGGCACTGGGCGCGGGCTTTCGCGTTTACCGTCAGAGCCCTCTGTGGATGGCCATAGTAAGGACCTCATTG
>JAMCWO010000351.1 GCA_023481165.1 Planctomycetota bacterium | reverse complement strand
ACGGCCCCCCCGTGACGATTGGATTGGTTTACGATTTGCGCGACGAGTACCTGGCCCGGGGTTTCACCGAGGAGCAGGTGGCCGAGTTCGACTCGGTAGGCACCATCGCCGCCATCGAGCAGACCCTACAGGGGCTCGGCTATACAGTCGAGCGAATCGGCAATGCCCTCGCCCTCGCGGAACAGCTTGCCGTCGGCAAGCGGTGGGACCTGGTCTTCAACTTCGCTGAAGGGGTATCGGGCCGCAGCCGGGAGGCGCAGGTGCCGGCCCTGCTGGAGATGTACGGTGTGCCGTATACCTTCTCCGATCCGCTGGTCAGCGCCCTGACGCTCGACAAGGCGATGACCAAACGGGTGATCCAGTCGGCGGGCCTGTACACGCCACGCTTCTGCGTGGTCGCTTCGTCCGAGGATATCAAGTCCGTGGACCTGACGCTGCCCCTGTTCGCCAAGCCCCTGGCCGAAGGCACGGGCAAGGGCGTCGATGAGCACTCCCGGATCGAATCCGCCGAGGCCTTGGGCAAGGTCTGCGTGCGGCTGCTGGAGAAGTACCGCCAGCCGGTCCTCGTGGAGGAATACCTGCCCGGCCGCGAGTTCACCACGGCCCTGTTGGGGACCGGCCGGGATGCACAGGTCCTGGGAACAATGGAAATCGAGGTGCTTAAAGGGGCGCCGGCGGCCGATTACTCCTACGTCGTCAAAGAGCTCTGCGAACAGTGGGTGCACTACTTCCCGATGCCCAAGGGCGCCCTGCGCGAGGAGGTCGAGGAATTGGCCCTGCGGGCGTACCAGGTGCTCGAATGTCGTGACACCGCCCGCGTGGACATCCGTCTGGATGGCCGGGGCCGGCCGGCATTCATCGAGGTCAATCCGCTGCCGGGCCTGCACCCAACGCATTCCGATCTGCCCATGATCGCGACGCAGGAGGGCATGGCGTACGAAGAATTGCTCCGCCGCATTGTTCACAGCGCCCTCGCGCGCCAGGAGTCCGTGCCGTGCCGCGCCGGAAAATCAGCGTCCTGATCCTCTACAACAGTCCGCGTACTTCAGGTGGCCAGGCTTTCATTGAAAGCGAGGCGGGCGTTCTCGCCGAAGTGGAAGCGGTCGGCAAGGCCTTGGACAAGCTGCGGATTCCGCACCGGGTGGTCGGTGTGCGCGAGTTCGAGGAATTGCCCGCCGTTCTTTCGGCGTCGGATGAGCCGGTCGTCTTCAATCTCGTCGAAGGCTTTTGGACGAACCCGGACCGGCAGACTCTGGTCCCTGCTATCGTTCGCAGTTTCGGCAAGGGCTGCACGGGCAATGATACGCCGGGCCTGCTGCTGTCCCTGGACAAGTGGCAGAGCAAGACTCTTCTGGCCGCCGCCGGAATCCCCACGCCCAAAGGCCTGATCGTCCCTGTGGGCGAGACCATCCCCATGCGGGACCTCTTCGAGGGACCCTACATCGTCAAACCCATCCAGACCGACGCCAGCGAGGGAATCGACAAGACCAGTATCGTGCAAAGTCCCGGCAAGGCCCTGCGCCAGGTCGTCCAGCGCATCCACGACCAACTGGCTCAGCCCGCGTTGATCGAGCAGTACATCGAAGGCCGCGAGTTCAACATTTCCGTGCTGCACCGCCGGGGCGAGGCGCAGGTGCTGCCGCTGGCGGAGATTGACTTCAGCGCTTTCGAGCCGGGCCGCCCGCGCATCGTGGGCTATGAGGCCAAATGGCTGGAAGACACCTTCGAGTACCAGCACACGCCGCGGATCATCCCGGCCCCGCTGCCGCAGCGTGTGGCGGCGCGTGTGCGCGAACTGGCGGCCGCCTCCTGCCGGGCTCTGTCGTGCTTCGACTACTGCCGCGTGGACTTTCGCCTGGACAAGACGAATCGCCCGTACGTCCTGGAGGTCAACGCCAATCCGGACATCTCGCCGGACGCGGGCCTGGCCGCCGCGATCAAAGCCGCCGGGATTTCGTATCCGACGTTCGTGAAGCTGACGATCGACAACGCCGTGGCCGGAGTACGGAAGACAGAGGACAGAGGACAGACGCATCCGGCCTCCGTTGTCCGTCCCCCATCCTCCGAAATCGCCATCCGCTGGTGCCAGCCCGAGGACCGCCAGGTGGTGCTGTCCTTCCTCGCTGAGACGGGTTTCTTCCGCCCCGATGAAATTGACATTGCCCGCGAGCTGATCGATTCGGCCATTGCCGAGGGACCGAAGGGACACTACCAGTCGTTCGTGGCCTGCGTGAACGCCGAGACCGTCGGCTGGATCTGCTGGGGTCCGACGCCCTGCACGCTCGGCACGTACGACATCTACTGGATCGGCGTATCTCCTGCCTGGCAGGGCCGGGGCATCGGCCGTGCCCTGACGAACTTCGCGGAGCAGGCGATTGCCGAACGCGGGGGCCGGCTGTTCGTCGTCGAGACCTCCAGCCGGGAGGCGTACATCCCCACGCGCCGCTTCTACGAGGCCCTCGGCTATTGGGAGGCCGGCCGCATCCCCGACTTCTACGGCCCCGGCGACGACAAAGTCATCTTCCTCAAAGCCGCCTCCGACGCAACGCACCTCAACAAATAACCCTGACCGCGCCGGGTTCGCTCGTAGGGTGGGCTGTGCCCACCAATTCCTCAGGGATAGACCGGACGGTAAATGGTGGGCACAGCCCACCCTACGGGACTCGCAATGACATGCAAGACAGTGGAGAGAAGACTGTTCTTATGCGTTTATCGCTTTGTGGGTACCGACGGAGAGAGGGAAAAGGCCCAGCCAAGCGCCAGGCCCTCTCCATCGTATACCACCGGCTGCGGCGCTCGGGTCGCTCGCCAGCGTTGCCCTATCCTCCGAGCCGGCACAGACAGTCTACCGGGCATAGGTACGTTCGACAACAACCTCTCCATTGGTACCCGAAAGGCGATAAACGTAATCCCTCATCTGGTAAGAGGCCTATCGATGAAGGAAGGAAAGCACCGCGTGCACCTGCCACAGAATGACAGGTGGCGGGCTTCACGTTACGTGACCTCTCTTACTTCCACCGAAGCTGCTTCACTTCTTCCTCGGTGCGGATGAACTTCCTTGTGCCGAGGCCGTCGTTCAGGAGAGCACAGCCGCCCTTGGGCTCGTGGTTGTCGAAGGTGAACAATTCTGGTCCGCCATGCTGGTTCCACCCCGCCTTCGTCTCGAACAGGAACACCGTGTCCGGCGGAGAGGTTCGTTTGCAATTGGAGTTCATCGCATAGTCAGACTGCCATACATCCACGGTCCGGCCGTCGAGAGTCGAAGCACGCGCGTGGTTAGGACTGTGCGAGTCGGTTGAAGAACGCAGGCTTGGGCACGTGAGCGTTTCTGCTATCCACGCATCACTGTACAGACGCTTCTTTCTGCCACCCGACGTCACACCTCGGCTCTGAAAGGCGTCGCGAACGGCGTCACACCAATGGTTGGGGTCCGGGTATGGGGCCGCCTTCATTGTTAAGAGAATCCAGATATGGACAAGGTTACGCGCGCACGCATATCGCAGTTGAAAGGGCACAATCTCTTGTGGCCGAAAGACCGTCACGTCAGGGAAGCCAGATTCATACCAGAAGCAGTGCCCATCATCGGTGAGCAGGTAGTCTTCAAAGGCAGTGAAAGACGCCATGCGTTCGGAGCCACGCCAGCAGGTGAATTTGATGCCAAATGCTTCCATGGTGCCGTGCGACGGCCAGTCCCAGTCCGAGCAGGTTCCCTGGTTCAAATCGTGGGCGAAGGCTTTGATAAACTCCGGATCACTTACAACCGAGACCTTGATGGAATTGATGTACTCAATCTCCTTGGCGCTGAACATGCTTCTACCAGAAGGTTCGCGTGGGAGTGAGTACCCATATCCCCCAGGTCTGTCGCCAGAGTAGTCAAGCTCCAAGCGAGTGCAACTTGAAACATCAGGAGGCTTGCGGCAGCCCGAAGAACAAACCAACACCACGGGCACGAGAAGACAAGTACGAATGAGTACTCGCCGCGCTGGTGAGACCTTTGCAGCGCTCCTTGGATGCCGATAAGTACCGCAACAACGCATCTTCATCTCCACGGTCCACATCACTCGTCGAATCAGGAACCATTCTACCGGAGGCTAACGAGCCCCAACAGGGCGTACTTGCTTAGTAAGTCATTCAGAGTAGAAGAAGTACTTCCGCCTCATGCTGTCGAAGGTTCTGCACTGGGCGGCCCAGGCGGCTTTGAGGAGAGGCAGGGGCTTTCGAGCGATGATCGCTTCGCGGATCGTGGCGGTGCCGCAGAGGCGGTCGAAATGCTTCTCGATCCATTTGAAGTTGGTGGGGTACATTTGACGGAGTTCGTTGACGATCAGGACGCCGCACCAGAACGGTTCGAGACGGGTCCGGTCGGTGAGAACGATCTCCACACCGTGACACTGCTGGTTCTGGAACTTTGAACTGGTAGGAGTGAAGAAAACGGCAGCGAAGCGCACGCCGCCCAGGTTCAGGGCATTCAACTTGGCGGCCAGGGTGTCCGAGTCGATCCAGGGAGCGCCGAACTGGCGGAAGGGCTTGGGCGTGCCCCGGCCTTCGGAGAGGTTGGTCCCTTCCAAGAGGCACAGGCCGGGATAGAGGGCCTCTGTGACTACGTCCGGCATGTTGGGTGATGGTTTGATGAAGCGCAGGCCCGTCTCGTCGAACCACATCCCGCGCTGCCAGCCGGTCAGCGGCACGACGGTGAGGTCGGCCTTGACGCCTTTGGCCAGCCAGCCTTCGCCATTGATCATCTTGGCCAACTCACCTACGGTCAGGCCGTAGCGAACCGGGATGGGATACAGGCCGACGAACGTGGCGAACTTCGGCTCCAAGACCGGGCCTTCGAGTTGCACGCCGTTGATCGGGTCGGGGCGGTCCAGGACGACGAAACGCTTATGGTTCTCGGTCGCGGCTTCCATCGCCAGGGACATCGTGTAGAGATACGTGTAGAAGCGGGCGCCTACATCCTGAATATCGAAGACCAACACATCCACATCGGCCAGCATCTGGGGCGTGGGTTTGCTGATCTTGCCAAAGAGGCTGTAGACCGGCAGGCCGGTGACGGGATCGGTCTCGTTCTCGACTTTCGCCCCCGCCTCTTCCAAGCCGCGTAAGCCATGCTCCGGACTGAACAGGGCAACCACGCGGACGCCCTCCATCGCCCGAAATACATCGACGATGTACTTGCCCTCGCTGTTGTAGGAGGTGTGGTTGGCGATGATGCCGAGGCGCTTGCCTTTGAACAGGTCCGTATGTGCACCGATGTTGTCCAGCCCCGTTCGCACGGCGGCCGGGCAGGCCACGGCCAGCCACGCGGTCAACAACGTGCAAGTCACGTTCACCCGTCTCATGTCGTCACTCCCAACGAGAGGTTCTGGTGGGGCAAGCCCCACCCTACAATGGCTGCCGGACATTGTACGCCTGCGGAGACTTATCCGCCAGATTGAGCGGTGCGTGGTACGCACCCTATGGATCACACATGGCCTGCGGCGCAGGGTGCGTACTACGCACCCTCTTTATGTGGCGTCGTTCTTCAGAGGTGTTATAATCCGCTCGGTCTCGCATGGTGAAGATCATTCTGAAGGAGAAGCCATGAGCCGCACTTCACGAATAACTGCCTGTGTCTTGCTCTCTATCCTTCTAACGGGTCCTCTGGTTGCCCAGGCGTCGGCGCAACAGGCCGATGGTCCACCAGCGAAAATAGCCGCTGCGAAGCCGATGGTCCTGTTTGCCCGGGACAAGGAGGGTCTCCTCCAAGTCGTCGAAGTGACGGTCGAGAATGGGAACAAACCGCAGGACATGAGCCTGACGGTCGAGGTCGGCTCCTTCACGCGACAGGTGACGATGGGCGTGGAGAGGAATCAGAAATACAGGGCACACATCCAGGTGCCGGAGGTGAAGCAGCCGACGTCCGCCCGATTTGTTCTCAGGGCGGGGGATCGGGTCCTGGATACGCGTTCCGTCGACCTGCGGCCACGCAAGCATTGGACGATCTACTTCGTGCCGATCACGCACCACGACCTGGGGTACACGGACACCATCGAGAACGTGCTCAACCGGTACGCCGGGTTCTATGACGATGTGGTGCGGTTTTGCGACGAGACGAAGGGCTGGCCGGAGGAGGCCCAGTATCGGTACACCCTCGAAGGGACCTGGTCGCTTCAGCATTTCGTCGCGAATCGGCCCAAGGAGGCGGTGGACAGGTTCGGCGGCTACGTCAAGCAGGGCCGAATCGAGATCGGGGCACTGTTCGGCAACGAGATCGACAGTCTCTGCGGACACGAAGAGTTGATTCGCCTGATGTATCCATCGTTTCGCTTCAAGCGCCAGTATGGTGGCCAGATTACGGTAGGCTCGATCACCGACCTGCCGGGCCTGTGCTGGGGGCTGCCGAGCGCTTTGGCGGGCTCGGGCGTCAAGTACTTCTTCGCTGGGTTGCCAACCTACTTCGAATGGGGCCGCAACGATATTCACGCGTTCTGGGATGAGGCGGCGATCCTGCGTCACGGCCGGCCGGACGCTTTCCGCTGGCAGGGGCCGGATGGGCAGAACGTGCTCGTTTACTATCAGGGGACGTACGGCTTCTTCAGCCGCGTGATCGGGCCGGACACGTATAAGGAGGTCTACGAGAGTCTGCCCGGGATGCTGGACGAAATGGAAAGCAAGGGCACGCCGTTCGACGTGATGCGGTACATTCATAATGGTGTGGACAATCACCCCCCGGATATGCGGATCAGCCAGGTCGTGCGCGAGTGGAACGAGAAGTGGGCATACCCGAAGCTTGTCGTCGCGACCAACTCCATGTTCTTCGCGGCCTTGGAAAAAGAGTGTCAGGATGTCCGCACGTTCCGGGGTGAGTTGCCGCACACCGACTACGTAGTAGGAGCCATCTCGATGGCCAAGGAGACCACCGTCAACCGTCTGGCCCACGACAAGCTGCTCTCGGCGGAGAAGGCGGCAACCATCGCCTCACTGACCGGCAAGTACGCCTATCCGGCCGACAAGATCTCCCAGGCCTATGACAGCATGCTCCTGTACGATGAGCACACGTGGGGCAAGGACTATCCCGCGGGCGAGATCCAGGACTGGGCCTGGAACGAGAAGAGCCACTACACCTACAAAGCCGCCGGGCTGGCCCAATCCATCCTCACCGACAGCCTCGGCAGGATCGCCGGCAGCATTGGGCTCGAACAGAAGCAGCGGCACCTTGTGGTCTTCAATCCTCTGGCTTTCGACCGGACTGATGTCGTGCGGGTGACCCGTTTCCCGCCGGACAAGCCGTTCGACCTCATTGACGACCAGACCGGCCGCAAGATCCCGTACCAGATCGTCGAGCAGGATGGTCCGTTGGCGCCCACGCCCTATGCAGCGTACCGCTGGGCACGAGGAGCCTTCGAAAAACACGAGCTTTTCGACCTGGTGTTCATCGCAGAGGGCGTGCCGTCGCTGGGATACAAAACCTATCGACTCGCGCCGCGCGAAGGCACGCCTGCCTCCGGAAGCGACCTGCGCGTCATGCCGGAGAGCCTTGAGAACCGTTTCTACAAGGTTGTCCTCGATCCGCGGACGGGCGCCATTGCCGGCGTCTACGACAAAGAGCTCTCCCGTGAGTTGGTGGACCGGCAGGCCCCGGACAAGCTGAATCAGTTCGTGGCGAAGTGGGTCCAGACCGCCAAGCAGGAGGGTCCCGGGAAGGCCGACGTCCGCATCGGGCAGAAAGGGCCGGTCTACGCCAGCCTGATCGCGCGCAGCTCCGGGCCGGGCTGCCCCCAAATCGTCCAGGAAGTCGTTCTGTACGCCGACCTCAAGCGGATCGACCTGTTCAACCGCATCCTGAAGGATTCCACGCCGCTGCTGGAAGTCTACTTCGCATTTCCTTTCCAGGTGGACGGGCCGAAGTTCCGGTTCGAAGGCTCCAACTCGGTCATCGAGCCGCTGCGGGACCAGTTCCCCGGCTCGAACACAAACTACTACGCCGTGCAGCATTGGGCGAACGTGTCGAACCAGGAGGTCGGGATCACGCTGTCCCCCGTCGAGTCGCATCTGCTGGAGTTCGGTGGCCTGTGGCCGTGCTACGTCTCCCAAGCCCATCACGGCGTGGACCCCGCCGACTTCGGCCGACCCTTCATCACACCCGAACAGTTGACCAAAGGTTACATGTACGCCTTCGTCCTCGACAGCAACTTCCGCACGAACTTCCAGCCGGTGCAGCAGGCAGATATCCTCTTTCGCTACTCCCTGACCAGCGCGGCCGGGCCGCAGGCTAACAGCAAGCACCGCGATTTCGGCTGGTCCGTCCACAACCCGCTGATGGCGGCCCTCGTCAATGGCGGCCGGCAAGGCCCGTTGCCGAGTCAGGCGAGTTTCTGCGGGCTCAACCAAGCCAACGTTCTGCTCACGACGATCAAGCGGGCGGAGGACGGCCAAGGCCTGATCGTGCGCCTGATCGAGACGGACGGGCAGGCGACGACCGCGACGCTGAGTATGCCCGCCGTGACGGTCGAAAAGGCCTGGCTGACGAACCCGGTGGAAGAGAACCAGGCCGCGCTGGACTGCACCGACCACGGCGTGACCGTGCCCGCGAAAGCCTTCGGCATCACGACCGTGCGATTGCAGGTGTCTCGCGAGTAGGCCGGAGGCCTTGGTTCGTAGTGTGCCCGTAAGGGCATACGGGTACTTTCAAGGTCGAAGTTTCAAGTGTTAAGCAGGGCGAGGTTCGGCATTCAGCGTTCCTGCCTCAAACTTCACACTTTACACTTCTAACTCTAACGCAAACGCCTGACGGCGTCACTACAAACAGGCCAGCCTGCGGCAAAAGCTTACAGGCAAGTAGGCGATTCACGACGAAGGAACACCCCCTGTCCACCGTAGAAACGGTAGCACGAGCGAGATTGTGCGAGCGAGTGGCCTGATCGCTCTCGCGAGAGGAAAGATGCGTTGCGGGAGCATCTGGCGGAAACGAGATGAATCCGGCCTCTTCCGCGAGACCGGTGTACAGGCAGTGTCGGGTACGATGGGAGCGCTGCCCCAGAACGAAGGAGTTCTAATCATGATCGGTGAGCAGTTAGTCGAAGACGTGGTCAAGGCCGATGATATGGCCGAGTCCGTGCTGCATCGGGTCGATAGCGAAGTGAAGTCCCGGGCGGGCATCAGCCTTTTCCATATCCTGACCGGAGCCAGCATCGTGGCCTCGATTGTTTTGTTCCTGCGCGGCAACAAGCTGGGGGCTATCTTCGTCGGCCTGTGGCCGCCGACGTTCCAGGCTTTGAAATCGGCCTCGCAGAATCGGGAGAAGTGGTAGGCGGTCCGGGGCACGACGACGGCCGTGCCCCGCGCCTCGACCCTTGTTTTCGCCGTGACCGGGCCGCGTGATGGCAGACCACCCGATGTGGTCGCACGCGTTTCCAAGAATCGTGCGCTTTGGGGTTGACCTGAAGCGTCTGTTTTCTTAGAATCCAAGCTTGCTGCGCCATGAGGTCAGTCCTTGATCTGGGCCGCCTGAGGATCACGCGGTTTGGATATGACCCACAGTAAAGGATGGGGAGAAAGGGCCCCGGTTGGGAGCCCAAATCATTCTCCTGCCGGCGCGAGCCTTGTGCGTTTTCACGGGCACTTGCCCTGTACTTAGGTAACAGAAAGGCTTTCTTCATGCGATTGATTCTGGTCGACAGGTCGGAAACCCAGCGGCGGCAGTTCTGGCCGTTGACGTTGAGCCGCCCCATTTGGGACCTGCGCTGTGGTATGACGTCCCTCGCCGAGAAGCTCCAGGCGAAGACGGGAATAAGCGATGTGGCCTACTTTGTGCCCGACTACATGGCCGAGGCCTACCGGGAGAGAACCGACCGCCCGGTCAACCAGATGTCGGCCCTGACGGGCCAGGATGTCCTCATCCTCGATGCCCGCGTCAAGGCCGACAGCCTCGACGTTTCCGCTACGGGCCGCAGCGAGGTCGGGGTGGATGAGCAGGGCGACGTGCTGTATGCCCGCATTGGCACCAGCGACGGGAAGAAGCTCAAAGGCAGCGATATCGACGCGCTTCTGGCCTCGGCCAAAGCGGGCCTGCCCAATGTGCGCTGCACGCTACTGACGTGGCAATATACGTGGGACCTGATGCTGGCGAGCCCGCACCAGATCATCGCGGATTTTGCCGCCGCCGGCCGGCAGGGGATCGAAGGAACCATCGAAAAGCCTTCCGCCCTGCGCGGCAGTAAGAAAGACGTCTATGTCGCGCCGGGAGTCACGATTCATCCCATGGTCGTGATCGACGCCGAGCACGGGCCGGTCTATATCGATGAGGGCGCGGAGATTCATCCCTTCACACGGATCGAGGGACCGTGTTTTATCGGCAAGAAGTCCATCCTGCTCGGGACCAAGTGCCGCGAGGGCAACTCGATCGGGCCGTACTGCCGGATCGGGGGCGAGGTCGAGGAGTCGGTCATCCAGGGCTTCTCCAATAAGTACCATGATGGCTTTCTCGGCCATGCCTACGTGGGCGAGTGGGTCAATCTGGGGGCGCTGACGACCAACAGCGACCTCAAGAACGATTACTCGACCGTCTCGGTGATGCTCGACGGCAAGCACTCGATCGACACCGGCTCGACCAAGGTCGGCTCGCTGATCGGCGACCACACCAAGACGTCCATCGGTGTACTCTTCAACACGGGCTCGGTGATCGGGGCGATGGCGATCATCATGTCCACGGGCAAGCCCCTGCCGAAGTTCATCCCATCCTTCGCGTGGTTCATCGAGGGCGTGGTGACGAAGGGCTTCGGCAGGAAAACCCTGTATGGCACGGCCCACACGGCGATGGGCCGTCGCAAGCAGAAGTGGACGCCCGCCCAGGAGGCCATGTGGGACCAGATCTTTGAAATGACTGCGGAACCCCGGGATGAGGCCGTCAAGAAGGGCCGCCGGGCGATGATGAAGTAACCCTTGAAACGGGAGGTGCGTTAATGGCGACAGTCGAAGAACGCGTCAAAGCGGTGACCGGGAAGGTCCTGGGGCTTGATCCCGAGGCGATCCGTGCGGAGAACAACTTTACGGAGGACCTGGGCGCCGAGAGCGTCCAGTCGATCGAATTGGTGGCGATGTTCGAAGAGGAGTTCGGCATCGAGATGGACGAGGACGCCGCCCTGTCGGTAACGACCGTCGGCGATGCCGTGAAGTTCATCGCGAAGGTGTGCAAACAGCAGGGCGTGGACGTCGAGGAATAAGTCTGCACCGTGCGCCAAGGGGAGTATCATGAAAATCAGAAGACATCATAACCTGCCGGAAGTGACCCGGCCGAACCTCGTCGAAGACATCTTTCCGTACGACCTGCCCCCGCTGATCCGCTTCGCGGGACCCGCGGTGGAGTACGTCGACGGCCAGCCCGTGCAATTCGACTTTTCCCAGGCCAAGGACCGGGACATCGTCATCACCGACACCACATTCCGCGACGGCCAGCAGTCGCTGCCGCCCTACACGGTCGATCAGATGGCGCACATCTACGACCTGCTCGCGCAACTGGGCGGGCCCCACGGCGTGATCCGCCAGACCGAGTTCTTCCTCTACACCAAGAACGACCGCGAGGCGCTCGACAAGTGCCGGGCCCTCGGCCACCAGTACCCGGAGTGCACCGGCTGGATCCGGGCGGTCAAAGGGGATTTTCGCCTCGTCAAGGAGGTCGGCCTGAAGGAGACCGGCCTGCTGACCAGTTGCTCCGATTACCACATCTTCCACAAGCTCAAGTTCCGCAGCCACAAGGAGTGCATGGACTCGTACTGCGAGGTGGTGCAGGCCGCGTTCGACGCGGGCGTGCGGCCCCGCTGCCACCTGGAGGACGTGACGCGGTCGGACATCGACCGGTTCGTGCTGCCGTTCGTGGACCGGCTGATGGAAATGAGCGAGAAGGCGCCCGAGGAGCTGTCCGTCAAGATCCGGCTGTGCGACACGATGGGTTTCGGCATCAGCTACCCCGGCGCGGAACTGCCGCGCAGCATCCCCAAGCTGATCTACAAGCTCAACCACGACTGCGGGGTGCCGAGCAGCCGGCTCGAATGGCACGGCCACAACGATTTCCACAAGGTCCACATCAACGGCGCCACCGCCTGG
>JAMCWO010000299.1 GCA_023481165.1 Planctomycetota bacterium | reverse complement strand
CCGGCCCAATGACCAGATCGTGGCCCTGGTCCGCCAGATCGGCGCAGCGCTCGAATACACCGGACCGGCCATGATGGAATTCAAGTACGACGAGCGGGATGGGAAAGTTCAGGGTCATGATGCGGGCGAAGCGCACCGGGATCCGGTTGCCTTCGCCACCGGTGTCCGGCCGGCGCCAGATCCACGTTTCCATGCCGCCGTTGGCGTCGGTGGCCTGCAACGAGACCCAGGCCAGCTCCAGTTGTTCGGCGGCCGCGCAGACCACCTGCCACCAGGGAAAGGAAGAAGGCCCCGTGTCTCTGTTGGGCGTCGGCTCGGCCGGAAAACTGACAGGCAAAGACGGGAAGCGGTCCGTCCTTCCCAGCGCGCGCAGGTACAGTTGCAGTCGCTCGAACGTCCGTTGCTCGTCGCGCTGTTGCCGCGAGTGGGCGTATTTCTGGTGCAGGCCCGTCAGCGTCTGCCGGAGGTGGATGACTCCGACCACCCGGAACAGAAGCAGGATCAGCAGCACGGCACTGCCGAAGATCGCCAGCGCGCCGAGATCGTCGTGCACCAGCATGAACAGGCCCAGACCGGCGGCCAGCAGGGTCGCCAGGTAGATCAGAATTACGGCGTGGCGCTGCTGGAGGCCCAGCTCCAACAGGCGATGGTGAAAATGACTGCGGTCCGGGGCAAAGATCGACCGGTCTTCCAGGAAGCGGCGCAGCGCGGAGAACAGCGTGTCGAAGATGGGGATGCCCAAGGCCAGGGCCGGCAAGGTCAGGCCGACCAGGGCCGCGGATTTGGCGACGCACATCACGCTGCACGCCCCGATGGTAAAGCCCAGGAACAGACTGCCGCTGTCGCCCATGAAGATGCGGGCCGGGTTGAAGTTGAAGATCAGGAAGCCGCACAGGCTGCCGAGCAGGGCCAGCATGAAGACGGCCAGGACCATTTGACCGCTGCGCAGCGCGAAGATCACAATGACGCCGCAGGCAATGGCGCATACCCCGGCGGCCAGCCCATCGAGACCGTCGCTGAGGTTGACGGCGTTCGTGATTCCGACGATCCACACCACCGTCAGGAGCCAGCCCCAGCCGCCCAGGGGCTGCACCCATTGGGGCGTCAGGGCGATGCTCGAGATCCGCACGCCGGCACAGCACAGCAGGCCGGCAATCAGAAGCTCGGCCAGCAATTTGTGCCGCGCGGGCATACCTTTCAGATCGTCCGCCAACCCGACCAGGAACATGAGCGTCGAGCAGCCGAGCAAGGCTGCCAAATGCGCCGGCACATTCCGGGATGCTGCGCCGGCGGAATGGTTCAGCACCAGGACCGCGACGATGGGACACATGGCCGACAGGAAGATCGCCACTCCGCCGATGCGCGGGATGGGCCGCTCGTGCACACCCCGCGGACCGGGTCGATCCAGCGCCCCGATGCGGCGGGCCAGCCGGATCACCCAGGGCGTCAGCAGAACCGCCAGAAAGACCGAACCAATGTAGGCGTAGAGGAATGTATTCACATCAGTTCCACTATTCTGTCGGGCATCCCCAGTCCCACGGGGGGCCAAAGGCCGGGTTTGCGGCGAGCCTCAAGCCGAAAGACTGGCCGCCGCAAGCCGGGTGCTGCGCACCTCGAACTGGGACGCCAACTCGGCCATGGTCCCGAACCGATAGTGCTCGCACAGCCACGTCAACTTGGGCAGAGTCGTGGTCAGGTTGTTGTAACATTTGAAATAGCGCCACGATCCCAGAGGCAGACGCGGGTGGTCCGGATCGATCTCCCGCGGGTGCACGTAGACGATCAGCGGGCGCTTCTGTTTTTGGAGGACTTCGGCCCCCCAGCGAATGACAGGCAAGGGGGAAATTCGCAGATACCCGCCCCCGAAGAAGCAGAAGCGGCGGCCCAGAAGGCGGACCGTCGAGATGGGGATCTCGACGAGGGGTCCGCCGGAGGTCGCCATGACGTGCGGCCCCGGATCGCTGCCGGAATACCCGCCATGACCGTGGTGCGCCGGAAAGATGCTCGCATCGTAGCGGTAACCCGCTTCCGACACCACGTCAAAGAACCACGTGTTGTCATTCTTCACACTGAAGCCCGGCGACCGGAAGCCGAGAACCTCGCTGCCGGTGATGTCTTCCAGAATTCCCTTCGCCCGCACGATGTCCTCGCGAAAGGCCGCCTGGTTCGCGGGGCGCGCCAGGACGTGCGCATACCCATGCGAGCCGATCTCGTGCCCCGCCGCCTGGCAGCGTCGCACCACCTGCGGCATGCGTTCCGCCATCCATCCCAGGCAGAAGAACGTCGCATGAACCTGCGTGCGATCGAAAAGATCCAGGAGTCGATCGACGCTGCGTTCCGCGCGCAGGGGCAGTTTGCTCCAGTCTTCCAGTTTTGGGACTCGATCGCTCTCCAGAATGTGAAACCAATCCTCCAGCTCGCAGGTCAAGGCATTCGGCAACCCACGCGGGCCCGCGGCTTGTGCGCGCAATAGCATTGTCAATTCCCCCCCATGGGAACCTCGGGCATTTACGAAGTAGGAAAGAGGATTCAGGGCAGGGCCGGACTGATCACGGGGCCGAGCACGCGGCTGACCCACAGCGGCATTCTCTTCCACAGTTCGACTTTCCGGCGGTACTTCGGGTCCTCCGGCCGGGCGAAGGACGGCTCCCGGCCGCCGGGCGTCCAGTATTGCCAGCACAGGTTGATCGGGTCGGCGCCCCACCGCTCCTTGAAGATGTGCTGGCCGCTGCCTACCGTGCTTCGGCCAAAATCAAACCATTTCATGCCCTCTTGGCAGTAGTGCTCGATGGCCGTCCAGTTGAGAACGTAGTTGGGCCCGAGGTTGTCATATGGTCGCAGAGCAGCGCCCCAACTGCTTTGCACCCAGCCTTTGAATGTGTAGGCGAACAACCCCGCGGCGGTGGTCCCGTTGAGCCGGGCCAGGAAGATCCGGGTCATCTGGGGAAATGTCTCCAGGATGCAGGTGAAGAGCCGGCGCGGATAACAAGGCGTACCCAGCTCGTGCATGCGGATGGTCCACATGCGATAGAACTCGTCCAGTAGTTCCAGTCCGCCGGAGAGGACCACGAACCCGGCGCCCTGGGCCTTGCGGATGCGATTGCGCGTCTTGTGCCGCAGCCCTTTCCAGACTTCCTGGGGGTCCGCGGCCAGGGGCAGACACATGGAGATCTTGTCCGTGCGCACGTGCAGGTCATAGGGCAGACGGACGGTATTGCGGAGTTCCAGGGACTCGCAGCCATATTCCCGGGCGACTTCCACGGCCCGCCGGTAGAGAGCCTCCCGCGCCTCCGGGCGGGCGGCCACCGGCCCACCATAGTCACTGAAGGGTTGCGAGATCAGCCGGTCGCCGAAGAGCCGGCTGCGTACGTGCGTCAACGGCAGAACGCCGCAGACGCGGCCGGCCGCGCGGGCGACCAGATAGATGCCCTCGTGACCGAAAGCCCGCTCGACCATGCAGGTCCAGGCCGGCGCATGGCACAGCCGGGCTCCGGGCGTCTGCCGGACGAAGTCGTCACACTCCGGACCCGGGGCCGCGTCGACGACGATCTCCCTCTCCGCCGTTACGACGGAATCCGTTTCAACCATACCTCTCTCCAGAAATGAAAACAGCAACGGTCGCAGCCGCCGAATTCCCGGCCGTCGCACAGAACGTCTTCCAGCAGAACCGTGTTCCTCATGTTCCGCAGCTCGCCGTCACTTTCCAAGGTGATTCGTTGCACCCGCTTGTAGACCCGGTAGCGCTGACCGCAGTACTTCTTCATGCCGGTCATCCAAAGCAGGCCTTTGTGCCGCCGGTTGCCATCGAGAGTGGCGAGGATCTCCTCCACGGATTTCACCTCGACCAGCTCCCCCGGCTGCAGCGCCAGAGCCTCCCGGCGCGCCGAGCTTCTTCCTTGATCCGTCTCGTGGAACCGCCTTCTTTTCCGCTGCCAGAGGCTCAAACAGGCGACGCTCAGTCCTCGCCACCGGCCGAAGTTTTCGGTGTGCCAGACCAGATAGCTTCTCAGCTTCTGCCAGGGCTTGGCCGCCGGGCTCAGGACCCAGCGCTCGGAGCCGCCGCGCAGACATTCCACCACCCCGTGACAGGATTCATTCTTCATGCGCAAAACCTCTTCCGAGCGTGCCGACTTCCACCGGGATCTTGCTCTCCGCGCCGTGCGCCTCCGGAACCACGAGGCCAGTGAGGATCTTCTCCCACAGATCGATGTTGCTTTCGGCCCGGTATTCGGCTTCAAAGACAGCCCTGGCCCGAACCGCGATCTCCTGCCGGCCGGCAGGATCGGCACGGAGTTGCCGGATGGCGCCGACGAGACTCCGGATATCGTGCTCCTGGATCACGACGCCGAGTCGGTGGTCGCGGACGAGATCCGCGACTTCGCAGCGGGGCTCGCCGATGTAGAGGATGGGCCGGCCGACCGCCAGGATCCCGTACGTCTTGCCGGGGACTCTCAGACCGCCCAGACCATTCTTGTTGGTGATGACGTGAACGTCGCCGGCGCTGAGGCTATAGGCAAGCAGGTCGCGGTTCTGGTACGGCAGGATCAGCACCTGGCGCAGGGCGGCGCGCGCGCTCATTTCCCGGAACTTCTCCACCCTCGGACCTTCACTGATCAGGACAAACACGATCTCCCGATCTTCGCGCAGCTCCGCCAGCGCTCCGATCAGGGTATCCATGTCGCCGCCCAGCTCGAGATTGCCGCTGAACATCACAACGAACTTCTCTTGCAGTTGGTGCTCCCGGCGGAACCTGTTGAGGGGGTGTGGAATCGGGGCCAGGTCCTGGCCCACCGCCCACACCGGGACCACGGTAATGCGGTCCCGGGCGACGCCGTAGCGCTGAATCCGCTCGATCATGTACGGACTGATTGCGACGACTCCGCCGGCGGAACACAGGTAGCGGCGGGTGACAAACGCGCAGAGCCGGTGGGCGAGCCCGTTGGTTTTCACGATCCCGAAAAGGACCCCCGTGTCCGGGAACAAGTCCATGCACCAGTGGATGTGTCTCGTGCGTTTCAGGCCGGCCAGCAGCCACCCCAGCGCCCCGACCAGCAGCGGCGACGTCGAGGTGACGACCACGTCGGGCGAGGGCAAGCGCACAGCTTTGAGCAGAGCCATGAAATGAAAGGACAGGTAGTCCAACGTGCGGCCTCGGATTCCGGATTTCTTGCCGTATCCCAGGGTCGCCACCCGATGAATCCGGACCCCTTGATGGTGTTCGTGCCCGGGGAAGACCGCCCCGCCGCCCCCATAGGGATTTCGGGAACACAAGACGGTAATCTCGTGGCCGCGGGCGGCGAGCCCCTCCGCCAAGTCCGTCAGATGCTGCGCGGAGGAGGCGTGGTCGGGCCAATAGCATTGATTGATGAAAAGGATTCTCATGGCAGCTCATTGAAGCTGATCAGTTGGACGCCCGCCTCTTGGAGATAGGTGCGTCCTCGTTCCAGCACGGGCAGGGTGTCGAGCCGTCGCCAAGGCTCCTCCCAGCCGGGATGGATGCCAATCTCGGTGACTCCCTCCGGGAGCCGCTCGATGCAACAGTCCCACCAGCACGTGTCGCCGTCGCCCAGAGTCCCTGCGACCATCAGGAAGTAGTCCGTGGTCCGGCCCAGGAGCCGAATGAAGGTGTTCGTCAGCAGATTGAAGCAGCGCCGCGAGAGGCGCGGTCTCTTGTAGAAGAGATTCTGAGTCCGCCGCACCGTCGCGACGCCGAACTCGCCGAGCATGTGCCGCAGGGCGCACGGCACGATAGCGGCTTTGTGCACGTGTCCATGGGCGTCGATATGGTGGACGGGGATGCCCTGCTCCTGCATCCGAGTCAGTTGGGCCAGCGCCTCCCGGCGAAGGTCGGCGCCGGCGATCCGCCCGGTAAAGGCCCGCGTGAAGAATTCGGCGGCCGTCCAGAAGCAACCGTCGGAATCGACGAGCGTGGGAATCGCGGCGGGGTCCGAGACGGGCCGCTCATCGGTCACACACAGATGCAATCCGTAGCTGAATTGCGGGTGCGCCCGCGCGAAGGCCGCCGCCGGCGCGAAGGCCGGCATGTTCGGCATCATCGTGGCGCTGGACAGGACGCCTCTCCGGAAACACTCGATGGTCGCATCCACGGTGTCGTCGGAAAAGCCGAAGTCATCGGCGTTGACGATCAGCCGTCGGCCGCTCGTGGAGACGTTCCGTTTCAGACCGGCAGCCCCTCCCTGCGTCGGCGCAGCTCTTCGATTTTCAGATCGATCATGTATTCGTAGATCATCCGCAGCCGGCAATAGGCCAGGCCGGCGGCGCCGTCCAGAAACCCGAGCCGAAGGACATACAGGTAGAAGAACACGACGGCGGGCCGACAGGGCAAACGATAGGCCAGTTGTTTCAACGCCCCCCGGCGCTTCGGAGGCTCGCGCGAGAAGAGGTCCCGCAGGCACAGCCGGCCTTGGGTCTCGCCGGCCAGCGTCTGGGCTTCCATGGAAGAGTACTGGTTGTGCCGATGGAGCCAGTGGGCGACTCCGCGCTGGAACGGGTGATGGATGAAATGCCCCTGGAGATATCCCTTGTTGCCGGTCGTGAGGTACTGCTCGTTGATGGCCCGCGCCACGGTCACGTCGCCCAGCTTGAGCAGCCGCCCCGCCCAGGTGGGGTACCCCGTATGGCGCAGCCACCGGCCCAGGAACATGTCCTTGCGCAGAAAGTAGTAGATCGAGATATCGCCGTTGCGAGAGATCGCCTCTTCGATCTCTTCGTAGATTTCTCTCGGCCAGCGCTCGTCCGCATCGACGAGGAGCACCCAGGGATGGCGGTACTGCACCTGCGTCAAAGCGGCGTTCCGCTGTCCGGCGTAGTCGTCGAACGTGCGCTGAACCACGCGGGCGCCCGCCGCCCGCGCGATCTGGACCGTGCGGTCGGAGCTGTACGAGTCGAACACGACAATATCATCCGACCAGCGTACCGACTGGAGGCAGTCCGGCAGATTGGCCTCTTCATTCAACGTCAGGATCAGCACCGACACGCCCATGACTTCCAGTCGCCGAAAATGGCATCGACCGCCGCATCTACCGTCCCGTTGTTCCTCACCACCACGACCTCGGGACTTTTCTCCAGCCTTCGGTACAGCTTCTTCCGGAAGGAATGACTCATGTCCTGGAGGACATCGGGACGCGCAGACACCACACGGTCGGAGTCTCGCACAATCAGATATTGTCGGGTGCCGGGCGGCAGAATCCGCGTGAATCTCGCCTGCCAGGTCCCGGCGAGAAGGTCGCGCCGCCTGGTATCCACCGCCAGATCGACCAGGATATCGTGGACCCACCGGTCACACACGACGACATCGGCGCTTTCAGAATGGAGCCTGGCGGCCAGGAACAGCCGGCCCAGCCAGACATCCAGCCAGGTCAGCAGAAGGTAGAACGAGCAGAACGGCCGGCTCCGGTAGAATTCATGCCGCCACACGGACTGGCCGGCGGTTCGGTAGCGTCGGCTCAGGCCGACCAGCCGGGACAAACCATGGACCGGACGCACCAGCCGGTGGTTGTACCGCAGCCATTCATAGTGCGTCGTAAGTCCCTCCAGTTCGAGCCTCTTTCTCAATCCCTGGATGAGGGTGGTCTTGCCGCACCCATCAATGCCACTGATGACGATGAATCGGGTCACTTCAAAACACGGACGCCGGATCGGCCTGTGCGGCGCGTTGGATGGCGCGGGCGGCTATCGACAACCATGTCTGCGCCACCTCCTCCCACGTCGGATGGGCGGCGTACATCCGCCGGGCGGCGGCACGTTTATCGGCATAGAGCTGTTCGTCCTCCAGCAACCGCCGCATCGCATCGGCCAAGGCGTGGCTGCGCCCCGCGGGCACGGCCAGTCCCAAGTCCCGGACAAAATCGCCGGTGCCGCCCGGCCCCGTCGTGACGACAGGTTTGGCATGGCCCGCCGCTTCGATAAGCGCCAAGGGAATCTCCGCGGGCACCAGAAGAAACGGCAACACCACGGCGTGGCACACCGCCAGAAAGGCATCCAAGTCGACCCTCTTGACAGATTCCCACACGCAGAAGATCCGTTCGAGGTGGAGCCTGTCCTCCACCATCCGGCGCGCCGCGGCGACATCCGTCTGGGGATCGGACCGGAACAGACAGACCAGACACACGTCCGCGCGCCGGCGTGCCAGCAGGTCGAACGCCTCGAAGAGTTGTCGTATCCCTCGGATTCGCGTCGGCGGACCGAGGTACAGGTAGAAGGGGCGTCCTCGAAGCCTGCTCCTGACGGTGTTGAAGACGGTCGGCTCCTGGCCGTTCACAGATGCGCGATCCATCGGCTTTCCCGGTGGGACCACGAATACGTCTTCGGCGGGCCATCCGGCCCGGCAGACGGCGGACCGGTTGAACAGCGAGGCGGTGATCATAAGACTGGCAGCAGGACCCCGAAGCCTTTTCACAAGCCGCCGTTTCGGGTAGAGTGCTTGCAGCAAGAAAGGAAAAGCCGATCTGACGCCCAGATCCGGCAGCGCGCGTATAGCCGGGCCCGGAAGATAGCAGGCGCCGGGAACGTACCAGACGATGGGAGCGAGTGTCTTGCCGAGCAAGGCCCCCTGCCGCCGAGCGTTGCACCACGCCACCGGCCAGAACAGGACCTCAATTCCCTCCCGCTCAATGGCCTGCTGAAAGCTATCCCGGGATTTGGCCGAATAGGGTTTCTCGATCTCTTCGACCAGACAACGGCCATACGCCCAGCGATCCCCGGCCGGATGACGCCGGCCCGAGAGGACTCTGGCCTGGTGCCCCGCTTCACAGGCCGCCCGGCCGATTTCGAGCACCATGCGCCAGGGCATCAGATGCCGGTTCTCTTCCACCAGATCGCTGGTATAGATCGCTATTCGCATGAGGAAAGACGTGAATCGAGATTACCGCGCTGGCACACGCGGCTTCAACGGCACGCAGGGATGGCCGACACAAACCATGCCCCCGGGCATGTCCTTGAGCACGACCGACCGGACCCCGATCACCGCGTCTTCCCCGATGGTCACCCCGGGACCGATGAAGGCGTCGGCGGCGATCCACACACCCCGCTGGATGGAAATCGGCTTGCGGATCATGGCGAATTCGGGGCGCGTGTAGTCGTGGGTGCCGGTGCACAGGAAGACCCGCTGCGAGATCGTCACGTAATCGCCGATGCGGACCTTGCCCAGGCTGTGGACCCAGGTCTGCTCCCCGATCGTGCTGCAGCGGCCGATCTCGAGATTCCACGGAAATTCGATGCGCGCGCTGCGCTGGATGCTTGTCTTTTCGCCCACCTTGGCTCCGAACAGGCGCAAGATCCAGCGGCGCCACGCGTACATGGGACGCAGCGAACACTTGAACAGCGGCAGACCGCCCATCCACCAGAGAATGCGCCCCATCTGCTCGCGCCGGGAGAACGGCACGCGGTCCTGCCGGTCATAGACCCAGCCTTCCGCAGAATCTGCCGTGATGCCACTGTCCATATGTCCCATCAATTGTTGGCGGGCCGGGCGCCGCCGGTTTCGGTGGTAAAGGCCGGCCAGGCGCACCGGAGTCTGTCCCAAAGAGATGCCATCGAGTAGTGCTGCACGGCCAGCGCGCGGGAGAATTGCTCCGCTGACGGGAGGTCGAGAACGTCCAGCATGCGCCGGGCGTACGACGGAACGTTGCGGTCGGGCAGGATGAATCCGTTCTTTCCATCCACGATCAAATCGCGCGCCCCGCTGACATCCGTGCTGACGATAGGCCGACCGCACGCCAGTTCCTCGATCATGGCCACGGAAAACCCCTCGTCATAGGAGGCAAACAAACCGGCGTCCGCGGCGGCGATGTAAGGCGCCAGTTGCTCCGGCAGCAGCATTCCGAGGAATCGCACCGACTCGGCGATTCCCAGGCGCTGCGCCAGCCTCGTGAGCCTGGGCCGCTCCTCCCCATTCCCGGCGATCAAGAGCAAGGCCTCCGGGCGCGAGCGCCGGACGATCTGGAAGGCGTTCAGAATCAACGGCACGCCTTTGACCGCCGTCAGCCGTCCGACGTAGATGTAGATCGGGACTCCCAAGGGCAGGCCCAGTTTCGGCCGGACCGTTTCCTGGGGCTGGGGCTGGAACAACTCGGTGTCCGTCGCGGTCGGCAACGGGTGAATCTCGACCCGGGCACCCAGGCACCGCAGATGTCTTTGGTGTCGCACGATGGCATCCTGGGACGCCGCCGCGAGCACCAGCTTGGCCCGGCGCACGGCGAACGAATGAATAAGAGCATAGGGGCCGGCAAAGATCGGGCCCAGGAGGGGATGACGCCCGTGCAGGATGGAATTATGCAGGCCGGGATAATAGTAGCACAGGTCCCAGCGGCCGGGCCAGAAGGCGAAGAACCACAAGACCGCCCACGTCTGCGAAAAGACGGACTCGATCCCGACCTCTCGCAGCGCCTTGCGGTGCTCGGCCAGCGCTACGGCGAACCGCAGATTCCGGGAGATCAGCACCGTTTCCTCGATGCGAGCCCGGTCCATGACCGGCAGGAACAGCCGCCGGCGCCCATAGATGTCGGCATAGGTCCACTTTCCGATGGCGTGGCGGTCCGAGGTCATGCCCACCACCGCCACGCACTCGTCGCAGGAGCGCAGGATTTGCGACACGATGACCGCCCCTCCCCCGCCGTACAACGGCCGGGTGAAATCCTCCGGTTCCACTAAAAGCAATGACACATGCATCTCCATCCACCCCTCAGGATACCATCACAACTGTCTGTTCCTCCGCAATTCTTCGATCCGGGTTTCCTTTCCGTCCGGATAAGCAAGCTCCAATCGCGGATCGTCCTTTTTCAGGAAGACCGGCGGCTCATCGGCACGCATCCGCTTCAAGAACGGGATGCCGTCGACGAGATAGATGTCCAGCGGCTGGCGGGCCCACAGGGCGATCCAGCGTTCGCGCAGGAGGATGAAGACGCCCGTCACGCCGCTCCATATCCCCGGGCGTCGGAGCAAGCGCACATCCAAGTCGCTGCGCTCATGCCACTGACCCCGGGCGACACTGCCGAAGAGCATGGCCCCCGAGATGGCGCGATTACGCTGGAGCCGATCGGCCATGCCGTTGAGATAGGCGCAGGTCGCCCGCTCTCCCCGGTTGCGCAGGCTCGGGAACGCAAACAGCATGCCGGCCCACCAGTTGCCGTTGAGCACCCAGTTCAGGGTATGGGCGAGGAACAAGCCGATACACCACAACCAGATGCGGGACAGTGGTATCCTGGCGATCCCGCCGATCAGCCCGGCCAGGACCACCGTCGGGACAACCTCGAAGACCACGCGGCCGATGCGCTGGGTGCGATCGAGGTAGAAGAAACCCTGGTGCGCCCACCCGCGCGGCAGGTTCCTCCATCGGGCCCGCCCGCCCGCCCGGGCCTTGCGCTCGGCTTTTTGCGCCAGGCGGTCCATATCTCCATTTCAATACGAGGGCGAGACATCACGCCCGCGGTCCAGCAGCAGTGCCTCCTGTTCCGCGACCGCCAGCTTTCATCAGCAGAAAGATCATCACCCCGGCCACCGAGATGAGCTCGTAGTCGAGAGCGGCCTGGGCGCGCAGGAGGCGATACAGACGATGGTACACGGTGCCGATGAAGAACAGCCACGTGGCGACCCCCAACAGCCCGACGTTGAAGTACAACTCGACGACACTGTTGTGCGCGTTGCCGACGACCAGGTTGTCATCGTAGCGAAAGCCGGCGGCATAGCCGCGACCGACGAGGGAAACGCCGTAGTCGTGCACCACGTGGTCCCACATCGCCAGGCGGTGGCTGAAGAAGGTATCGAGACTCCGGTCCTCCTGCCCGCGCGCCAGGTGCTCGACCACGAGGGTCCGCAGCTTCGGACTCGTGCCCAGGAGCAACAGGCACAGGAGCAGGGCCCAGCCCAAGGCATATTTCCTCAACAGCAGCAGCACCCCGGCCGTCGCCACGGCCAGACCGAGCAAAGAGACTCTGCTGTAGCTGCAAACGACCGACGCCAGTCCGATCAGGGCCGGCAAGACCCGACCGACCGTCCAGCGGCCGGGTGCGCAGAGCCGGGGCAAGTAGGCCAGAAACAGCACCCCGCCGAACAGTCCCACGGTGTTGCCGTTGATGATGGGAAAGACGCCGCTGAGGGCATGCCCGAACCAGGGGGTTTGGCCCCGCAGCGGGACCCAGGCCAGGCTGGGAAATAGAA
>JAMCWO010000295.1:14711-45683 GCA_023481165.1 Planctomycetota bacterium | reverse complement strand
CCCCTTTGACCGCCTACCTGAAGGCCCATTACCCCGTCGAGTTCATGGCGGCCCTGCTCACCTATGAAATGGGCGATACCGACAAGATCGTCGCGTACATCGCCGAGTGCCAGAGCCTGGGCGTCGAGGTCATGGCGCCCGACATCAACGACAGCGATGTCGATTTCACGCCGCTGTACAAGGAGGCCGGCCAGGGCAATAAAGGGGTGATTCGTTTTGGACTGGCGGCGGTCAAAGGGGTGGGAGAGAAGGCGGTGGAGCAGGTGATCGCGGCCCGCCGGCGCATCGGGCGTTTCCAGAGCCTGTTCCACTTCTGTGAGAACGTGGACCTGCGGGCCGTCAACAAACAGGTGATTGAAGCCCTGGTCAAGGGCGGCGCCTTTGACCGGCTCGGCGGCAACCGCCACCAGATGATGGTCGCCCTGGAGCGGGCGATGGAGGTCGGCGCCAGCCTGCAACAGGACAAGGTCAACGGCCAGATGAATTTCTTCGGGCAGATGACCCAAGAGACGGATTATGCCGAGGATCACAAGCAGCTTCCGGATGTGCCGCCCTGGCCGGAATTGCAGATGCTCGCTTTCGAGAAGCAGGTCCTCGGGTTCTACGTCACGAGCAACCCGTTGAGCCAGCACGCGGAGGCGATCAACGACTACTCGACCACGAATTCCGCCCGCCTGGCGCAAAGCAGCGCTCCAGCCGGCGGACAAGATAACGGACACGGGAATGGCAATGGCAACGGCGAAAAACTGGTCACCATCGGCGGGATGATCACCAAAATCCGGTATAATCTGACCAAGACGGGCCGGAACGCCGGCTCCAAGATGGCCGTCTTCACGCTGGAGGACTTGCAGGGGCAGATCGAGGTTGTGCTGTTTCCCGAGGCGCTCGCCGAACTCGCCCCCCTGCTGGTCGAGGACACCGTGGTCTTCGTCAAGGGCAAGGCCGACTACCGTCGGGAGCGGCCGAACATCATTGCGTCCGAGATGATCCCGATCGACAAGGCCCGGGAGAAACTGGCGAAGGGAGTCCGTATTCGGCTGAATGCGGCGGACGTGACCAAGGAAAAGGTGATGCAGATCCGCAGCATCTGCCAATCGCACCGGGGCAGCCGGCCGCTGTCGGTGGTGATTGCGACGGATAAGGGCAAGGTCTACGCCGCGGCGGACCGAAGCCTGTCCATCAATCCGGATGTGGAGTTCTGCCGCCAAATGCGACAAGTTGTCGGCGATGAGAACTTCACCTTGGCGAAGTGAGCAGAAACTATCATTCACGAGGAGGTCATGCAGATGAACAAGAGAAACTATCTGTGCGTTGCTGTGTCGGTGCTCACCCCAGGGCTGCTGGGCACCCTGGTGGTGGGCGGTTGTGGGGCCGGCAAGCCAGCGCCGGTCGTCCGTTTGCCGGATGCACCCCAGATGGTCGGCGGCGGCATAATGATCGAGTGGAAGGCGCCCGAGCGCGGAACGGTCTATCTTGTCGAGAAGCAGACCGGCAAGATCATTGAGACCCGCTCCCTGGAAGAAGGCGAGGTCTATTCCTTCACCGCCACGTCCGTCGTCCAGGCGGACGAATTTGAGCAGATGCTCGGCATCCGCTTCTCCCGGGCCCGCTTTCTGCTGTACTTCGAGCCCGCGGCGGCGGAAGACTCCGCCCCGCAGGCGACCGCGACGGTGCGTGCATGGAGCCGCTTTGATTGAGGTCCGAAGAACGCCGGAAGACGCCCCTCTGGGAGCCATTGCGAGATGCTCAGATGAAAGGTGCGTGTCAGAACGTAGGGAGGCTTGATATGGCATGAGAGACCGGATGCTCGACGACACCACTCCCGAGGCCTTGGCGGTGCAGTTTCAGGTCCTGCGCCGAATCGGTCCGGCCGGCAGGCTGGCCATGATGTTCGAACTGAGCGATAATCTGCGCCAGATCACCAAAGATGGCGTCCGTCATCATCATCCGGACTGGGATGATCGAGCCGTCGAACGAGAAGTCATGCGGTTGATGATGGGCGACGACTTGTTCCGGCAGGCCTACGGTAAGGAACCGACTGAGCCATGACCAGCCAGAGAGAATTCCTCGAACGACTCGTAAGTCTCTTGGAGAAGGCCGGGATACTGTACATGGTAGCCGGGTCGATGAGCAGCAGTCTTCATGGCCGACCCCGGGCGACACAGGACACGGATGTGGTGATTGACCCGACGGAGGATCAGCTTGCGTCCTTCCTTGGCCTTTTGGGACAGGATTACTACGTCAGCCAGGATGCTGCCCTTGACGCGTTCCATCGGCGGACTATGTTCAACGTCATTGACCTTGCGGGGGGTTGGAAGGCGGACTTCATTCTTCGCAAAGACAGGCCCTTCAGTCGCGGGGAATTCGAACGCCGGCGTCCAGTCGAAACGATGGGCCAGAGGCTCTGGGTAGCTTCCCCGGAGGACACGATTCTTAGCAAGCTGGAATGGATGAAGGGACGCGCGTCTGACGTACAATACTCAGATGCGTTGGGAGTGGCCGTTGCCCGATGGGAGAATCTGGACTTGGAGTACCTCCGCACGTGGGCCGGAGAGCTTGGCATTGAGAATATGCTGGCTCGCCTTCTGAAAGACACCGAAGAGCAAGTGAGAAGGACTGACTGACGTGACGGGTATTCACTCGAGAGATAGGTTTAGGAGCCGGTTCATCGTGCTGGACGGGCCCGATGGGTGCGGCAAGAGCAGCCAGGCGCGGCTGCTGATAGACTGGCTTCAGGGCCAAGGGGTTCCCAGTGTTGGTTTCCGCGATCCGGGGGCGACGGTCATCGGCGAGAAGATTCGCGAGATTCTGCTGAGCCCGGCCCATGAGGCCATGACCACGCCGGCGGAAGTACTGCTGTATATGGCGGCCCGCGTGCAGCTCTGGGCGGAGAAGATTAAGCCCGCCCTGAGAGAAGGTCAGTGCGTGGTCCTGGATCGTTGGCTTTCGAGCACGTGTGCGTATCAGGGGTATGCCGGCGCGTTCGGGATGAAAAAGGTGATCGAGATCGCCCAGGATTCCCTCGAACGGGTGTGGCCGGACCTGACTATTATTCTGGACGTGGACCTTCAGACCGCCGCGCAGCGTCTCAAACGCGAGTTGGATAGAATGGAGCAGAAAGGGGACGGCTATCACAGCCGCGTTCGGGAGGGCTTTCTGAAGTTGGCGGAAGGCCGGCCGGATTTCGCCGTGGTGGACGCCACCGGCAGTGTCGAGGCAACCCACAGGGAAATCGTGACGATCCTGCAGAGAAGACTCTGACCGGTGGACAGAGAAGGCGGGTGAGCGGAGGGCCAGAGCCGGACGGTTCTCAATCATGGACGATCATCACAACGCACCGGCTGCAACCGGCCAACGCGGGGTCTCCGGCTACGACTGGGTGCCTGCCAATGACCTGATCAAGGTCGCGGCCATGGTTCTCATGGCGATCGACCATGTCGCGTGGGCGTTCAGCCGTCACCCCGACATGTGGCGTGCCCTGGGTCGAGGTTCCTTCCCGCTCTTTGCGGCCCTGCTCGTAGTCGGCATGCGGCGGACTCGAAGCCCGCGGCGCTACCTGATGCGCCTGACCTTGTTCGCGCTCGTTTCCCAATACCCGTTCACCCTGTGTTTCGAGGGTCTCAACATCGGCTTCACCCTCGCCATCGGCGGACTGGCCCTGTACGTCGGGGAGGATTTCCTGGAACGGAATCGACGGGCCGGCCATTCGCTGCGGGGCTGGCTCGGCTGGTCCGCCGCGCTGGGCGCCGCCGGCATCGTCGCCAGTCTGCTGCGCACGGACTACGGCGGTATGGGTATCCTCGCCATGGCCCTCCTCCAGCGGTCGCCGACGGCCTCAATCGGGATTCCCCTGATGATGGGCTGGATGGCCCTGTTCGGCTGGTTGCGTCACTGGTGGGTGGCCTACTGGGGCGCACTGGTGGTCGGCGCGGCCTTCTTGCTCGGCTGGTGGCTGCGCGACTGGAAACGACGCTTCCTGCCCCGATGGATCGTCTACGCCTTCTACCCTGTCCATCTGGCTATCATCGGCCTCATACTCGCCGCGTGGAATCCCGGCGAACCGTGGATCGAACTCGATGGTCCGGAAGAAAGTACCTATTTGGGAGGCCCGAAGCAGGTATTGCAGGTAGGGGGTGGGTCCTGGTATTCTGGCGGTTTGATTCTTGATGCTTGGAGTGCTATGTCGCTGAGAGACGTCTTTTGCCAGGATCGAGCCATCGGGATTCTACAGCGGGGGCTCGCAGTGGACCGGCCGGCCCACGCGTACATTTTCGCCGGACCGGAAGGGGTGGGGAAATACAAGACCGCCCATGAATGGGCCAAGCTTCTGCTCTGTCAAAAGCCCCACACAAAGAAAGACAAGGCCGGAGCGTTCGCCGATAGCTGCGGTTTATGCGAATCCTGCACGCTGGTGGAGGCGGGCTCGCACCCGGACTATGCCCACGTGTACAAGGAACTGCTGGAATACACGCGGGATGGCAAAGACAAGAAACCGCCTGTTGAGCTGCCGATCGACGTGATTCGCGAGTTCCTGATTGAGCAGGTGGCGATCCGGCCGGCCCTCTCCCAGCGCAGAGTCTTTGTTGTCAGCGAGGCCCAGAAGCTGAACGCCAATTCGCAGAACGCCCTGCTGAAGGTGCTGGAGGAGCCGCCGTCGTATTGCACGATCATCCTGCTCTGTACCCGGCTGGAGCAGCTTCTGCCCACGACGAAATCGCGCTGCCAGACCGTTCGTTTCGGGCCGGTGGACGAGGACCGCATCATCGCCCGCCTGCGAGAGATGGGACTCGGCGCGCAGGAGGCCGTGTTCTTCGCCCGGCTGGGCCAGGGCAGCTTGGGACTGGCCGGCCAATGGGCGCAACTGGAGCTCAACGGCGTGGGACTGTTCGCGATCAAGCGGAGCATCGTCGCGTCTTTGGCGGACGGCCAATTGAACGAAACGTTGGCGCTGGCCGAGGGGATGCTGGAGAATGCCAAGCAGATCGCCGCCGGCTGGGCCGACCTGGACCAAGCCACGAGCAAGAGCGACTTGACCCGCCGGGCCGACAAGACGCTGATCCAGATCCTCGTGTCGGCCTTGCGCGACGTGACGATGGTTCATATGGCCCCGGAGCGGCCGCTCATTCACGCGGATCAGCCGGAGCCTATCGCCAGGCTGGCCCATCGTCTGGCCCCGGAACAAGCCCTGGAGGCCGTCAGCGAGGGTTACGAGATGCTCCGCTGGCTCGAGGACAACGTCAACGAGCGGCTAATTTTCGAGCGGCTCTTGTTGCGCCTGGCCCGCGCCGCTATAATGACCCCTTTGTGCTGATGTCGGCACGGTTGGATTCATCAGGGTTCATCTTGCCCGGCGGGATGATCCTCTATTGGGATACGCGAAGATGACGGAAGCAACACCAACACCCACACCGGCGAAACCCAAGCCGGTCAAGAGAAAGTTCGTGCTGGTCCGGTACGGGCGCATGAACAATGTCGGTCTGTTCGAGCATAACGAAGCGCAGGTCCCCCGGACCCCGACCCGCGTGGTCGTCAAGACCGACAAGGGCCTCGAGCTCGGCCATTTGGTCGGTCAGTTGAGCTCCTACAAGGACGGCCGGTTCCGGCTCGCGGAAGACCAGATTTGCAGCTACTACGTCACCAGTGAAATGAACTTCAACGCCGAACCCGTCGGCAAGGTGGTGCGCTTTGCCACACCCGACGACATCAGCGAAGAGCAGCACCTGCAGAAAATCACGGAAGAGGAGATCGCCTGCTGCGAGCGCCTCGCCAAGGACCTGAATCTCCGCATGAAGATCATCGGCGCCGAGCACATCTTCGGCGGCGAGCGCATCATCTTCTACTTCATGGCGGAAGGCCGCGTCGATTTCCGCGAGCTGGTCCGCAAGCTGGCCCAGGAGTATCAGACCCGGATCGAGATGCGTCAGATCGGCTCGCGCGATGAGGCCAAGCTGCTCGGCGACGTCGAGAGCTGCGGCCGGGAGTGTTGCTGCATCCAGTTCCTGCAACTGCTCAAGCCCGTGAATATGCGCATGGCCAAGATGCAGAAAGCGACGCTCGATCCGTCGAAGATCTCCGGCTTTTGCGGCCGGTTGAAGTGCTGCCTGCGGTACGAGGACGAGACCTACACGCACCTGAAACAAAACCTGCCGCGAAAAGGCACCCTGGTCCAGACCAAGCAGGGCGAAGGAAAGGTCTTTGACACTCAGATCCTGACGCAACTGGTTGTGGTCGAATATGAGAACGGCGAGAAAGCCGCGTATCCGCTGGAAGAGATCGGGCTGCCCTCTTCGGGCCCCCACCGACGGCCGCCTCAGGAGCCGCCGCGGGAACAGCCGCCGGCGGACCGCGAGCCTCCGGAAGAGATCGAAGAAGCGGATGACCCGCAGGAGCCGTAAGGAACCGCCATGCCGCGAACGATTGTCGTCACGTCAGCTTTGCCCTACGCGAACGGACCGATCCATATCGGCCATCTCGTGGAGTACGTGCAGACCGACATCTGGGTCCGCTTCCAGAAGATGTGCGGCCACCGGTGCTTCTACTTCTGCGCCGACGACACGCACGGCACGCCGGTCATGATCAGCGCCCGGGCCGCCGGCATCACGCCGGAGCAGCTCATCGAGCAGGTACACCAGGAACATAGGGAGGCCTTCGACCGCTTCTACGTCCAGTTCGACAACTACTACACGACTCATTCGCCGGAGAACAAGGCGTTCAGCGAGCTGATTTTCGAGCGGCTCAACCGGGCCGGCTCGATTGTCAAACGCGGCGTCGAGCAGACCTACTGCGAAAAGGACCAGATGTGGCTGCCCGACCGGTTCGTGCGCGGCACGTGCCCCCGCTGCGGGGCGACGGACCAGTACGGGGACTCCTGCGCGGTCTGCGGCGCGACCTACCGGCCCACCGATCTGGTCGACCCCCATTGTGCGGTCTGCGGGACCCCGCCGGTCCTGCGCATGTCGGAGCACTATTTCTTCAAGCTTTCCGATTACGAACAACCACTGCGGGACCTGATCGCGGCCGGATATACCCAGAAATCGGTGGCGAACATGCTCGAGGAGTGGTTTCAGGCCGGTCTGAGGGACTGGGACATCTCCCGTGATGGCCCGTACTTCGGCTTCAAGATCCCCGGCGAGGAGAACAAGTACTTCTACGTCTGGCTGGATGCCCCCATCGGCTATATGGCCTCGGCCAAGAACTACTGCGACCGGCATGGGCTGGACTTTGAAGAGCTTTGGAACAGCCGAGCCAACGAGCTCTACCACTTCATCGGCAAGGACATCATCTACTTCCATGCCTTGTTCTGGCCGGCCATGCTCATCGGCGCGGGCATCAAAACCGCCAACAAGCTCTTCGTGCACGGTCATCTCACCATCTACGGCGAGAAGATGAGCAAATCCACCGGGACCTTCATCAAGGCCAGCACGTACGCCCGGCACCTGGACCCGGAGTTCCTCCGCTACTATTACGCGAGCAAGCTGACGGACCTGGTCGAGGACATCGAACTGGGAATCACCGACTTCATCAACAAGACGAACGCGGACCTGGTGGGCAAGTACGCGAATCTGGCCTCCCGCTCCGGTCCCATGCTCGCGCGGCAACTGGAAAGCCGGCTCGGTACCCTCGATGACGAAGGCCGCCGGCTTGTCGGCAAGCTGACCGAAGCGAAGGAGCAGATCGTCCGGGACTACGAGGGTCTGGACTACGCCGCCGCCGTGCGGACGATCAGCGCCCTGGCCGATGAAGCGAATCGCTACGTGGAGCACAAGCAGCCCTGGGCGACGATCAAGACCGACCGGGAGAAGACGCGGACGACGTTGACGGCCGTGCTCAATACAGTCAAAATACTGACGATCTATCTCAAGCCGATTCTGCCGAAGTTCGCGCAGAAGGTGGAGAAGTTCCTGAGTGTGGAAGAACTGAGTTTTGCCGATGTCGAGAGGCCGTTGGAGAACCGCCGCATCGGTGCATTTGAACGATTATTTGAGAGAATTGACGAGGAGCAGGTAACTGCCATGGTTGAGGAAAGCAAAGAGGGTCAAGCCCCGCCGCCGGCGACTCCCGTGCCGGCTGCCGTTCCGGCCGAGCCGTTCAAGCCCGAATGCACCATTGACGATTTCGCCAAGATCGACCTGCGGGTGGCCCGGGTCGTCACCGCCGAGCGTGTTCCCGGCGCCGATAAGCTGCTGCGGCTCATCCTGGACGTGGGCGGGGTGCAGAAGAACGTCTTCGCCGGCATCGCCAAGGCCTACGAACCCGAGGCCTTGACCGGCAAGATGGTGATCTTCTTCGCCAATCTCAAGCCCCGCCAGATGAAGTGGGGCCTCTCGGAGGGCATGATTCTCGCCTCGGGTAGCGGCGGCAAGGACGTCTTCATGCTAACCGTGGACCCCGGCGCTACGCCGGGCCGGAAGATCTCTTGAGCGACGATTTACCATCTACGGGTGAAAGCAGTCACATCAGGCGACGCTCAATAGTGAATCACGGGTAGCGCCATGGAGAAGAAGAGCATTGAGGAAATCGCCAAGGAGACCGGGCGGTACAGTCCCGCGGCGTTCAAGTTCGTCTATGACGGTCTCGGCTACACGGTCCAGAACATCGCGAAGGAGCCGCGTCACATCAGCGGCCAGACCCTGTGCGAGGGACTGCGCCGAATGGCGATGGAGCGGTACGGCCGCCTCGCGCTGCTGGTCCTGAACTCCTGGGGCCTCAAAGCCACGCGGGACTTCGGCGAGATCGTCTATACCCTGATCGATCACGAGTGGATGAGCGCCCAGCCCACCGACTCTATCGACGACTTCAATGCCGTCTACGACTTCCGCACGGCACTCAAGGATCAATTCCAGTTCTGATTGTAGGGTGGGGCTTGCCCCACCGATTCTCTTCGCCAAACGGATTTTGGTGGGGCAAGCCCCACCCTACACGTCATCGGCTGAGCGTCTGTGCCATAGCCGGGGCGTGGTACAGGCCGAAGCCGGAGAGCGTCGGGCAGACGCGGGAATCCAAGATGCGCAGCCGCACTCTGGACGTCGTGACGTTGGGGAAGCGCAGCAGCCGTTTGTAGCCGACCGTCGTGCCGCGGGCGAATTCCTTCCAGTTGCCGCCATCCCATGATTCGAGTGCGAAGGCGCTGATCCGCTGCCCCGTTCGGATGTGCTCGCCCAGTTCCGCCACGTTGAATGTGCGGTCCGCGCCCAGCTCGAACTCGACATCCGCCGAGGTCGTCCCATCGTCGGTCGTCCAGTAGGTTTCCTTGTCGCCGTCCGTGATCTGGTCGGCCGCGAAGGCGGGGTTGTCGTCCCGCACGCTCGAAGCCTTCGCTTTGGCGCCGGCGGCCAGGTTCTCCGCGAAGATCGCGTTCAGGGCAGCGCGAAACTCGCGCAGGCGCTGCACATCGTTCTCGTGGATCCGTCCCCGGCGGTCGGGCGGGAGGTTGAGCAACAGGACGCTGTTGTAGCCGACGGAGCTGAAGTAGATATCGAGCAGCCGCTCGACGGATTTCACCTTGTCATCTTCCTTGGCATGGTAGAACCAGCCCGGGCGGATGGAAACATCGGTCTCCGCCGGGTACCAGATCAGGTGATTGCCGGTCCCCAGGGCTTCGAGGCTGCCCAGGTCCTTCGCCGTGGCCTTGATGAAGTCGAAGGGCTTCTCGTTGCGGTTCATCACGCTCCATTCGCTCGCGCGGGCGTAGCCGCGCTCGTTGCCGACCCAGCGGATATCGGGACCGTTGAAGATCACCGCTTTGGGTTGCAGCTCATGAACGAGCGCATAATAGCCGTTCCAGTCGTACTCCATGTTTTTGGCATTGGGCCCCTTGGCGCCGTCGAACCAGACCTCGGTGATCTCGCCGTAATGGGTGAGCAACTCGCGGAGCTGATTCTTGTAGTAGCGGTTGTAGGCCTCCGTGTCGCCATAGCTCGGCTCGTGCCGGTCCCAGGGGGACAGATAGAGACCCAGCTTCAGGCCGGCCTCGCGGCAGGCTTTTGCCAACTCGCCGACGATGTCCCCCTTGCCGTCCTTGTAGGGGCTGTTCTTCACCGAGTGCTCGGTGTACTGGCTGGGCCACAGGCAAAAGCCGTCGTGATGCTTGGCGGTGAGAATAATCATCTTCATCCCGGCGTCCTTGCAGACCTTGGCCCACTGGCGGGTATCAAGCTGCGTCGGGTTGAAGATCGAAGGACTCTCAGTCCCCTCGCCCCACTCTTTGTCCGTGAAGGCGTTCACGGTGTAGTGGATGAACCCGATGAACTGGAGGTCCTGCCAGGCAAGCTGCCGGAGCGAAGGCCGAACGTGGGCCGCCCGCTCGATCAAGTCTTTCCGAGGATCGCTGGCGACAGGCTTCGCTCCCTCCACCATGTCGTACACGCGGACGTAGTCCACGGTGAAGTAATCGGGCAGGGTCGCTTGCGCGATGTCACCGCCCCACTTGCCGATCTCTTCGGTCAGCTTGGCAAACTGCGGGACCTGGGAGACGCCGCCGGCGCTCGTCCGCCAACTTTCCAAGCCATCGACATAGAATACATACTCCTCGGGCGTCCAGTACAAGCCGAAGGTATGCCAGCCCTCGTTCAAGCCCGGGACGCTGAATTGAAGACCGGCGCTCTTATGTTCCTTCCCGTAGCCGTCCCAGTGCAGGTTCTGCGTGGTGCGGTCGTCGCGCCAGGGTTTTTCCATGATGTCGATCTCAGTGCCATCGCGGCCCCCATCACCGACTTTGCCCACGCCGTCCGCCATGAGCCAAAACGCGGGCCAGTGCCCCGGCTGCTTCGGGAACTGGCAGCGGCACACCCAGTATCCATATTTGTGCTCGAACCGGCCGCGGGTGCGGACAGCGCCGCACGTGTAGCGCTCGCCGTCCTTCTTCGTCCGCAGGATCAGGTTCCCCTGACCGTCAAGGTACGCGTCGTCCTTAACCCAATATCCATCACGTCGCTTCGAGTCGCCGAGCCGTTCCCATTTGGATTGGTCGATCGTAGCCCCCTCGAACTCATCGCTCCACGCCAATTTCCAAGTCCGGCCTTCGGACAAAGGAGGCACAAACTCGCTCGCAGCGCTGGAGCCCGTGCCCGGCACGGCAGCATAGACCCCCTCCAGGCAAAGAAGAACCACCATGACGCATACGGTGTGACGGTAGGACGAGCTTTTCATACGGACTCCTCAGTCAACAGTGTGCCGCTCGGATTCGCTGCCGGGCCTGCAGACCCGAGGCCACGGTGAGCACAACCATCAGGACAAAAACCACCATCGTGAACCAATGTCCCCAAGCGGCGGGCACGTGGGCCACCTTGATCAATACGGTCCCGATCGCAAAGACCTGGATGAACATCTTGATTTTGCCCAGCTTGACGGCCGCGAAATTGATGCCGCGGGCTTCGGCCATGTGACGCACAACCGTGACATAGACTTCGCGCAGCAGGAGAATGCCGACGATACTCCAATGGACAATGGCCAGTGGTGTCGGCCCCCAGTCGAAGAGCTTGGGCACACCGATCAGCGCGAAGCAGATGAACGCGCCGCACACGAGCACCTTGTCGACGAGCGGGTCGATCATGCGGCCGAACTTGCTCGTGGCGTTCCACCGGCGGGCGATGTGGCCGTCGACGACATCCGTCAAGCCCGCGATCACGAAGAGAACAAAGGCGATGTCCAAGAACCACGAATGGCCCACCATGCGGGGCCAGTAGAGAATCATGGCCAGGAAGATGAAGGTCAGACCCAGCCGTACGAAGGTGAGTATATTCGGCACCAGTTTCCACATGGTGACGAGTTTACTCCAGGCCGTCAGACGGCTCAATATCAAATTTGCTCAACCACCAGGTCATAGTCCCGCGTGCCGATGACCTTGGTTTCAACGAAGCGACCGGGCGCGGCCGTGCAGCCCTGGATGATGCAGAGGCTGTCGATGTCCGGCGCCTGTCCGTAGAAACGACCCCGACCGATTGCGGATTGCGGATTGCGGATTGCGGATTGGCGGCGACGCCGTCTTCGGCCCTCTGTCCTCTGTCCTCCTTCTTCCACCAGACACGTAAGCCGACTGCCGAAGCGTTCCTTGTTTTTGGCGAAGGCGATTTCCTGCTGGGCCAGCATCAGGGCCTCCAGCCGGGCCTGTTTGACCTCGTCGGGGACTTGGTCCGGGAATCCGGCGGCCGGCGTGCCCGCCTCGGGAAAATAGGTGAAAGCGCCCAGGGCATCGAAGCGGGCCCACCGGACGAACTCGACCAACTCATCGAACTCGGCTTGGGTCTCCCCTGGAAACCCCACGATCAGCGTCGTGCGCAGGATAATATCGGGCATAGCCGCACGGAGCCGCTCGACCAGCCGACGCAAATCCTCTTTCGTGTCCGGCCGGCGCATCGCCTGGAGAATCCGGTCATTGGCGTGCTGAATCGGAACATCAAGATAATGAACGATTCGCCCGCTCTGCGTGATCGTCTCCACCAGGCGGTCGGTGATCCCGGTAGGATAGGCATAGAGCAACCGAATCCACGCGAGGCCGGGGATCTGCTCCATTTCCTCGAGCAGCGCGGCGAGGCCGTCTTTCAGCTTCAGGTCCCGGCCGTACAGGCTCGTATCCTGCCCGATGAGGTTCAATTCCACCGCCCCGGACCCGACCAGTTCCCGTGCCTCCTCGAGCACCAGGGACATCGGCTTGCTGCGAAAGGGGCCGCGAATCGCCGGAATCGTGCAGAAGGAACACCGGTGGCTGCATCCTTCACTGATGCGCAGATACGCACTGTGGGCCGGCCCGATCCGCAACCGGACCCGGTCATCCACCATCGCACAGGGCGCGGGGCCGAGGTAGACCTGCGACTGATCGGACGCGAGCGTGTCCCGAATGATCCGGGCGATGGCATCGCGCTGCTCCAGGCCGATAATCGCATCCACGCCGGCGGCCCGGTCCAGAAGCTGCGCGCCCAGACGTTGCGCCAGACAGCCCGCCACGACCACTTTCTGCACTTTCCCCCTCTTCTTGTTCGCGATGGCTTGCTTGACCGCTTCCAACGACTCGAGGGTTGCCGGCTCGATAAAGCCGCACGTGTTGATCACCACGACCTCCGCCTGCTCGGGCTCGGCCGCGATCAGAAACCCCGCCTCGGCCAAGTGGGCCAACATCTTTTCACTATCTACTATGTTCTTCGGGCAACCCAGGGCTACGAAGCCCACCGTTACCTGATTCCGCTTTGTTTTCCGCATATCAGTAATTGGCTCAAATGCGATTTTTGTTCGTCTTGCGAACCTGGGCAAGATCATAAAGGGCATTTTTGTTAATCCAATGAAATTCGTCTTGACGATAAGAAAAAGTGCAATAGAATCTTCCCTGCTGCCGTCTACCTGCATGGAAGGGAGGTCGAAAGGAGGTTCGCGGGCGAGGGGTAGAAAAAAATTGGTGGGGCATTGCGGATTGTAGGTAGAAACGACGGGTAAGAAGCCTATGGGGAATGACCGCCACAAGACCAGCCGCCGTGAGAGGGCGCTTGTGGCTCTTTCTATTTTGGCTGTGGCGGGTCTGTGCGGCTGCCATGACTGGCCCGATGAGCGCGCGACCGCAATTGAAGCCCAGAACATCCTGCGCGACCTCGGCCGTGTCGAAACGATTCCCGACCCGAATCTCCAGGGGCCGGCCGTCTACAAATCCCCGCCCAGGAAATTCTCACAGACGGTCGGGGGGACCGTCGAGTGGAAGCTGGTCTACTTCTGCCAATACCACACGGCGGAGGAGATGAAGACCATCATCCAGGAGCAATTCGCCTCGAAGATCTTCGACGAGAAGGGACAGTCCAAGGTCCTGCCCGCCTATACCGTCACGGCCAACAGCGCCACCAACCAGATCCTGGTACGGTGTCCGCAGGAGGGGGACATCGACGCCGTCCTGGATACGATCAAGTACATCGACATCCCGCCGATCCAGGTGCGCATCGATTGCGTGGTCTCGGAGCTGTACGCCGACCTGACCGTGGACCGGGAGACCCGCATGCTGATCGGGAATCTCTTTGGCGAAGGTGTCACGCTCGGCGGCCAGGAGGACAACGGCAACCTGGCCTTCCCCGGGGCGGAGCTGCGCGATCCGGCCCGCGCCAAGTTCGGCCTCAAGATCGGCGTCAGCCAGCAGAATTTCAAGGCGCTGGTCGATATCCTGGTCTCTCGCGGCTACATGAAGATTCTCATGAACCCGAGCCTGGAAGTCGTGAATGGCGAGACCGCCAAAATCCAGTCGAAGCAGCACCAGCCGTTGCAGCAGATCACGTATACGACCGGGGGCGTGGCCGGCGGTCTCATTCTGGGCACGACGATCGAGTATTACGACATCATCGACTCGCTGCAAGTGACGCCCCACGTGTACGCCGACGGCTTCATCGGCCTGGAGACCCAGGCGCAGATCGCCGCCTACCTGACGCCGGAAGGCATCAAGCAAACGCCCAACGTGACGGAGCGCATGATCACGAACAAGGACAACCGCATCCGGCTGGGCGAGAGCCTCGTGATCGGCGGCATTCGCAAGTCGGAGAAACGCGACGTGGTGCGCGGCGTGCCCATTCTGAAGGACATCCCCGTGCTCAATCTGCTCTTCTCCGGCCGGGATTTCGAGGAACGGGCCACCGAGGTCATCTTCATCCTGACGCCCAGCATCTCGACGAACGGCAAGCCGAGCCAGGATGTAGTCAACATGCTCCGGGAGCGGCACTCCTCCCCGATGACGCAGAGCCTGCAAGAGACCGTCCTGGACCCGCTGGGCACCAAGGCCCGCCGGGAAGAGGAGCAGCGCCGGCTCGAGAAGGCCCGGCAGGCCCAACAGGAATCGGAAGCGGAAATGACCTCCGCGCGGTTGCAGGCCATCCGTACGGGCCAGCAGGTCGAGGACCTGGAGGCCGAGCTCGAACAGAACAAGGCGAAGATGGCGCAGTTGACCGCCAAAGCGCAGCAGGCCCAGACGGACGCGCAGAAGGCAACCACGGAGGCGCAGCAGGCGCGCGCGGAACTGGCGAAAACGAAAGAGAAGGCCGAGAAACCGCCGGAGCCCGGTGACCTGAGCGGAAAACCGAAAGAGCCGACGCCCAAGCCGGCGAAAAACAAGACCGAGAAGCCGAAACAAGAGGTCAAGCCGTCCGGGCCGACCCCGCCGCCGCAAGGAGCGGCGAGCCCCCCGACGCCCAAGCAGCAGTAGACCTCTGCACTCCATCAAGAACGGAAGTCCAAGCCGCCGCCAACGCCGGAGGCGAGCCTGTGTGGGGCCCGGATCGAATCCGTGGCCTCTGTGAGCATACGTTGAGCACTGTGTTGAGGCAAAGTAGGCTGACTTGTATGGAGGGTAGCACATGGACAATGTGAGCGGCAATCCCAACCACGGCGAGAATCCCAATGAATCTATTCCTTTGAGCAACGGGGCCGCCGAGCCGGCCCGACCAGCGGCAAGTCCGGCCAGCGCCTCGCCGGGTGTCTCTCGGGCTCCGTTGAATCTGGGAGGAGGTGCCGCCGCGCCCGTCGCTCCGGCAGCGCCGAAAGCCCCGGTGGTCAGACCCGTGCCGCCGAAGCCGCCCACCAGTAGTGGCGTCGCCTCCGCCGCTGTCGGGGTCGCCTCCGCCTGCCGGATTACCGCCTGCAAGACCTTCTTCACCAAGATGCATCCCGGCGCTATCCATTTTCTCGATGAGATGATCACCAAATGGCTGTCAGAGAACCCCCAGGTCGTGATCAAACATACCAACGTGCTCCAAGGCGAGATCACGGAGAAGAAGATTGAGCAGAACATCGTGATCGTGGTCTGGTATTGAGGTCGGCGTCCTCCAGACCCGGCCTCCAGATGAAAAAGGCGGTTACCCCAGTCGCCACAAGGACTTAGGACCATTGGCGTTCTTTGTCCAGACGGGCGGCCAACCACGCGGCCCTGCCGCAGTCTGACACAACAAATCGTAAAAATGATCGGCCTAAGCCACTTTTGTCGGTGGACAACCGATCGGTCTGTCCGTAAACTATAACGCAAAAGTGATTGACAATATGCGCGCGTCTCGCTAACCTGTTGTAATTTCGCGGTTTGTTTCTACCGGTACAAGATAGTAGAGGTATTCTGGAGGTCTTTGTGGCTAAACAGTTGGCGCGGGAACTCATTAACGCGGGGGTGCACTTCGGACACGGCATCAGCCGGTGGAATCCGAAGATGGCCCCGTTTATTTTTGCGAAGCGGGGCAACATTCATGTGATTGACGTCAAGGAGACCCTCAAGGGGATTCTTATCGCCAAGAAGCTGTTGGCCGAGATCGTATCCTCCGGCGGCGACGTGGTGTTCGTCGGCACCAAGCGGCAGGCCCAGAAAGCCGTGGAAGCGGCGGCCAACCGGTGCGGGATGCACTTTGTGTCGGAGCGGTGGCTGGGCGGCATGCTGACGAACTTCCGCACGATCCGCTCCCGGCTCCAGCGCTTGGAGCAGTTGGAGGCCATGGAACAGGATGGGACGTTGGAATCTGAAAGCAAGAAACAGGCCTCCCGCTTCAAGCGGGAAATGCGCAAGATCCGCACCAACCTGGAGGGCGTACGAAAGATGACGCGACTGCCGGCGGCCGTTGTCGTCGTGGACGCGCGCAAAGAATACCTGGCCCTGCGGGAAGCCCGCAAACTGGGCATCCCGACGGTCGGCGTGCTGGATACGGATTCCGATCCGGATACCGTGGATGTCGCCATTCCTGCGAATGACGACTCCATCCGCGCGATCGAGATCATCCTCAACGAGTTGGCCGATGCGGTGGCGATCGGCAAGACGATGGTTTCGGTTCGGCAGCAGGAAACGACACCCCGGCCCCGGAGAGTCCGCTCCCGGCGGCCTGCGCTGGCTCGAGCCAGCGGCGCGGAGGCGTCCGCCGTGGCTACGGTGGGCGAGGAGACGGCCGAAAGCGAGGAGGTGCCGGCCGCCCAAGAGGATACCTCGGTGCCGGAGCCCGAGCAGCCACCGGCCGGCACGTAGCAGCGCAAACCTCAACATACCTGCGGAAACGAACGTAGAAATCGGAGACACCTCGGCGGTCTGAGGGGTCCAGAGAACAGGATAACGGACCTGACGGAATCATCCGAGCCGCGCTGCGAGCCCGGATGAGCGCGCAGCCGCTGGCAATCTGCAAAAGGCAGAACGGGAGTTGATCAAATGGCGGAAATCTCAGCATCAGTCGTGGTGAAATTGCGAAAAATGTCCGGACAGGGCATGATGGACTGCAAAAAGGCCCTGGAGGAAGCCGACGGCGACATGGAGAAAGCCATGGAAATCCTCCGCAAGAAGGGTCTGGCTACGCTGGCCAAACGTGCGGAGCGGGAGACCTCGGAGGGCGCCGTCGTATGCTGGCAAAGCCGGAACGGCAAGGAGGCCGCCCTCGCGACGCTCTGCTGCGAGACGGACTTTGTGGCCAAGAGCGACGATTTCGTGCAGTTGGCGCAAGACATCCGCGATTACATCGCTTCCGCTTCGGCCGTTCAGGGGGCCCAAGGCGTTCTGCAAACGATCATCGCCGGAAAGGCGTTCCAGGAAGTATTGACGGAAGTCGTGAGCAAAACGGGCGAGAAGATGCAGGTGGGCGACTACACGCGGTTCCGGCTGGAAGGGCCGGGGCTCATCGGCACGTACGTTCACTTCAATAACAAGGTGGGCAGCATGGTCCAGATTGAGACCGACAGCGACAAGACCGCCCAGGCTCTTGCGCTCAAACAGGCCGCTTCGGATATCGCCATGCACATTACGGCCAGCAAGCCGATCGCCTTGGACGCGGCCAGCTTGGATCCCCAGGTGGTCGAGCACGAGAAGGCGATCTACGCGGCCCAGGTGCAGAACAAGCCGCCCCAGGTGGTGAATCGCATTGTGGAGGGCAAACTGAAGAAGTTCTATAGCGATTACTGCCTGCTCGAACAGCCCTTCGTGAAGGATGACACCAAGACGGTGCAGCAGATGCTCGCAGAAGCAGCCCAACAGGCCGGCGGCCAAGCCAGCATCAAGCAGTTCGTTCGGTTCGAGGTTGGATGATTCGACGGATCAGGGATGACCGTGGTCATTCCTGATCCGTAGGCCATGCGGTGGGATCGATGGCGGCAAGCAAATACAACCGGGTTCTGCTCAAACTCTCCGGCGAGAGCTTCTGCCTGCCGGGGGAGTTCGGGATCAACGGCGGCTCGCTGGAGTCCATCGCGGCGCGGATTGACGAGATCTGCAACCTCGGCGCCCAGATCGGGATTGTCGTCGGCGCGGGCAACTTCATCCGGGGCGAGACGTTCTCGCAAAGAAGCCACATTCCCCGCAACACGGCCGACTACATGGGCATGCTGGCGACCCTCCTCAACGCGTGTGCGTTGCAGGAGACCCTGGAGAAGAGGGGCCGCGAGACGCGGGTCATGAGCGCGATCAACGTGCCGGCGCTGTGCGAGCCGTTCATTCGGCGCCGGGCGCTGCGCCACTTTGAGCAAGGGCGCGTGGTGATTCTGGCCGGCGGGACGGGCAATCCTTTTTTCACGACGGACACCTGTGCGGCGTTGCGGGCCAGCGAATTGGAGGCGAACCTGCTCGTGAAAGCCACCAAAGTCGATGGCGTCTACAGCGACGATCCCCAAAAGGACCCGCAAGCGACGCTGCTGCCGCGCTTGTCCTATGACGATGTGCTCCGCCGCCGTCTGCGCATCATGGACCACGCCGCCATCAGTCTGTGCCGCGACAATCATATCCCAATCATCGTCCTGAACATTTTCATCAAAGGGAATATCACCAAAGCAATTTGCGGCGAGCCGGTAGGCACTTTGATTGACGATATTCATGAATCATAAATTCCGAGGGGTTTGGCGATGGCAACGCAAGCAGTCGTCTCCGAGAGCAGATCCAAGATGCAGAAGGCCCTGGATGTACTTCAGGATGAATTGAAGTCCTTCCGGGGGGGCCGAGCCACTCCCGCGCTGGTGGACCATATCCGGGTGGAGTACTATGGCAGCCCGACCCCGTTGAAATCCCTGGCCACCGTCTCGGCGCCCGAAGCCGATATGCTGGTCATCAAACCCTTTGATCCGGCCTCCCTGAAGGAGATCGAGAAGGCGATCAAGAGCAGCAACCTGAGCATCGCGCCGGTCATCGAGGGCAAGTTCATCCGGCTGAACATCCCGCCTCTGAGCGGCGAGAGAAGAAAGCAGCTTGTCCAGCAGGTCAAGCAGGCCGGCGAGCAGGCCAAGGTGAGTATCCGCAACATCCGGCGCGACGCCAACAAGGCCCTCGAGAAGCAGGAAAAAGACGGGGATATCACCGAAGACGACCGCGATTCCGCCAAAAAGCAGATCGACGATATCACCAAGGAATTCACCGACAAGACCGATGGTCTCGTGGCGCACAAGACCGACGAGATCCTGAAGGACTGAGCCGCTTCACTCTCCGTCCTTTGCGCTTTGCCCCTGCCGGTTTCTGCACGGGGGTCACCCTCCGTGGCGGCCTGCAGTTCTGCCTTGTGGACGGCAAAGAGTAGATCGCCGGCGCTGGAGCGGGTTCGGTGTCGTTCTGCCCCTGTTGAACCCTCCGAACGCGGAGCCGTACCACTAAGCGGGAAACTCCCGGGCCGACCGGCGATTGACGCCCGTGTTCGCCCGGAAGCACGCCGAAGGGGCGTTCGCACAAAGAGGGTTCAACGGATTGATTCGGAGGTAAAGCGATGGAAGCGCAGAAGCAGGACGTGGCAAGAACCAGGCCCAAGAAAAAGTGGCCGTGGGCGCTGGTCGGGGTACTGATTGTCCTCCTCGTGATCGTGCTGCTGATCCCCGTATTCCTCTCCTCGCCGGGATTCACACGCTGGGTCCAGGCCAAGATCAGCCGCAGCACCGGGGGCCAGGCGGGGATCCGCGATCTGTCGGTCGGATGGTTCCGGGGGGTGCGGATCGCCGGCTTCAGCTATCGCGCGGAAAACGGCTGGACCGAGGTCGATGTCAGCCAGATCACCACGATGCCCCGTTACGCCAGTCTGCTCTCCGGGACGTTGGCCCTCGGGCGAACGGTCCTCGAGCAGCCGCGCGTCGCAATCGACCTGCGCGAGCGACCACCCTCCGCCGAGAAGAAACCCGTGGACATGAACGAGCTGGAGCGGATCCGGGATGTCGTCATCCGGGACGGCCGCGTGCGCCTCACGGATACCCACGGTCAGACGGTGCAGCTCGCGGATCTGAACTCGGATCTGAGTATCCGTCCCCCCGGGCAAACCTCCAGGTTTAAGGCCGGCGCCGTCGTGCTGGCGGCCCAGCAGAGTCCGGGGCAACTGACGGTCGTCGGTCAAGCCACGCCCAGCCAAAAGACCGGCTGGAGTCTCCGGGGCACGTCGGGCGAATTGACCGTTGACGTCAACGATTTGAATCTGGCTTCCGTCGCCCCCTTCCTCGATCTGGCGGGACTCCAGGTTCAGGCCCGCGGCCAGGTCTCGGGGCACCTCACCAGCGCCCTGCAGGACGGCCAGATTCAGAACATCAACGGCACGGTGACCGGCCAAAACCTCGATCTCACCGGTCCGACTCTCCAGGGAGACCAGGTGCGGACCGCCCAACTGAACGCCACGGTCAATCTGGCCCAAGCGGGCGACGTCGTCGACGTCAACCAACTCGAGGTGCGCACGGATTGGGCCACCGTCTCCCTGACCGGGACGCTGCCCAAGACACCGGGATCGTTGTCGCAACTCCTGGAGAGCGGCGCAGCGTACAACGTACGGGGCAACTTCGACATCAACCTGGCGGCGGTCCTGTCTCAAATGCCGCATACCCTCGGCGTCCGCCCCGACATGCAGGTCACGAACGGCCGGGCCACGGGCAGCATCAACACGACCACCGAGAACGGCCGGGCCGCCCTTACGGCCCAGGCCCAGATTCTCGGACTGGCCGGCGTGGTGAACAACCAGAAGGTCGCTCTCAGCGGGCCGATACAGACGGCCCTGCAGCTCTCCTCCGGCAAGCAGGGGGCGCAGATCGACAACCTGACCGTCACAGCGCCCTTTGCCAAGGTCAGCGCCAGCGGCACGTTCCAGCAGATCCATTACCAGGGCCAGGCCGATCTGGCCGCGCTCCAAACGCAGTTGGGGCCCTTCATCAACCTGGGATCGTATCAGCTCGCCGGTCAGTTGACGAGCAAGGGACAGGTCTCCCTCGGCGAGAAGATCACGGGCATCACCGGCACGCTGGCGGCGCAGCAGCTTGTCCTGGCATCGGATGGCAACAGTGTCTCCGAGCCGCAGATGAACGTGACTTTCACCGCGGGTCTCGACCAACAGCAGCAGACGCTCGCGATCCAAAATCTTACCGCCAATGCCAGTTTCGGCACGCTGGGCATCCAGAACGGCATCATCCCCATGGGAGCCGGCTCGCCCGCGCCCCTGAGTCTCGTGCTCACGGCGAACAACGTGGACCTGAACAAGCTCGCGCGCTATGACGTGCTCCTCGGCGCCCTGCCCAAGGGACTCACGGTGGCCGGCACCGCCCAGTCGCAGGTGAAGGTGGAGAAGAAGAAGAACGTGTACCACCTGTCCTCCACCGCCACGCGGATCCAGAATCTCCAGGTGATCTCTCGAGGAGAGCCCCCCTTCCAGCAGCCGGAGGTCACGGCCTCCTTCGATGTCTATGCCGACCCGAATCAAAAGACGATCAATATCGAGCGGCTGCTGGTCGAAAGCCCGCAGATCAAGATCCAGAAGGGCCAGTTCACGCGGACGCGCCAGGGCCCGACCATCAAGGCACAAGGCGCCCTCGATGGGCAATTCGATTGGGCGGCGGTCGCCCCGTTGATATCCACCCTCCTGCCGGGCCAATTGAGCATTTCCGGGCAGCGGCCGGTCGCGATCAATTTCACGAGCGTCTATCCTGCCCACGAGCCGAACGGCCTGCTGGCCCATCTCACCAGCCAGGCGTCGCTCGGCTTTGACCGGGCCGCCTACCTGGGTTTCGATTTCGGGCCGACGCAACTGGACCTTCGCTCCCAAGATGGCCTGATGACCATCGGGCCGGTCTCCACCACGGTCAACAATGGCAGGTTGAACTTCCTGGGCAACGCCAACCTGAGAGGGTCGCCGCCGATGCTGATGATGCCCACGCTCGTACACGTGGCCCAGGGCATCCAGATCAACGAACAGACGGCCAAGACCCTCCTCAAGTACGTCAACCCGATCTTTGCCGATGCGGTGGAGGTCAGCGGGACCGCCAATTTCGACGTGGAGCAGTTGGCGATCCCACTGACCGCCGACATGCGAACGCGCGCCCAGATGAATGGAAGGATCTGGATCGACAAGATGCAGTTGGGGGCCTCCAGCCTGCTGAGCCAGATCTTCTCCCTCGGCGGCCAGAACATTCGCGGCCAAATCCTGACCCTGCACCCCACGGTCCTGGTCCTGCAAAAGGGGATCGTGCGCTACGACGACATGCAGATCGACATCGGCCAAAACCCCGTCAATTTCCGCGGGTCGATCGGGCTGGATGGGGCCCTGAATATGACGATCGTCCTGCCGTACACGCTGGAAGGCCGGCTCGTGCGGGTCGGCCAGGCGCAGGTCGCCGACCGCATCGCCGTGCCGCTGACGGGCACCTTGAGCAAGCCCCAGTTGAACCTCCAGAAACTGCTGGAGTTGCAGTTCAAGGGGCAGATCGAGAGAGGACTGGAGCAGCTTTTCAAGAAACGCTGAGAGACCCCCCCGCCCCCGCGGGAACGGCATCGTGGCGCTACGGCTGTCAGCCGCCCAGGAGACGCTCCAGGATCGACGGGCTGCCGACCACGATGGGCCTGGTGAAGGTCTCCTCCGTACCACCTAACGTGTAATGACAATCAATCCACAGGGCCGGCTCGATCGGTGCGGCCTGAGCCGGTGTACCCTGACGGGCCTGGGGGGCGACCAAGAGCGTCGCCACCAGCTTCCCATGCGCCCGGCCCCCCGCGGCGCTCACCATCGTGGTGGAAGGCGGCGGCAACCGGTAGGCTTGCCCCTCGCCCCGCAGCGCCAAGGTCAGAACAGCGCCGCCGGGCAGCGGCGGGACCACGACATCAAAGCTCACCGTGAACGGCTGCCCTTTCTCGGGCTTGCGCGAGAGCGTACCGCTCACCCCTGCACACAGCGACCGGCAGAGCGGAATACTGCCCACCGGTATGGCCCGCGCTCGATACGACTCGTCCAGGCGCCCAGCGGTCTTGGTGATGTCCAGATGGTCGATCGTGCGTCCCTCGGCATCGATGGTGTCCATCGTGAGATGGCCAGCGCGGATGTGGAACAGGCAGAAGTGGTAGACGGCCTGGGCGCACGCATGGCAAGGCGTCGGCTCCACCGAGGCCAGCGGCGCTCCGCCGCCTCCGGCGGTGATATACGTCACGTAACTGCCCTCCCCCGGCGGCTCGATGGGCCGGAAGCGCTCGTACTGATGGGAATGGCCCGTCACCACGAAGTCGATGCCGGACTCGGAGAATGCCCGCAGGGCCCGGCTCTGCTGCCAGACCGATATGTGGCCGCCAAAGTTGATGCTCGGAATGTGATAGGTGACGAACTTCCAGGCGGCGCGACTGGCGGCGGCGTCCTGAGCGATCTGATTGACAAGCTGGCCGGCGCTTTTCTTGCTGGACACGTTGTTCAGACAGAAATAGTGAAGCGGGCCATAGTCGAGGGAAAAATCATTCTCTCCGCCGGGCGGGACAAGCAGCTTCTCGAAGGTGCCGCCGCGGCCTTCATGGTTGCCTTTGGCGGCATAGATCGGGACCCGCTCCACCAGGCCTTGGAGCGGCTCGAAGAATTGCGGACCCCACAGGCGGTAATCGTCCCCGCTGGCGACCAGATCGCCGCCGTGGATGATGAAATCCACCGGGTGCTTCCTCATCTGCTCGACCAGCTTGCGGTGCACCTCGGGCTGTGTGCGCGTGTCGCCGTAGACAATGAAGCGTACTTCGTTGGTCTCGGCCGGGGTCGTATGAAACTCGAAGGTCTCGCTGCGGCGGTTGGGGCCCGTGATCTGATAATCGTAGGTCCGGCCCGGCTGGAGGTCCTCGATCCAGAGCTTGTGAATGTAGACGGTCGTACCCTGGTACGTGAGCCTTTCCGCGGTGCTTTGCCGGTATGCCTGCGGCCCTCCCTTGGGTCCGTAGGACACACCCGAAGGCTGCTTCGTGTCCGTCTCCCACATCAAGGCGACGCGGTCCTGCATCACGCGCAATAGACACGGTCCCTTCGTGATTTTCCCCATCCGGACGGCCGACTCCGCCTCCGTGGCGCACGTGCGTCCGAGAGCCATCCATGATGTAGCAAGGACCATCATCGCCAGGAACACCGGCTTCAGATGGCTCCAGTGCGCATACCCCATTCCCTGTCGTTCCCATAACCTCGATTTCATGTATGTCCTTCACTCACATGAGGGCGCGGCGGAGCCGAAACGTCGGCGCCCCAATCGTATCGCTTGCAGAACAATGAAGTACAGGCCGAAGCCGAGCATCGTCGCCGCACAGACGGCCAGCACGACCTGCTGCCCTGTCGGTCCCAAAAGCACCGAGCCTTTGAAACTGGCCCAGGATAGAACCGTGAGCCAGATCAGATCGCAGGACCAGTGAACCAGGGCCATGAGCCCGAAAGCCCAGAATCCAAACATGGTTCTGGCCGTGGTAATCAGAGTCAAGCCCACGGTGGCCCACCAGACGAGGAAATAAGGATTGCCGGCCGACAGCAGAATACCCGTCGCCAGCGGACTCCCTCCTGTGGGCTGGGCCGGCCCCGCGCCGGCGGTCCCGAGCCCCTGGAACATCTGCACGGCCAGGAACACCAGGAAACCGCCGCCCGCCAGCCCGATGAGCATGCTCATAGAGGGACGCTTGAGCACTCGGCCCACGCCCAGGAGCAGGAGCAGCATGAGCGGAAACTCCACCAGGCCATGGCCCAGCGCCATGAACAGGCCGGCCAACCGATTGCTCGAACCCATCCCGATGGCGGCTGCCGTCACCGGCCCTGGGGCCAGAGCGCCCGTAAGCGAGATCACCAGGACGTTCGAGAGAAACAGCAGCAAGCTCATGCCAACAACCGCCTATTCCCCGATAATCTTGACCAGGACGCGTTTTTCGCGCATGCCGTCGAATTCGCCGTAGAAGATCTGCTCCCAGGGTCCGAAATCGAGATGACCGTCCGTCACCGCCACCACCACCTCGCGCCCCATGATGCTCCGCTTCAGGTGGGCATCGGCATTGTTCTCTGCCTTGTTGTGCTTGTATTGCGTATAGGGTTTCTCCGGCGCCAGCCGCTCCAACCAGGTCTCGAAGTCCTGGTGCAGGCCGGGCTCGTTGTCATTGATGAAGACGCTGGCCGTGATGTGCATCGCGTTGCACAGGACCAGACCGTCGTTAATGCCGCTCTCCCGCAGGCATCGCTCCACCTGCGGCGTGATATTGATGAACTCCCGGCGCTGCTTGGTCTTGAACCGAAGCTCGCTTCGATAGCTCTTCATGTGTCTACCTTTCCAGCGTGTTTGCCCACCTGAAAACCATCGCACCGCAAGGCCCCTGGTACGGTAGTAAGTGTAGCAGATGGGGCGAAGTTTGCCTATAGGGAGGTAGCATCATGAAACGAAAGAAGACCATCTTCTGGGACGTAGATACGCAGTTCGACTTCATGAAACCGCAAGGCACATTGTACGTTCCGGGCGCCGAGGAGATCATCGATAAGGTGGGCGCAGCCCGGCGTTTCGCCTTAGAGAATGGCTTCTCCATTCTCTCAGATGTCGATTGGCACCGGCTGGATAATCCGGAGATCTCGCTGCAGCCGGACATGAAAACGACTTTCCCGCCGCACGCCATGGCGGGCACGCCCGGCGCCGAGAGAGTCGGGGACCTGGGCGATGTCCCGATCGATTATACCGAAATCGACGAGGTGGATATGGCCCAACTCCGCCAGCTCGTACAGAAGGACCAGTTTCACATCGTCATCCGCAAGCAAAGCTTGAATGTCTTCGACAACCCGAACACGCACAAGCTCGTGGACCTGATTCGTCCCGAACACGTGATCGCCTTCGGCGTCGCCCTCGATTGCTGCGTGTACTATGTCCTCACCGAGCTTTCCAAGCACAAGGGAGTGAAACTATCCCTGCTCACGGACGCCACGAAGGGCCTGCACACGCGGCCGGATGAGGAGGTCTACGATGAGTTGCGCCGGCGCGGGGTCGAGATCACAACGTTTGACCAAATCAAACAGCAGTTGACAGTTGTTCACGCAGAGTCGACGGAGGACTGACAACTGCCCACTCGGAACTGTTGTTATGTGGCTGCTCAAAGACACGCCGGGCCTGTTCACAGACCTGTACGAATTGACGATGGCTCAAGCCTACTTTCGCCAGGGCATGAACGAGACCGGTTATTTCGAGGCCTTCGTGCGGCATCTGCCCCCGCACTGGGGCTTCTTCGTGATGGCGGGCCTGCGGGAGGTGGAGAGCTACTTGCGTGAATTCCGTTTCGCTCCGCAGGACATCGAGTACCTTCGCTCGACCGGGATCTTCGCCGAAGATTTTCTGGAGTACCTGTCTCGATTCCAACTGGAGGTCCGCCTTCGGGCGCTGCCGGAGGGGACGGTCTTTTTTCCCAACGAGCCCATCATGGAGGTGGGCGGCCCGATCCTGCATGCTCAACTGTTGGAGACCTACCTCCTCAACATCCTGGGCTTCTCGATCATCGAGGCGACACTGGCTGCCAGGATGGTCTCTACCGCTCGTGGCATCCCCGTGGTCGACTTCGGCCTGCGGCGGTGCCAGGGGCCAATTTCCTCTCTCCGGGCAGCGCGCGGGGGACAGATTGCCGGCTTCGCCGGGACCAGCAACGTCTACGCCGCCCGGCTGCTGGGTATGCCACCCTCCGGGACGATGGCCCACTCGTTCATCGAGGCCCACTCGTCCGAGGAGCAGGCCTTCCGCGCTTATGCCGAGATGTATGGCGCCAGGGCGATCCTGCTGGTCGATACGTACAACAGCATTGAGGGGATCAAGACCGCCGCCCGCGTGGCCAAGGATTTCCTCGGCCAGGGGATCAGGATCCGGGGCATCCGGCTGGACAGCGGGGACCTGGTCGAGTTGAGCAAGTTCGCACGAGCCTACTTCCAGAATAAAGGCTTGGAGTTCCTGCGGATCTTCGTCAGCGGCGACCTGGATGAATTCCGGATCGCGGAATTGTTGGAGGCCGGCGCCGAAATCGACGGCTTCGGCGTCGGCACGCGCTTCACCGTCTCTCAACACGTCCCGGCCATCGGGATTGTCTACAAGATTTCGCAGTACGGCGCCAGGCGTTTGCACAAGACCTCCCCGGAGAAACAGACGCATCCCGGCCGCAAGACCATTCTTCGTACCGGGAGCGAGCGCTACGAAAAGGATACCATCGGGCCTTTCGATCCCGATGCGAAGGACCTGCTCCAACCGTTCGAATCCGCCGAGCCGATGCCGATGATTCAACAGCGCCTGGCCCATGAGCTTTCTCACCTTCCGGACCCGGTAAAGGCCCTCCGAAATCCCGCCTCCTATCTCGTCGAATGGGCTGAAGCGTGATGGAGCGAGGTCGCCGGAGCGTCACGCCAGCAGCTTTCGATAGACATCCTCGATGGTGTCCACCATCGTGTCGGGGGCGAATTTCGTGCGGACGGCCTCGCGGCCGGTCCGGCCGAGCTTCTCGCGGAGGGACTTGTCGGCAATTAACTCGGCGCAGGCTTCGATGAGTTGCGGGACGTTCTTGGGCTCGATGAGCCGGCCGGTGGTCTCGTTGACGACCTCACGGGCGCCGTCCACGTCAAAGGAAATTACGGGCCGGGCGCAGAGCATCGCCTGCGGCAGCGTGCGGGCCAGGCCCTCGCGCAACGATGGGTGCACGAGGATGTCGGATGCCTGGATCGCCAGGGGGACCTGGTCGGGCGGGATCAGGCCGGTGAAGCAAAAACGCTCGGTCAGGCCGAGACGGCGGATCTGTTCCTTATATGTATCTGCCAGGTTGCCGTCGCCGACGAAGAGCCACATCACGTTCGGGAACCGTTTCGACAATTCGCGGGCCGACTCGATGATGTAGTCATGGCCCTTGAGCATGAACAGACGCGCGATCGTCACGAGGACTACCGCCTCGCGCGGAATCTCGTGCTTACGGCGAAATTCGCGCAGCTTGCTATCCGGAATCGGGGTCAGGAACTGCTCTTCTTCAATGGCAGAGTAGGCGGTGATATAGGGCTTGTCTACGCCGATGCCTGCGGCCTTATTCTGCTGGGTCATCGCGTCGGCGACACTGATGAAATAGTCCGTCCGCCGGGCCGCCGCCTTCTCGAACGCGATGTAGAGTCGATTGGACCACGAGCTTTGATAGGGATGGAAGGAGAGGCCGTGCAGCGTGTGCACAACGCCCGGGCGTCTCGTGGCGAGGGCATCGTGGGTTCCCAAACGCGAACTGATTGCGTTTGGGGACCCTGGCCCTTGCATGTCGCGGGCATCCTGCCCGCGATTCGAGGGCGGGACGCCCTCGACACGGAAATCCCATTCGCCCTTGAGCGACCAGGCGGCGAAGCGGCCCACAATGCCGGCTTTGGCGCTATGCGTGTGGACGATGTCCGGCTTCAGCTCGCGCAGCAGTTCCTTGGTCTTGCCGTAGCTGGCGTAATCTTTGAAAGGCAGGACGGCCCGCCGCATCTCGTCAACCACGATGGTGCGGTACTTCTGGCCCTTGGTCTGGTCGAAGAGCTGGCCCTCGGGACCGAGGGCCGGACCGGTGATCAGGGTAACCTCATGCCCCCGCTCGGCAAGGAGCCGGCAGGTGATGAGCGTATTCTCCTGGGCGCCGCCCAGAATCAAGCGCGTGATGATGTGGACAATTCTCAAGCTTGGCTCTCTTCAGTTCGTAGGTCCTATCTGTCCCATGCGTCCTATAGGTCTTATAGGACCAATCGGACCGATAGGACGCATGGGACCCATTCTGTCAATCGACTCCCGCATAGTCAATGTGCCACGGGCGCAGAACCTGGCGCAGGGCCGCGCGGCCTTGGGTGTAGGCCAGGAAAATGCCATAGTTCGTGTACGGGACACCGATGGAGTCGAGGTCGCGAATGCGGGCGAGCAGTTTCTGCGCGCTGATCATGCAGCCGCCGCAGTGAATGACCAGTTTGTAGGACGAAAGTCGGTCGTTCTCCTGGAATTCTCTGCCGAAGTTGTGTTCGACGACCACGCCGGGCCAATGCCGCTTCATGAATCTCGGGATTTGGACTGTCCCGATATCCTCGGCAATCCGCGAATGGTTGCAGGCTTCGGCGATGAGGATCTTGTCGCCGGCCCTGAGGCTGTCCAGGGCCTTAATCCCCTCGGCAAAGCGGGCCAGCCTGCCCCGGCTGATGTAATTGATCATCATGATCGAGAACGTCGTGAGCATCACATCGTCCGGCGTCCACGTGTGCATCAAGTCCATCGCCTGCGAATCGGTGATGATGGCCTTGGGCCGGCGGTTGAGACTGCCCAGAAACGCTTCGAAGCGTCGTCTCTCGGCGGCGTCGCCGTTGCGGGCCCTGCCCAAGTCCATGCGATAGGAGATCGGATAAGCCCAGCGGCGCGTGATGTATTCCTCCGCCATCGCCTGCGGCCGCAGGTATCGGCCGGGCGGCGTCTCATCGTCCATCGGGATATTCAGAATGTAGAACTCTTCTCGCTCGACGAAGGGCAGCAGCTCCATCTTGCAGTTCTTCGAGACGAAGTTGGCGACGATGAAATTCAGCAGCGGCTGGCGGCAGACCGGATCGACGGCCGCCAGGCCGATCTTCTGATGAAATCGCAGCAGCGGCACGCTCTCTTCGACCAGCGGTATTCGCTGCCCGCTGGAGGACTGGAACAGGTTGTAGATCACCAGGATTTGCTTATCCTGCTCGCGGGCTCGGGCCAGAATCTCGCGCTCGGTCGCGAAGCTTTTCGTATCCGGATCGATCACCAGCAAGACCAGGTCGCACTCCTTCAGGTCGGACAGCCCCTTCGCACGCTTCTTCGAGCCCAGCTCGCCCGCCTCATCCAGTCCGGCGGTGTCGAACAACTTGACCGGCCCCAGTCCGTGGATTTCCTGGAGGGCGATCTTCGTATCGGCGGTCGTCCCCGGCGTCGGATCGACAATGGACGTCTGCTGCTGCGTCAGCAAGTTCATAATGCTGCTCTTGCCGCAGTTCATCTTGCCGAAGATGCCGATATGATCCCGCTCAACAAGCACGAGTTACGATCTCCAGAAAGCCGTCCAACACAAGACCATGTACGACACGCACAGACGCGCAGTTCCCAATCGCGTGGCTGGCGTCTCCTCTGTCATGCTGAACGAAGTGAAGGGCCCCCAAACGCGATTTGTCGCGTTGGGGAACCCAAGCATCCGGCCCGCGAAGTAAACTGCTCCCTAACGCGCGATGGGCACGTTTCATTCGCCACCCAGATCCTTCGCCATCGCTCAGGATGACACCTCGCCAGCGTGGCAGCCAGCGTCTGCCCACGTCAATACCTGATCCACATCAGGCACAGGCCGTTCGGCGGGGCGATGGGGCCGGCGGCCGTTCGATCCCGGGCTTCGAGGATCTCAGGAATCTTTTCCGGCGGCCAGCGGCCGACGCCTACCTCGACCATCGTCCCAACGATGTTACGAACCATGTTGTACAAGAAGCCGTCGCCCTCGGCATCCACGTAGACCCAGCGGCCATCCTCTGCCGGCGCCTCGGTTACCTCGCACCGGAATACCGTGCGGACGCTGTCCCCCCGGCGGTCCGCCGCGGCGGCGAAGGACTTGAAATCCTTCTTGCCGACCAGCAGCGCGGCGGCCCGGCTCATCGCCTCCGTGTCCAGGGTCGCCGGTATGTGCCAGCAGTGCCGCATGTGCAGGACCGGGCGAACCGGGCCACAATAGATCGTGTAGCGGTAGAGTTTGCTCTTGACGTCGCCGATGACATCGAAGCCCATCGGGACATCCTCCGCCTTGACGATCGCCATGCTTTCCGGCAGCCGGTCCGTGAG
>JAMCWO010000295.1:0-14701 GCA_023481165.1 Planctomycetota bacterium | reverse complement strand
GCTTTGGCGAAATTCTCTGTGGGGATCGGCGTGTCGATCTGGATCAAGCCGACCTGGCCCAGGGCGCTGACGCCGGCATCGGTGCGGCTGGCCCCGCAGATCCGGGCTCTCGGGCCCAGGAGGCTGCGCACCGCTTCCATGAGCACTCCCTGGACGGTGACGCAGCCCGGCTGAATCTGCCAGCCGTGATACGCGCTGCCGTCATAGGCAATGGTCAGTTTGATGTTGCGCAGGGCCATGCCCCACCCGCCTGAAAAACTTTAGGTCCTTGAGGTCCTTTTGGTCCCTTCGACCACCAAGGACACAAAAGACCCCAAGGACCCAAAAGATCGATGCGTGTATGTCGCTCGAAGCCGGTCTTTAGAGCAGTTCGGCGATCTGGATCGCGTTCAGGGCCGCCCCCTTGCGGAGCTGGTCGCCGGAGACCCACAGGTTGATGCCGCGATTGTTCGGCAGGGACTCATCCTGGCGAATCCGCCCGACGAAGACATCGTCCTTGCCGGTCGCGTCGATGGGCATCGGGAAGCGGTTGTGCTCGCGGTCGTCCAAGACGGTGACGCCCGGGGCGTTCTTGAGCACGTCGCGCACCTGCTCCGGCGTGATCGGCCGGGTGAATTCGAGATTGATGCTCTCGCAATGGGCCCGCATCACCGGGATGCGAATACACGTCGCCGTGATCGCGATCTCGGCACAGTCGAAGATCTTGCGGGTCTCTTTGACCATCTTCGTCTCTTCCTCGTTGTAGCCGTTCGGGCCCAGCAGGGAATTGTGGCTGAAGCAGTTGAACGCGATCTGGTGCGGGAAGATGTTCCGCGTCGGCGGCTTGCCGGCGAGGATCTCCCGGGCCTGGTTCTCCAGCTCCAGCATGGCGGACATGCCCGCCCCGCTGGCGGCCTGGTAGGTGCTCACGACCATCCGCTTGACCGGATTGACCTTGTGCAGCGGCCAGATCGGCACGATCCCGATGATCGTCGAGCAGTTCGGGTTCGCGATGATGCCTTTGTGCTCCTTGATCTTCTGCGGGTTGATCTCGGGCACGACCAGCGGGACCTGCGGGTCCATGCGATAGGCCGAGGAGTTGTCCACGACCACGGCGCCGGCTTTCACCGCCGCCGGCGCGAACTCCCGGCTGCGCGAAGCGCCCGCGCTGAACAGGGCGATGTCGATGCCCTGGAAGCTGTCGGTCGTCATCTGCTGGACCGTGTATTCCTTGCCCTTGAAGGGGATCTTCTTGCCCGCGGAGCGGCTGCTGGCCAGCATCTTGAGCGAAGTGAACGGGAAATTCCGCTCTTCGATAATGCTCAGAAACTCCTGACCGACCGCGCCGGTCACGCCTGCCACGGCTACGCTACCACCCATGCTGCGAAACTCCTCACAACGGTTCGGCGAAAGAGAAGGACAACCAACCAGGCTGATACAGGGATTCGCCGAGAGTAGATAGAACCTATAAGTATAGTCCCTGTATCGGCCAAATGCAAGAACCGTTTGGCGGGATTCGGCATCTATTCCGCCGGGGCCGGCAGCCGCTGCGGATGCGTGCGCTGCCAATAGGCGGCCAGCAGCGAGGCCGTAATGATGCAGATGAAGACAAAAACCGCGGCGGGCATCGCCGCCTTGTCGCTGAAGTGCTCCGAGGCCAGGACCGCCCCCAGGCCGGCGTTCTGCATGCCGCCCTCAATGGCCAGGGACCGCCGCTGGGGCACGTCCATGCGAGAGATCCAGGCGATGGCGTAGCCGCCCACCAGTCCGAGAACGTTCATCAGCACACCGATGCCCAGCAGCATCCCGGTCATGCCCAGCAGGCTCGCCCGGTTGGCGGCAATCGTGCGCGAGCAGATCAACACGATGAACGTCACCGAGATGGCCGGAAAGATCGCGGCGATCTTCTCCACCTTTTTGGCAAAGAAGTGCCGCACGCCGAACCCGACGAACAGCGGCACGATCACCAGCAATATGACCTCGACGAGCATATCCAGGACCGGCACTTCCAGTTTCGACCGCGCCAACAAATACGTCAGGCCGGGCGTCGCAACCGGGGCCAGGAGCGTGGAGACGGTCGTGAGGGAGACCGAATAGGCCAGGTCCGCTTTGGCGATGTAGCTGACGACGCTGCTGGACATCGCGCCCGGGGCGGCGGCCGTCAGAATCAGGCCCACCGCGATCTGGGCATCCAGCCGGAATACATTGGCGATGGCGTAGGCCACCAGAGGCATCAGGCTGTATTGGGTGATCGTGCCGATCAGGACGATACCCGGGCGATGCAGGATGCGCCGGAAATCCTCGGTCCGCAGCACGGCGCCGATGCCGAACATCGTCAAGGCGAACACGCAGTTCACCGACCGGCGATCCAGCGAAGCCAGCGGCGCCGGCCAGAAATACGCCGCGAGGCCGCCCAGGATGACCCACAGAGCGAAAGCCCGCGTGTAGAAAGACAGTATTTTTGCCAGCATGGATGGCCACAGTACACGCCCGCCCGCCCCCGAGGCAACTCAAATCGGCTGCGGGAGCGGTCACGGCTCGGTGGGAGGTAGGTCGACGACCGGATCGTCCACCTGGGCCCCGGCCTCGGCTTGGCGGGCCTCCTGCGGCAATTCCTCCCGGGCTTGCTCCGCCTGTTTGTACTCGGTGATATCCAGCGCGATTTCCACGCCCCCAATGACCGTGCCATTCTGGTCGCGCAGCGGGGTGGCCTGAACGAACCACGCTCGACCGCTCCCGGCCGACTTCTCGGTCTCGATCCGCTCTCCGGCCTCCATCGCTTCCACCGCGGGGCAACTCTCCGAACCCTCGTGCCAGTCCAGTTGTATCTCCTACCAGAAGAGGCCGATGACCTGCTCGCGCCCCATTCCGGCGGACTCGCACGCCGCCCGATTGGCCCAGAGGATCGACCCCTCCGTGTCCAAGTGCACCACCTGCTCCGCCATGCTGTCCAGAATCGCCTCTTCCTCCCACTCCGCCACCTCCGCCGCCTGCTCGGCCAGCCGGCGGGCGGTCACATCGCGAATGCTCTCCCGGTGGCCCAGGGGATTGCCCTTCTCATCGTAGATCGGCTGCCAGGTCGTTTCGGCCCACAGGGTCCGCCCATCCTTGTGCAGGAGCCGGAATTGCTCGCTCCCGGTGCTGCCCTGCACCGCCGACTCAAAGGCCCGCATGACCCTCTCGCGGTCCGGCTCGTAGACAATCGGCTCCGGAAAGCCCCGCATCATCGTCAATTCTTCCACGGAGTAGCCACAGATCCGCGTCGCCGCCGGGTTCATCCACAAGACCCGCCCGTTCGGGCCCACCCACACTTCCCAGTCATAGGAATAGTTCGCAATCGCCCGGAAGATCTGCTCGCCCATCCGGGTGGCCAGCTCGCTCCGCTTGGTCTGGGTAACATCGTCGTAAACCGCCACGATGTCGCCGTTGGGGAGCTTGCAGACGTAATTCCGCCGCCAACTGGTCGTGCGGGCGTCTTTGTAGATGGAAATGGGGTGTTCCTCCGGCTCGCCCGTCCGCCATACCCGGCGAAAGACCGCCAGCAGGCCAAAGTCGCCGATGCCCGGAAATACCTCCTCCACATTCTTGCCCAGGATATCTTCCTTCCGAACGTGCTCGATTTCCTCCGCCGCGTGGTTGAAATCGACAATAATGAAATCCTCCCCTTCGTTGATCGCCCGGTAGACGGCCACGCCGCTGCTGATATGCTCCATGAGCGCGACGAACTTGGCTTGCAGCAGTTCCATCTGCTCGTGCAAGCCCAACGCCCGCATCCGGTTTTGCGTGAGGGTTCCCAAACGCGGTTCTTCGCATTTGGGGGCTCGGTCCCTGTCAGCACGTTGCCCTTCCATAAGACTCTCTCCGGTATCAAACCGCCCACCCCGGCGTGCCGCCTTGTCATCCCGAAGGATAAGCCACAGCCCCCTCAGTCTTCGGCCGGCGGGGGCGGATGATCCTTCGCCCCCATGATAATGGCAGACCGATGAAGACCTTACGTAGGCGGTCGCGCTGGGGTGCGGTTTGGGGCGCCCGGCAGGGCGAATGATTATTCGCCCCTACGAGAAGGATCGCCCCCACCGCCCGGCAGGGCTGGTCTTCATCGCCATCCGACAGGGCCCTATTTGGGCGGCAGCGGGATCAAAACGAGCTTGGTCCATTCGTCGGTGCGGACCCGCAGGAGCACTTTTCCCTTCGCCTTCGCCCTGGCCACGGCCTCGTTGAACTGCTTTACGTTCCGCACCGCCTCGCGATTCACTTCCGTGATCAGCATCTCCGGCTCGAGGCCGTACTCATCGGCCGGCGAGCCCGGCTCGACATCGTCCACCACCACGCCCGCAAGGCCCTCATACCCCAGTTGCGTGGCAAGCGGCCGGGTCAACGTCTGCAACGACAAGCCCAGCGGCCCCGCTGTCTTGGCAACTCCGCCGACCTCCTCCGTCCCCCCCTGCGGCCGCTTGTCCAGAGTGATCGAAATCGTCTTGCGCTTGCCCTCCCGCAGCACCACGACCTCGACCTTGCTGCCCGGCTTGTGCATGGCGATCTTGTTCATCAGCTCGTTGGCCGTGGCGATCGGCTCGCCTTCCAGCTCGACGACGATATCATCCGCCTTGACGCCGGCCCTGGCCGCCGCCGTATCCTCGAAGACCTGCGTAACGACGGCCCCCTTGTCGTTCTTGGACCCGAAGAACTCGCCCATGCCCGGCTCCAGATTGTCGATCTGGACGCCGAGGTAGCCGCGGACCACCTTGCCGTTGTCTTTCAGTTGCTCGTAGACCGCCTTGGCCATGCTGATGGGAATGGCCAGGCCGATGCCGATATTGCCCGTAGCTCCGATAATCGCCGTATTGATGCCCACGGCCTTGCCGTCGAGGTTCAGCAGCGGCCCGCCGGAGTTGCCGAAGTTGATGGCAGCGTCGGTCTGGATGAAGTCCTCATAGTCCGCCACGCCCATCTGGTTGCGCCCCTTGGCGCTGACGATGCCGGCGGTCACGGTATGGCTCAGGCCGAACGGGTTGCCGATGGCGATCACCCACTCGCCGACCTCCAGCGTATCCGAGTTGGCCAATTCCACGTACGGCAGGTTCTCCGCCGCGATCTTGATGACCGCCACATCCGTCTCCGGATCAGCGCCGATGATCTTGGCCTTGAACCTGCGGCCATCGCCCAGTTGCACGGCGACCTCCTGGGCCTCCCCGACGAGATGATTGTTGGTCAGGATGTACCCATCCACCGTCACGATGAACCCGGACCCTTGGGCGATCTCCTTAGGCTCCGGCTCATTGTTCCGGCGTGGCGCCTGCCGCCGGAAGAAATAGTCGAAGAGGTCCCCGTAGGGGTTGTTATCCCCATAGGAGTCGTCCCGCAGCCGGGAACCTGCATGCACCGGCCGGGTTGTCCGGATGCCCACCACGGCGGGCGACGCCTTTTCCGCGATGGACGCAAACGCCTTGCCCATCCGCCGCAACGTCGCAATGCTCTGATCGTCCTCGCCCCACGCCGCAACCGGCAACGATATCAGTAGGAGACCAAAAACCACGACCGGCCGGAGGCCGGAAACTGTCTTCGTTTCGAATTTGGAATTTCGAATTTGGAATTTGGAGTTTGAGATTTCCATGCCGATGACCTCCCAGGTCCCTGAACCTCGAACCATGAAGCTTGCAGGCTACCCCCAAAGCCTCATACCAACCAACACCGGCAAGGATTCTACCCTCCCGCCCCCCACCGTCAACTGAGAACTGCTTGCTCACCACAGAGGACACAGAGGGCACGGAGAACGCAGGCCGGAGGCCGTAGGCCGCAGACTGGAGGACAGAGAACAGACGACAGAGGACAGACTGGGAACTGAGAACTGTCAGCCAGGAACTACTCTCTAACCGCTGATAAACGCGGATGGACACAGATCACGCCATGGCGAGCGGAGTATTGTCATTCTCGCGGAGGCGGGAAGCGGCAATCTGACTGAGAACCGGGAACGGGTCGCCCACAACTGCTTCTGCGACACGAATTCGCACGGATGGACACGGATTCCTGCTGGAAAAAGCACCTGACACCGTCCCGTTTCCCAATCTGCGCCGGTGTGACTCTTGGAATGAGACAAATGCTTGACGACGGGCCCCTGTCGATCTACAGATGCTTGGAAAGTTCCTCCATATACTCGTTGACGCTCACGTCATGTGCCTTTGCCAGCTTGGCAAGGGCGGACAAAGTAGCCCGGCATTGCCCGTGTTCGATACGTCCCACTTGGCGAGGCGTCAGACCCGCGACATCGCTCTGACGCAACCCTTTTTCTTTTCGCACGGCTTCTATCGCTGCGCCATACGCCCGGTTGAAACCCTCCACCTGCTGCTTGGCCTTCAGACGCGCCGTCGCATCGACCGCGTGCTCGAACTGCTCCCAGCCCAGATGAATGTCACCGCCGGGCCAGTGGATGAATGTGCCGTCCTCGTCGATCTCAAACTCCTCGCGCTGCCGCTTCCGGATTCGCCGCAAAACAGGCAGCTTCTCGATGGGCACACGCGATTTTCGGAAGCCCTCTCTGGTCGCGGAAACGACAACAAATGTGCTCTCTTCCCACCAGGCATCCAATATCCGGCGGCTGTCATCAGCCTTGTCCAGTGCGGTGAGAAGCCTTCGCGCAAAATCCTCTTCGCCTTCCCCTGCGGGGGCCAAGAGTATCCTCTGGTCATCCTTCACCTGGAGCCAAGCGACACGGTCCACGACCGCCCTGGAGGGAAGCCCTCTCCCAAAGAGCACGTAGTACACCGTCGGCCGGCGCGGCACAACGTACCGTCGCCGGAAATCCTTCAGGGCCTCCCGCGTAATGTCTTCCACGCTCCAAGCGGCGAGAATAGTGCCGGTCGCGGAGGTGACCGAATCGCCCCAACTGACGATGTACCGCCAGCCACCCCGGCCCGGTCGCAGCCCGGACCCGGCAAACGCATTCTGAAAGACTGTCTTCAAATGCTTGTCCGCCACGAAAATGGCGGGTTTATCCATCGTCTCAGCCATCGCAATACACCTTCTCTTCCCACTCAGCCAGCAATTCGGCTCGGTGCCGTTCGGCCATTTCGCACAAAGCGTCCAGATCCCGTCGATCGATTCGGTTCGCCGGCCCTTTCTTCCACTGGATCATATTCGTCCGCCCCATCTGAAAGAAGACGCGGACTTCCCACTGCCCCTTTCTTTTCGCGTGGAAGTGCGGCGGCCTATGCTCCTGCGAGTAAAACCAGCAGTAGATCCCAGCCAAGTTGAAGCAGTCGACTTTTCCCATTGGATTCTACACTGAATATACGTTTAGATCGGACATTTGTCAAAAGATAATTATAAAAAATGTCGTGTTGAATAAGAGGACAGTTATCCATCGCAAATAGAACCGTTTCCCTTTTCCGCATTTTGTTGAGATCTGCGGTTTTGTCTCTGTGAGCCGCCCTCGGGCGTACTCAGTTGCAGGGGATACATATCATTCCCGCGGGTCGTGCGATGCTTGCATGACAGAGAGGTCGATGTTCTGACGCTCTAGTTCAATACCGGCAACAATCACCGCGTTGGTCAGCATGAACTTAAGGTGAGGGAATTCGCGCGTTGCCTTTTCGTAACTCATCATTCCTGAGTACGCTGGCAATGTCCCTGAGTTAAGTGGGCGCTTGGCCGCTGCCCGCTCCCTACCGAGGTCGCACAGCAGTTGTGCGAAAGCCTCCGTTGGGCAGAGCAGCACACCGCAGCGAGCCCTTTGATAACGTGCTGCGAGTAGGAACTTGATGTAGTCTTGGTAGTAAACACGAGCGTTTCCGAATTCGACTTCTACCCAGATTCCATTCTTCTCGAAATCACAGCGAAGGCCCATCCCCTTTCGAACGCGCACCTCGGACTTCCAGCCAGCAGAGGTGAGCGTTGATTTGATCAGGGCATTATATTCGGATTGACCGGACTCGCGACTATAGGCAATCTGCCGGAAGAGACGCCTGATTTCACATAATTCCGGAACGCTTGCCGCCGTGTTTCCGAGGATATTGTGAAGACGCGGTTTATAGATCGACAAAGTCGTAACGCCTGGTGGCTGTGGTTGCACGAGAAATTCAGTGTCGGCCACTTGTTCAATTTTGAGAACGCCGTCCGCGTTGCTATGAAAGACTTCGTTGAGGTAATCCCGCAAGGGTCGTTGTGCCTTCCCCTCGTATCGAAACTGTACGTGCCCTCTTGAGTTGTTCAGTCGCCGAATCTTCGCTGTGACCACACCACCATCCCCAAAGCGAAGCTTCACCGGGACGCTACGGCCCTTTTCGATCCCGGCTATCCAACCGACCTGCGCTGACACTGGGATCGTGAGGCCTTGTGCCAAGGTGGACTTTCCTATCGCGTGGTAGAAGCGGATACTCTCTGATGTGAGTCTTGCATCCATGGGGAGTCGTCATGCCGCTAGTCGAGTGTTCCCTTCGATCACAACGAGTCTGCCGTCTGTAAGTTCGTTCACGATAATAGGCTGGATGATGCCGCCGTGGGTTCGAATTGACTCCTTAAGGCTGTAGAAGGTGGTGTATGTATCGCCCTCTTGGCTGTCTCCTGCTCCCAGTGCAAGAGCGATTTGCTCCGAGGTAATCTGCATTGGGTCGAACATCTCAAGCATTCGGGCAATCCGGGGATTGCAGAGGTCTAGCTCCAACTGGTCTACAGGAATGAGTCGGACGTCCATAGGTTTCTCCAAAGTCATCTCCCAGGCTCACAGCAAGCCGGCGCCCCGGCATGAGGAAGAAAGAGCTTACGTTTGCCCCTTGCACAAGTCAGCGCGAGTAAGAGCAAGGAACTCGGCGAGCCTCGACGGACTTCTCCGCCCTGATAAACATGCCCGGCGGCAATTCATGATGACCGGCAATTTCTCCGCCACGTTACAGCCTCTAAACCCTGAACCGCTTCAGGATTCGACAGAATCCTACCCCCTATTATCGGCCGGAGCAAGGGGAAACTGAAGGGCAAAAGCCGGTAGCCGGTAGCCGGTCGGAAATCGGCGTAATCTGTGGCATGGAACCAGTAGTCGGTCTGTCCTCTGTCCTCCGTCGTCTGTCCTCTGCCTTCCGTTCTCCGTGTCCTCCGTGACTCCGTGGTGAAACATCGGTAGTCGGTTGTCCTGACAGCCGAGGCTGGCTGTCCGACATGGTTTTTTCGCGTGGTTCGCGGTTGCGAAGCAGTAGTCGGCAGGCGGTCTGTCGTCCGTCCTCCGTCTTGCGGCCCTCCGGCCTCCAGCCTTGGTTCAGCCGCAGGTCGATCCTGGCAGCGGCGTTTTTGCGCGAAAAATCCAGACCGCCAAGATCGGGTGGGTGGTATCGTGGCGGTCTGGGCTGGCGCCCCTGAAAACGCGGTTTTGGGGGCCGTGGGGTATGTACTTGGCACGCGACTATCTGGATTTTTGGGCCCAAAACAGGGGGGTGGCCGTGTGCCGGGATGCGGCCTCCCGGCGGGGCGGCAGATCGTGCAAAACGAACCCAATTTGGAGAAGGTCAAGTGTAAAGTGTCAAGTGTCAAGTCGGGCAGGCCGGGCGGCGTGTCCTTGAAGTGTTCCTGCTTCGGACTTCCCACTTCAAACTTGAAACTGCCGCTTCCCGAACTGGCACTGGCGGCCGGGCGTAGAAATGGGTACAATGGCGAGAAGTGGCAGGTCTGCTCTTTTGGCATGTGAATACGGGGGCGAACGGCTTCGACCGGATCGTGGATGGATAAGCTGCGTGCCCAGGACGCCGGTTGGCCTGGTTAATCATCCGGTACCTAAATTCTTAAATGGCAACTACCAATATGCCATGGCGGCGTAAATAACGCTGCCCGTCCTGTCGGATTGCGCCTGCGGGTCCGACAAGGGCGTCAATCAGTGGGCTGGCTTTCGTCGGTCGTCCGGGCCGACGGGGGCGAGATGCACCGGAATAGCCGCGTGATGAGCCCGTCGCGGGGCGCTTCACAAGGCGAAATCCATAAAGCTGCGACTACGCACGTAGGACGCTTCTCCTGAAGCATCTCGGGACGGGGGTTCGAATCCCCCCGCCTCCACTTAGGATAGCCGAAAGAAACGAAGCAGGAATGGCTCGATTCTCTTCGCATCGTGCCCATTTCTCTCGTTTCTTTCGGCTTCTGATATGATATTCACAGCGGCGCGCCCCCGCCGCACCGGCGGACGGGCACGCGCAACCGCCGGTCGAGCATGTGCAACCAAAAGGACATCGGAGAGATCGGGATGAGCAAGAAAGCGTTCACCCTCATCGAGCTGCTGGTCGTCATTTCCATTATTGCCATTCTCATGGCCATTTTGATGCCCGCGCTGAAAGTCGCCCGGGAGCAGGCCCGCGCCATCCACTGCCGCAGCAACGAGCGGACCCTGACGCTTGCCTGGCTGATGTACAAGGATGAGAATGACGGCAAGCTCGCCTGCGGCATGCCGGAATGGTCCACCCGGGGCGCCTGGATGCAGATCCCGCCCGGCGGGGCCAACTCCACCGTCGCGCAGAAGAAGGAGTACATCAAGCTGGGGACATTGTGGCCCTACGTCCAGAAGGTGGAGGTCTACCGCTGTCCCTCGGACCGCCGGCAGAACAGCCCCTACCACCAGTTCGCCTATGCGACGTACTCCATCGCCGGCGGCATGAACGGCGTCGAGCCCGCGGGCGCCTGGGAGATCAAGCCCTGCATCAAGTACACCGACATCAAGCAGCCCGCCGACAAGCTCGTCTTCATCGCGGAGTGCGACCCCCGGGGCTATAACAACGGCTCGTGGGTCATCAATCCCAAGTCCCGGCAATGGGTGGACCCCTTCGGCATCTGGCACCGGGACAACAGCAGCACCGTGAGCTACGCGGACGGCCACGTCGATATGCACCGCTGGTTCAGCCGGGGCCTGATCGAGTGGAACCTGAAGGCCCTGTGGAATCCGCCGACCTTCGCCTTCTACCGGACCCCACAGGACGAGGAGGAGCGGCAGGACTTCGAGCGGATTCTCAAGGCGTACGCGTTCCGGTCGCTGCTGTAGTCCCACGGACACGGGCCGCTGCGAGGCGCGGAAGCGGAGGGGAGCACAATGAGATATGGTTGGCCCTGTATATTCATATCAGGGTCCGGCGGGCGGCCGGGGATCGTCGGCCCTGCGCTATCCGCGACAAGGAATCATGCGTGGTGGATCCGCAGGGGCTACCCGCCGGTCGGGGCGGGCGTGGCGGCCGGCGCGTGGGCGGCGCGGTACTCCTGGGCGGCCTTCTCCCAGTCGCGGTCGTGCTCGTAGATCGCTCCCATCAGGTTGTGAGCCGGGCTCAGGAAGGGCGCATCACTCTTCGCTCCGGCGAGCACCGCGGTCGCGAGACGCCGGGCCTCGTCCCATTGGCCGAGGGCCGCCAGCATCCGGCCGCGCAGCAACTCGGGCTCCCACGCCGGCAACGCCCCGGCGGGAAGCTGTTTCAGCAGGTCCAGGACCAACCGGGCCTGCTTGAGATCCGCCAGCGCCCGGATCCTCTCCACCTGCAAGGGGATGGAATCGGGCTGGAGCTTCAGGCCATCGGCCAGCAGTGCCAGCGCCTCCTGGGCCTGCCCCTGCTCCCGCAGCTCGCGGCTCATTGGAAGAAGCCAGTCCACACGTGGCCCCGACCCATCGTTCGGCAGGGGCGAAGAACGATTCGCCCGTACGGGCAAGTCATTGCCCACCGCCGCGAGCCGCGTGCCCAGAGTCTCGCGGTCGATCTTCTTCATCGCCAAGTCAAGATATGCCTGCAACTCCACGGTCAGGGATAGTGGCGCGCCGCCGCGGTGCGCCACGACCACCCCATCCTCCTGCACCACCAGCACAGCCGGCCAGACGGCCACACCCAGCGGCTTGGACAAGGCGTACTCGGCATCCGCCATGATGGACCAGCTCACGGTCTTCGTCGCACGGAATGCCTCGGCATGCTCCTGGGCCTGCGCGCCGCTGAAGATCACAACGACTTGGGCCAGGTCGATCTGGGGCGTCGCCGCCGACACCATCTTGAGCACCTGCTGACTCTGCGCCTGATCGACGCGGAGGAATAGCAGCACGCTCGGCCGCCCCTCGACCGGCACTTTCACTTCGGCCCCGCTGAGGTCGCGGGTGGACCACTGGGCCGTAATCGGTTCGCGCGAATCGGCCGCCGGCACATGCGGTGTGGCCACCGGCGGACGGAGAACAGCGCCGCTTTCGGTCTTCTGTCCTCTGTCCTCTGTCCTCTGTCTTCCGCCCTCCTGCGAGGCCACCGGGTTCTCGCGGTCATAGGCGAACGCCGGATGGCAGCCGGTCACGCATGTTCCGCCCGTGGGCGTCTTGCTGAAAACAACGGGCAGGCGCCATTTGCCAAATGGAACCCAGTCGCGGATGAGCTGCTCGTACTTGCCGGTGTGTGTGCCGTGGCAGGCGCGGCAACTGCGGCCCTGCTCGCTCCCGTTGACGTGGACGAAGTGCAGGTTCCGGTCGCCGTTGCGGAAGTTGGTCAGGCCCCGGGCCGGCTCGCTGGCGGCCAATTGCTCATCGTGACAGCCGAAACACAGGTCGTACTTCTCCGGCGAGAAACGCTGATAGAACTCCGTGGGGAAGGCACGGCGCAGCAGCAGCGGCCGGTCCCCGCCATGGGTGCTGTGGCAGCCGCCGCACTGGCCGTCGCGGATGGGCGCGTGCTTGAACGTCGTGGGGTCGTTGACGTCGGCCACCGCAGCGACCACGCCGCCCCCTTTCATCTCGATTGCCTTGTCGTGGCAGTTCATGCAGATCCGCACGGGCAGATCACTCATCAGTCGTGCCAGGTTGCTGCCGTGGGCGGTGTGGCATGTCAGGCAGGCCCGGTCCCCCAGCACCGCCGGATGCTTATACGCGGCCGTCGTGCTGTCTTTGACCGACTCATGACAGCTCAGGCACAGGTCCGGCACTGACTGCTTCACAGCCATGGGATACGCCGAGCCGTGGACATCGTGGCACCTCGCGCATCCCTCGTCCAACGCCTTGTGCGTGAACTTCATCCGCGTCAGCTCGGCCTCGAACTCGCGGTGGCACGAGAGGCACAGATCCGTACCCACGGTGTCCAGCAGCTTCGGATACCGCGAAGCGTGCGGCCGGTGACAGGTGTCGCACTCGCCCGTCTCGACCGGATGATGCAGGAACTTCCTGCCCAGGGCCACGCTCTCGTGACAGCGCCCGCACAGTGCGGCGCTGGTAGCCTCCCGGACCAGGCTGTGGCTCGTCCCACCGTGAGGATTGTGGCAGCCGAGGCATTCGCCGGTGAGCACCGGTTTGTGGACCACCGGCAGCATGCCCGTGTCGAACTCGTGGCAATAGGTGCACAGGTCGGCCTTCTGCCGCGTCAACTCGAAGGTGTGGGCCTTGGTGCCGGTCGGTTTATGGCACGCGTCGCAGGTGTTCATAATCACCGGGCTGTGGAGGACCGGGTAGGCCTTGACGTCCGCGTGGCATTTGGACGTCACGCAGTCCGCAGGCTCCACGTCATACGTCGGCCGTTCCACCTTGCCCGCCCCCGACGCCACGGAGGCGCATACGCCAAAGGTCAGCACGGCCCCCAGGATCGCCCTGCCCCGTCGTTCCATCGTGTACCGTGTTGCCCTTAACGCCCCAAAGCGGACCATTCCGTCACTCCGTGCGGCCGCGACGGGCCGTGAACAACCTGCTGAATACCGGCGTCGGCGGCCGTAGCGTGGCCACCGGGCCCGGCCGCTGGGTCGGGTAGTCGATCTTCTTGTCCTTGTGACACGCCGCATCGCCGCAGGCCGGCGCAGCCGTCGTCTTGAGATTCGGATGGCACTGACCACAGGCCAGCGACGCGTGTGTCGCATCCAGCGCCTGACGCATCTTGGTATGGTCGAAGGCCCGGGGCGGCGCCTGGTCGTCCTTATAGTGGCAGTGCCGGCAGTGGTCTTCTTTGTGGCAGCCCATGCACGGCCCGTGGGACTCCTCCCAGGTCCAGCCCGGCCGCAGCGGTTTCTGGGCGCTGGTGTCGCCGGTGGGCCCATGGCAGTGGGCGCAGTTGTCGCGATGATGGCAGTTGACGCACTTGACTCCGAACGACACCGTGTGCTCCCGGTGCCGGAACAGCACATTGCCCCCATCCGCCGGCGTGAAACGCGCCTTGTAGAGCTTATCATCCGGCTCCGGAATCGGCGGGTGCATCCGCCCTACGATGTCGTCGGGCGCTGGAGCGACTTTCTGCGCCTCCTGGCTTCCGCGCGGCTTGTGGCAGATCAGACAGGCGTTCTCGTGCATCCACTCCTGGTGGCAGTTGAGGCACTGGCGATGGTACGCGCCCTTGAGACTCGGCATGTGGATGCGCGCATCGGCGATCGCCACCGGGTGGCAGGACTTGCACGCCGGCACCTTGGCCGCCGCCTCTTGCGTCACGCGTCCGGGCGCCGGCGGTGCAGCGCCTGCACCCGCCTGCGGACTGCGGTGATGACACGTCACACACCCATTCCACATCTGCGCCATCTTCGCGTGCGACTTGTGCTCGAATGGAACCGGATCGTACGTGTTCTCCAACTCGCGCAGGATCACTACATCGGGTCCGGCTTCGGGCGGCAGGTCCTTGGCCCGCGCGACGGCCAGCAGACCGACGCCCGTCATGAGGGTCCCGGCCAGCAGTACCGGGGATGCGAGATGCCAAATCCTGCGTCTGCTCATACGGCGGCCTCCGCCTTCGGCTGACTGATCACGGGAAGGTACGTCACGATCAGGCGGTAACAG
>JAMCWO010000129.1 GCA_023481165.1 Planctomycetota bacterium | reverse complement strand
CAGATTGGCGGCGAGCATGCCCAGGTGGGTGCCCAGCATCTCCAGCCGATCGCGCAGCACATCGTCTCCTTCGTCCGCCGCCGCCACGATGTCATCCAGGGACAGATCGTTGGCCTTGCCGAGAAGCCTCTGGCGCGTGGGCGTGCCCTGCCGCGACCGGAGCAGGTGCAGGGTCTCCTGGACAAACCCTTTGGCCGAGATCAGATCGGTCATCATCTGCGGTCCATCTCCCGCCGGAAACATGGTATAGCCCACCTCGCCGGCGAACGCCCCGGCCCCGCTGTACAGCTTGCCGTCGATGATGATGCCCAGACCGACGCCGGAGCGAACGGCCAGGCACAGGAAATTCTGGCGGCCCCGGCCGGCCCCGCGCAACAGTTCCCCATAAGCCACCGCGCGAATGTTGTCTTCGACGAAGACCGGAGCGGCGAACGTCCGCTGAAAGCACGCCCGCAACGGCACCCGGTCGAAATCGGGCAGCAGCCCGTAGTGCAGGATCTGCCCCGCGTTGCAGTCGACCTGCCCGGGAGCCGCCACGCCCACGGACAGCAGCGGCCGATCGGCGCGCTCCGCCACTTGTCGGGCCAGATCGGCGATCTTCCGCAAGACCTCCATCCGCGTGATGCGGGAACGAAACGGGACCTCTTCTTCGCACAGCGCGTGGCCCGCGAAATCGCACAGCACGGCCCGGGCGCGCAGCGCCTCAAAATCGAGTCCCAGGAAGCAGCCGTACTTTGGATTGAGCTGCAGCGGCACCGGCGCGCGTCCCCGGCCGGCGGGCGATGTTTCTCCTTCCACCAGCATCCCGTTTTCCAGGAACTCGGCCACGTAGGTCCCGACCATCGCCGCATTGATGTTCAGCCGCCGGGCCAGGTCGAACCGCGAACATCCGCCCTTCCGGAACACCTCGTTCAAAATGCGGTTCTTCTTCGCCAGCAGCTTGATTTTACGCGGTTGCGGGTACATGGAGCCACCAACACAGACCCGGTATGGACGAATCGTTATTCGCCCCTACAGCGCCAACGCGATTCAATATGATAATAAAATTAATATTGTCAAGGGATTTTCTTCCGCGACTCCTGAGGACGATGATGAGCGTCGCGGCCAGTGAGCAGCTACACGGCGGTTTCACGGCCGCTCGACAGGCGTACGTTGCCCCATCCCGTCATCACCTGTGGCTAAGGGGCCAGCGGGCCGGCCACGGCTTCGAGCGCTCGCCTTTCCTGTGCGCACCGGGCGCCGTCGGCCGCGACAAGCGCCAGATCCAGGTGGTAGCGTCCGGGAACGAGAGTGGATGTATCCAGCATAGCGACATGTTCGTGAGCGAGGTCCTGTCGCTGCTGCGTGCGCGTGCGGCCGTCCTCCGAGACCAGCGATACGGTGACGGTATGGCTACCCGGTCGCACGGATCGAGTCCCCACGATGTCGAACGAAACCGCCAGCCGCTCGCGCGGGAGCGTGATGTACGCCGGGGCATCCACCCGCTGGAGCGCCGGGGAGGTGAAACGCAGCAGCTCGATATCCCTGACCTCAAAGGCCAGATCGATGCCGTGGGCATAATCGCTCTCGGCCACAAACAACTGGAAGTTGGAAACCGAACGCCACGGGGCCGGACCGGCACCGGCGCGGTCGATCATTTCGCGCAGCGCAAAACGCAGGGGAATCCACTGGCGCTGACGGTCTCCCAGGTCAATTTGTGTATCGAACAGATGCTGGGGCGTACGGTGCGAGCGGAGGGACAATCCCAGTCGCGTCGAATCGTCGGCCACCTCATCGCGATTGGAGTCGACACGGATCAGCAGGGATAGATAGTCGTAGTCGCTGAAGTCCATCTCACCCTCGCGGAAGGATCGGGCGATCCGGGGCCATCCGATGGGATATTTACCCCCTTCGCCGCCGTCCGTCTCATGGTCGATGTGGACCCGCCAGCACAGCTCCTTTCGCTCCGGGTGGTCCGCCACGGGGGTGATTTCAATCTTGCCTTCTTTGGTGCCGTTGGACCACGCGGCGAAGTCGCCGCCCAGGTCCGTCGACCGGACATTCCCGGCCTGCAGCGCTTTATCAACGCTCGACGTTTCTGTCGGGGCCGGCTGCGGCATGGTGTTCGTCACCAGAACGGACGGCGCGCTGCCCGTCCGGACCGTTGGATACCGCAGCAGTTCGCCGGCTGCCTGGGCCAGGAGCCAGCGGCGGGTGTTGAATTCCTCGGAAGGCCACATGCCATCCGCCAGGTATTTCTGCTGGACGTTGATGGCGTCCCACGTGTCCTGGAGAAGCTTCCGAGCGTCGGCAACGGCCCGGCGGCACTGGGCCTCGGGCGAACCCTCGCGTTGGAAGATGGCTTGCTGCAAGGTGTAGATATAGCGGGCATCGTCGACGCCTTCCCGAAAGCACTCCCAATAGACGGCCGGGATCACTTCACCGTCCTCGTCGATCCTCTGGCCGCACCCCGACTGCGAGCCGCGCAGGTAGTCGAACTGATCGCTGCCCGGCGTCCAGTTCCAGTTCCACGGAATCAGCGTGGTGTAGCCGCTGCGCCAGAAGCCGAAACCGTACGTCATCCTCCCGCCCTTGCACATCACGAGGCGATCTTTAATCTCCCCGGCGTTGTGATTCGGGTAGCACCAGTACTCGTAGCGGTCCTGACCTAGGATCTTCTCATAGGGGATCGAATAGGGTTGTGAACACCAGATGTCGATATAGGGCCGATAGACAGCCGCATCGGCCCCGGTGGGATCTTTCGTCGCATACGTACGAATCCCGGCCGCCTTCACCGCTGCATAGACCTTGGCGCCGAACTCTTTTCTCGCCTCGGCCACCTCGTCGATGGGACAGCAAATGAATTCCGGCCATCCCTTCGTCTTGCGCTCGACCTCGAAAGCCTTGAACGCGGCGATGATCCTCTCGTAGAACTCCGGCGGCGGCAACTGGTTGATGTTCCAATGCGAGCCCTGCGTGCCGCCCGGAGTCGTGTCGCGGTAGAACCGTCCGATGACGCCGTCGGCCGTGACCGGGACCGGTCCGGTCAGCCCGGCCTTGAGCATCCGATCGAGCTCGTCCGCGTGGGGCAACTGGATCGTCTTGCCGTCATTGCTGCGCAGAGACAGGGTCGGCGTCATATCCAGGCCGTACGCGACCATCGCCCGGTACTCGTTGGCGGCGGCTTTCTGAACGAACGACTCGGGTTTGCCCCCATACTGAGTCCGGTTCCGCACGTAGTAGTAGGCCGAGTAGTGCTTGGCGGGGTCCTTTTGAAGCTTGAACGCCAGGACTCGTAATGACACGGGGATCTCGATGGCCTGTTCGCAGCCGTCGTCCCAGATGGATACGGTTCCTCGATATAAGCCCGGTTTCGCGTCCTCGGGCACGTGAACCTCGAGCCAATACCGTTGGCACTCCCCGCGCCCAGACGAGTGCACGCTGACGCGTTCCAGGAGTTCGGGCGTACGCCGATACGTGGACCGGGAGGTATAACGCGGATAGCCGACGTTCCAATAGGTGACCAAGCGCACCGTGAGCGCGGCGGCCGGAATCGCGCCGGCCACGCAGGTCAGCGACGAGCACCGCACCTTGAGATTCTGCAATTCGCGGACGGGATAGAGGCACAGCGTCAGCGGCTCGAACTCTCCCGGGGTGGCGAAAGCCACGAGCTGTTCCAGCCGCTCCCGGGCGAGCGGCTTGGTATTCGGATAGACCGGCTCCGTGATAGGACGCTGGAACAACACGTATCCGCGCTGCTTCTCTTCGGGTGTCAGCGTGGGCTCGGGCGCTGTTTCGACGAAGGGCATTTCCGCATAGTTGGACGGCACGGTAGGCTGCCGTCGCGCGTGGCGCTCCGCCATCTGGTCAACGGGTTTCGGCACCAGGCGGATGCCTGTCGGCGCCGCCGCCCAGACTCGCGCGGGTGTCGAAAAAAGCGGCATAGACGCCATCAGCGCTGCCAGGGACACGATCATGACTCCACGCATCGTTCAATGTCCTTTCTTTCATCATCACCCAGGCTCTCTCTTCGGAACGACAAGGCGCCGCCATCATAACCACAGCACACCGGAAGTTCGACCGGTTTCCTGCGCATTCTGCCGCGCGATCGTCCGATGGCTGATTGACAGAGACAGGCGGCAGCGAGCGGGAGTGCCTATTTCACTGTCGGACAGTCACGGAGATCTTCCGGCCGCCCACAGAGATTTCATGAGGGCCGGTTTGCGCCAGTGTGAGCGGGAACCGCAGCGATTCCTTCCGGCCGGCACGCGCCCAGGCCCACTGGAAGGCAACGGGTCTTCCGTCCAGCCACAACGCCACGCGACTGCCATCAAGAAAGGAGTGGGAAATGTTCGCCGTGACGACGAACGACGCGCCCTTCTTGACTTCCTTGGACATTACGGTGAGGTCGGCACAGTCGCAGTCGCTCTCCACGTTCCAGCCGCCGACCTCCAAGGTCGGCTCATCTGTCCCGCCGTCTGTGGCCGCGAAGACGGCGGCGACTTCGCGAGACTCGCCCGGGAGCAGGCTGAAGTAGTTGTCATCCCACAGAACCGGCAGAATCTCCGCGCCGTCACGACCTTGTGTCAGCGCGAGTTGGACAAAGAATGCGATTTGGCCGGTCGGATTGGTGACTTTGATGTGGCCCACCTTCTCCCTCCCGCCCGATTCGACTTGGCAGGTCGCCTGGAGCTTCACCGGTGGCAAGGAACGCAGCGACGACATAGATGCGCCTTTCTGCGCGGGCAACCAGTACAGGTTGTCCGAAACCTGCTTTCCGGCGGCGTCGGTCAAATCGAGCCGGACAAAATAGACGGGCGGTAAATCCGGCAGTTTGGGCAACTCAAAGATGTCGCGATACGCATTCGCGGCCACCTCCGCATTCTCCCGCCTTTCGAAGAGCACACGCATGGAGGGGTCCAACACGCGGGCGCGCACGGGGAGACCACGGCGCGGCTCGAGCGAGCGATTCACCACCGTCACCATCGGCTCGATCAATCCGAGTTGGATGTGGACCAGTTCGTTGGCGCGCTGGATGAAGTAGTAACTCACCATCGGCTTGAGAAACCAGTCGAAGACCTGCCACTGCACGTCCGGCCAGGCGGAATTGATCTTCCACTGCGTGAACCCACTGGTGATGTCCCACAGCCGGTGATTGACGGCCTCGAACATGGCACGGTGCTGATCGGCGGTGATAAGGTGCCCCTGCCAGACGTAATCCCCTACCGTGGCCGGTTCCCCGTACACCCGGCGTACGGCGGCATCATAAGGCTGGTAGTACTTATTGGCGCCATGATGGGCCCAGGCGGCATCCAGCGGAAACGTCGGGCCGGGAGCCGCTGCGCCAAGATTGGGGATAAACTTCCCCAGGCTGCTCAGAGGCGGCAGGGACGCCGAACCGGTCTCCGTCATGAACATCCAGTTGGGGACCTCTCTCACTCTCCGGTAGTACTCCGACGGTTCTTCCCAGCCATAGGTGTTGAACCCCAGGTCCGTCATGCCCGTAGGCATGTCCGCCCGAAACCACGGCTGCACTTTGTCGGGTGCCACATTGGGCATGCCGTTCGAGGGGACCCAGAAGCGGCTCCCATCCAACTCGATCACGCCGGCGCGCCACGGCCGGTAAACCTCCTCGCGCGTGAATCCCTCGTTGCTCGCCATATACATGACCAGGCTCGGATGGTTGCGGTAGCGCTTGATCATGTCCCGGGTGCATTGCGCCACCAGGGGGACATCGCCCGGATACTTCGAGCCGGTCTTCATCCAGGAGCAGCCGTAGAAGCACTGGCCGATCATCACGCCGTAGCGGTCGCAGGCGTCCAACAGGTAATCCGGCGGATTAGCGATGTCCTCGAAGTAGATCAGGTTGAGGTTCGCCCGGGCGTAGTAGCGAATCTCGGCGTCGATCCGCTCCGGCGGCCACTCCCAGAGGGCGTCGGGCTGGATATAGCCGCCCCGGGCGAAGATCTTCTGACCGTTGATCTGGATGCGGCGTCCGTAATGACCGTGATACTCGTGCATCGCGGAGGTAATGTGGCGCACCCCGAAGCGCACCGTCTGTGCGTGGGACACGCTCCCCCCCGTCACAAATTGCAGGTTCAGATCGTACTGCGGCTGCGCGCCATAACCGTTCGGCCACCAGAGTCGCGGCTGCTGTATCACGGGCGCGGGGTCAAAGGCCACCTCCCGGGCTTCCCCCGCCGCGAGGGTCACCGGCGTCTCCAACGTCAATCCCGCCTCCCTAATGGAGCCCTTCAGGATGCCGCGGATCGCTTCGTCGCCCACATTGATCAAGCGGGCGGAGATCTTCAGCGTGGCGCTGTCGGTTCGTGGCAAAGGTAATTCGGTCACGATGAAGGGATCGCGAATGACCACGGGACCGGTCGTTTCCACCCACACGTCCTGCAGAATGCCCGTGTAGCGGTCCGGAATGGACGGGAAGCAGTCGTACCCCCCTGCCAGTTGCACCGCGTAGTCCATCGGCCCGTCGCTGACGTGGTCCTCGAAGCGATTGTTCGCAAGCGGCACCACCTGGGTGCCGGGCGACCCCACGTGGTCCACGCGCCAGACTTTCACCGCCAGGGTGTTCGATCCCGCCAGGACCCAAGGCGACACGTCGAAGGTGAACCGCTGGTTCATGCTCACCATCTGGGCGCGATCCGCGACCTTGTTCCCGTTGAGCCACACCTCGGCCCGGTAGTTGATCGAGTCGAAGTGCAACCACGTCCGTGTTCCGGCGGCTTGCCGGGGAAGTGTGAACCGCGTGCGAAACCACCAGGGATCCGTCCACGGGTTGCGCTGGTCGGGCAGATGGCTATACCGGGCGAGGTTCTCCTTCTGATTGAACTCATCCGACGCATCGGGGACGCGGAAGGCATTCATGCCGAAACGCACGTCCGGATAGACACCCGCCTTCGTCAGCGCCAGGAGAACGGTCGTGGGGACCTTCACGGCATACCACCCGCCCACCTCGCTTCCTGGTTGCGACAGCCGCGCGCCGTCGCTTCGGTCCACTGCCGACGACTGCATTTGCCAATCCCCCGACAACTCGAGCCGGTTGCCCGGCTCCGCCGCGCCGGCTTGAAACGCCCCGCCGGCCAGAGACGTGACCGACAGCAGGACGGCCAACAATTGCATATTCCTCATACCTCCTTCCGGCCAAGAGCGTCCCGAGTCTTCTCGTACTCCAAGGGCCACCGAAAGGTCGTTGCGCAAGCTCATGACAGGGGGGAGTCTGGGGACGCCGAACTCAATTCCAGACCGAAACCAATAAGCAACCTGTCCCTGGCATTATATCAATCACAGGGCGTCAATCCAGACAGCCCTTCCGCACCATTCCACCGTTCCGACCCCTCCGCCCCCATCATTCCACTATTCCACAATTCCAGTATTCCGGCCTTCAGGCCCCTCCCCCGCTGGCAGTGATCGAGTGGAACACCCTTGGCGCAGCATGCTTTACGTCGTCACGCAGGACGATTTTGTGCCGGCCAACTAGGAGGAGAGGATGCAGACGCGTCGGAAAGTGTCTGCGCTGCTGCGGGAAATCAACCAGAGCATCCCCATCGACCTGATGGTCCACACCAAGCCGATGCATCAGGCTTTTGTGCGACCGGGCTGCATGGTTGCCCGCGCAGGGATGACGCGCCCAGAGGTCCTGTAGGAAAGAGACGACGGAGCAGTGGCGAACGACGGCACAAGATGATCTGCGGGTGGTGGCACGCATCGCCTCCGCTGACAACCTGACCCACAGGGTCGCTTTCCATTCCCAGCAGTGTAGCGAGAAATGCTGCCAGGCAATCATGGAGGAATATGAATTGGGGCATATCCGTATCCACAACCTGGATCGATAGTTGGAGATGATCCGGCCCAAGGTACTGTTGGATGCCGATGTGGTATTGATGGAGAAGATGGACAAGTTGTGCATCGACGCCCGGCAGCCCGGCGCGCTCGGCCTGCTTCCCGACGGCAAGCCGACGCGTGCGGATGCCCGGGAGTTCAAGGCCTGTGCCCCAAGCATCTACGGGCAGACAAAGCACGCACTAAACCTGAGCCAGTAGGCGCTTCGCTGCCGCGCCCCCAGCCACCTCGGTACACTGCCGCCCCACCCCACCGGAAACCATCAAACCGTCGCCTAGCGCGCCCTACTTGCTGAGAATCTGGGGAGAGAATAATCAGAACCACCGGCAGAGCCGGTGGTAGGAGCAAAGCCCCTAAAAGGGGCCATCGCGTAGCGAATCGCACCGTAGAGCATTCCGGCCTTCCCACTTCTTACGGTCTTCTGGCCGTGGAGATCCTGACGCACAGTCCGTTCATCAAATCCCATGGCGCAAACGCCGTTTGTGCCATGGGTGGCTTTCTCGCGGTACTTCGGTACCATCGTTCCATGGTATCTGCCTGCCCGCTTCACGTGGGCCTGACTCTGCCATTGGTTCCTGATAGTTCTCTTGGGCCCGCCAGGGCCTTCCTCAAGGGGAACTATCCTATTCCAAACACGCACGACACGGCAGAGCCCTGTGGGTGCTCACCGGCAGAGCCGGTGGTTAACGGAATTACAATTTGCGAAGAGTTTCCCGTGTAGAGCCGCAAGTCCGCCCAGTGTATACTATGTTTGTCACGCTGCTCGTGACCGGCAGCAAGCGTAAGGAGAGAGCCAGATGCTCAAGTGACATGCGTTGCGCACGAAAACGCGGAATGTCTGTGGAGAGCGGTTTGACAAGGTATTAGCCCTAAGGAGGTGCCGTCCGATGGACGCCGCAAGTGAATACCGTTATCAGCGGCTGACCTGGCCCCAGATGAACGACGCCATCGCCGCGAAGAAGGTGGTCCTCCTGCCGACCGGATCCACCGAACAGCACGGTCCCCACCTGCCGCTGGAGGTGGACGTGTTCCTGGCGGAATCGGTGTGCCTGGAAGTGGGGCGCCGGGCGGCGGATCGGGTGCTGGTTCTGCCCCCGGTTTCGTATGGGCTCAATCGGCACCATATCGATTTCCCCGGGACGATCCATATCGAGCCCGAGGCGTTCATCGCTTTCTGTCTTTGTATTACCAAGAGCGTGGCCTACCACGGCTTCGAGAAGATCTTGATCGTCAACGGCCACGGCTCCAACGCGCCGCTGGTCGATCTGGTCGCCCGAAAAACCGTGCTGGAGACGCAGTCCCTGTGCGCCGCGGTGAACTACTTCAGCCTGGGCGTGGAGGCCTTCAACCAGGTGAAGGACACGCCGGTGATGGCGCACGCCGATGAGTTCGAGACCTCGCTGCTTCTGCACCTCGCCCCCGAGCGCGTCCAGATGGACAAGGCCGTCGCGGGCAATGATGTGGTGGGCAAATACATGAGCTCGGACAGTACATCGCCTTTCGTGCGGTTCAGCGACTACTGGGGACGCTGGACCAAGCTGGGTGTGCATGGAGATCCGACCGCGGCCACGGCGGAAAAGGGGAAGATCATCTGGGAAGCGATCATTCCGAGATTGATCGAGCTGGTCGACGAGTTCCGGGCCTGGCCGATCGCGCAGCGCAGCGACCAGCACGCCGGACCGGTCCAATCACAAATTCGATGGTGAGGACTATGAAGATACGTGAGATTCGAGCGGTGGGCCTCCGCGGCGCTACACCCGAGGGAGGTTGGAACGATGAGCTGAGGCAGGACGACTGCGTGCACACGCTGATCGCCGCCATCACCGACGAGGGATTGACAGGGCTGGGCAGCGTGTTCACCCGCGACGATCTGGTCCGAGGGGCGCTGGCTCTTCTGGAGCCGCTGTACCGGGGAGAAAACGCGCTGGAGCCGGAACGGGTGAGCGAGAAGCTCCATCAGAACACGTTCTGGATGGGCCGGGGCGGCTCCGTGACGCACACGATCAGCGGCATCGACATCGCCCTCTGGGATTTGTTGGGAAAGGCCACGGGCCAACCGGTCGGCCGACTCTTGGGAGGACGCTACCGCGACCGCGTCAGGCCCTACGCCTCGGTGCTGGTGGAAGATCCCGAGCCTCTGGCCGGCCGTCTGCGCAGGTCGATGCAGCAGGGTTTCCGGGCGTTCAAGATCGGCTGGGGACCGTTCGGGCGCAAGAGTTTCGCCCTGGATGAAGCGATCGTGAAGGCGGCACGGGAGGCCGTCACCTCGGAGTCGCTGCTCATGGTGGACGCGGGCGGAAGCGACGCGTTTTGGAAGCAGGATTACAAGTGGGCGCTGCGGACCTCTCAGATGCTGGCCGCGTACGAAGTCGCCTGGTTCGAGGAGCCCCTGAAGCCCGATGCCCTGGACGACTACGTCCGCTTGCGGCAGGCGGCGCCGGTACCCATCGCCGGGGGAGAAGTCCTGACGCGCCGGCAGTCGTTCCAGCCTTATCTACGGGCAGGCGCCTTCGACGTGGTGCAGCCGGACGTGACCAAGGTCGGAGGCATCAGCGAGGAGCGTCGCATCGGCTGGATGGCCGAGGAATACGGCGTTCGTTTCATCCCTCACGGTTGGAATACGGCGGTCGGCTTGGCGGCCGACTTGCAGTTGGCCTCGGCCTTCCCCAATACGGACCTGGTCGAGTACCTCACCGGGAGCGCCTACGTGGATGAGATTGCCGCGGGCGGTTGGCGGCTCGACCGAGACGGTATGCTGCCGATTCCCAACACACCCGGCTTGGGTCTGGAACTGAACTTGGACGCCGTGGCCAAATACTCCCGCGGCGAGCCCCTGCTGCCCCCCGCCAGGCCAAGGCGCAGCGGATCATGAGGAATCCACGCGACAGGGCAACGCGGGCACATCGAGTCGTGATCCTCTTTGCCTGCGCACTGGCCATCATCACGTACGTGCAGCGTGTGGCCATCTCCCAGGCGGCGCCTTTGATGCAACAGGACCTGGGACTGACCAAGGCCCAGATGGGTCTGGTCTTCTCCGTCTTCTACTGGATGTACGCGGTCTTCGAGATTCCCTGGGGATTGGCCGGGGACCGCTGGGGAGCGAGAAGAGTGCTGACCGGCGTCACCGCCGCGTGGTCGTTCTTCACGGCAGTGACCGGATGGGTCGGGAATCTCGCCTCGTTGATCGTCGCGCGCGGCCTGTTCGGCGCGTTTCAGGCGGGCGGCTTTCCGACCATTGCCCGGATGTACACCAACTGGCTGCCCACCTCGGAGCGCGTCCGCGCCCAAGGCCTCCTGTGGCTCAGCGCGCGGTGGGGAGGCGCCTTCGCGCCCGTTCTGGTCGTGTTCCTGGTGGACCACGTGAGCTGGCGCCGGGCCTTTGAAATCTTCGCCTCTGGCGGCATCGTCTGGGCGGTCTTGTTTCTATGGTGGTTTCGTGACCATCCGCGGGATCACCCGGCCGTCAACCAAGCCGAGCTGGAGAGACTCCCCCCGGACGATGGGGTCACTCTGGAGCACGGGAAGGTGGACTGGCGCCGGTTTCTCTCCTCCAAATCCGTGTGGCTTCTCTGGGGTCAGTACATGTGCCTCAACTTCGGTTGGGCGTTTTATATCACATGGCTGCCCACCTACCTGCTGGAGGCCCGCGGCGTGGAGTTGCACAAGACGGCGGTGCTGGCCGCTCTGCCCCTGTTCTTCGGCGGCCTCGGATCGATTTCGTGTGGCTTCGTGTCGGCTTTCCTCGAGCGGCTCACGGGGAGCGTGAGAGTGACACGCCGACTGCTGGCCGGCTCCGGATTCACCGGGGCCGCGGTTTGCTTTGCCCTCTCCGTCCACATCCAGGATCCCACCTGGGCCATGGTGGCGTTGGGCGTCGCCAGCTTCTCCAATGATCTCGTCATGCCCACGAGTTGGGGTACCGTCATGGACGTCGGCGGCAAGCTCTGCGGCACCCTGGCCGGCAGTATGAACATGATGGGCAGTTTCGTGGGCGCCGCGGCGCCGACCGTCGTGGCCTTGATCCTCACCGGGTCGGGGGATAACTGGAAAATCACGTTCTACGTTTCCGCCGCGATCTACTTCATGGGAGCGTTCTTCTGGATGGCCTTGGATCCTACCAAGCCGATTGATGCCATACGGGAGGAAGGACGATGACATTAAGAGTCTGGTCCGGTGAACCTGCAATAAATAGCCTGCGCACGCGACTAACGCATTGTGGCCATCGTTGCGGCGGAAAAGAACCAATGAGGTCCTCTCGGGTCCAAGGAGAACAGACCGGGATTTGTGTTGGGTCCCACGGAGCATCATGGGTCTGGTTTCTTCGGTCCTGAGTGTCTCAGGAGATCGATCTTCGTGCCGACGATCATCGAACTGGCTGGATTGAGTGTGCGTTTTGGCAGACGCGCGATCCTCAAGGATCTCAACGCCGCCCTCTCGGGGCGCACTCTAGTGGTTCATGACTGTTGTGTTTAAGGGTTTGTGCGGGTATACTGATTTGTGCGAGGAAGGATCATTTGACGGAGAATTCTGTTGCAGAAGAAGTATATCGTTCGGCTCACGGCCGAAGAACGCG
>JAMCWO010000048.1 GCA_023481165.1 Planctomycetota bacterium | reverse complement strand
ACCAAGTGTCACAACGACATGGGCCAATGGCGGGCGCGGTTGGGACGTGTGGCCGCTCTTGTCATGCTAGGGCCGCAGACTGCTTCTGGTGGCATCGGCATCGTGCCGATGAATCATCGGCAGGATGCCGATGCCACGGAGATTCGCGGGCAGGATGCCCGCGAGACGCAAGGGCAGGATGCCCTCGCCACGAAGACTGCCTTTGGCCTGCTGGGCACCCCGGCGCCGGAGGGCTTGGCGAAGCGGCAATGGAGCGTCAGTTACCTGGCTCTGGTTCAGGCGACGGAGCAGACGCAGGAAGGCCATCGGTACCTGGCGGGCGTGAGCGGTGACCTGGTGAATTGGGTCAGTGCCCAGTCGGGGCCCGAGATGCTGCCACCGTATGCCGCTGGTGCAGGCCGCAGCCGCCTGTTGTCGATGTTGGCGGAGGGTCACTACGCCGTACAAGTCACGCCGGAGGAGATCGAGACCCTGGCCTGCTGGATCGATCTGCAAGTGCCTTTCTGCGGGGATTACGAAGAAGCCAACCTGTGGACCCCGGAAGATCAATCGAAGTACCGACATTTCCTCGAAAAGCGCCGGCGCATGGAAGACCTGGAGCGGCGCAGCATCGCCGCGTGGCGGCAGTAGCATGGGCGTCTCGCCCATGAGTGTCAGGGGCATCCCTCGATCAGGTCGAGGGCAGGCTCTGCCCCTGCATGTCCACGGGCAAGATACCCGTGGTACTCACGGCCGCTCGCGGCCGTGCTACGTGTCCGGATTCGGGCGCGCCGGTTCCAAAACCGGACACGTCAACCGGTGTGGCGCACGCAGGGCGCGAGGCAACCTCGTTTGGCATGTTATTTGCACCGCGGTTTGGCGCGCCCATACGGACAGGAGAAGCGCATGGGAACATCTTTGCAGCACGACATCCGCTACGGCTTCCGAACATTGGCTGCCGGGCGGCTTGGATCGATCCGATAGCGACGCTGAGATATGAGTAGGGTTGGAACGATGGAATACTGGGATGCTGGAATGATGGGCGGGAAGGATGGTGCTCCTGCGTCCTTCCCTCTGTGCACCGCCTCCATATTCCCACGGAAAGGACGGAGAACATGAGCGCTTTCGTCGGCGACATCCGGTACAGCTTGCGGATGCTGGCCCAAAGCCCCGGCTTCACGGCGGTGGCGGTGCTCACGCTGGCCCTGGCCATCGGGGCGAACACGGCGATCTTCAGCCTGATCAACGCGCTGCTGCTGAAATCGCTGCCGCAAGTGAAGGATCCGCGCCGGCTGGTGCTGGTGACGGACAATGGCTGGCCGAATCTCTCCTATCCGCTCTATGAACACCTGCGGGACCACAGCGAGTCCCTCACCGGCCTGTTCGCCAGTCCGTATATTGACAAAGGCAGGGTGGGAATCCCGGACGCGGGCGCGGCGGAGGTGGAGTTGCTTCGGAATCAGGCGGTTTCGGGGAACTTCTTCTCGATCCTGGGCGTGTCGGCGACCCTCGGGCGGATGCTGACATCGGAGGATGATCGTGCGGGCGAGCCGCAGCCGGTCGTAGTGATCAGCCATGACTTCTGGAGCCGCCGTTTCGGACGGGATCCGGCGGTCCTCGGCAAGACGATCACGCTCGAAGACGTTCCTCTGACCGTGGTCGGCGTGGCGCCGCCGGGGTTCTCTGGCTTCGTCCCGGGAACCCGGCCCGACCTCTGGTGGCCCATCCAGTTGATTCCGCAGGTAAAGGGAGAGGGATACTGGTTGACCTCCGCCGGCTCGCAATGGATGCAGATCGCGGGACGTCTCAAGCCGGACGTGTCGGAGACGCAGGCCCAGGAGGAATTGGATACGATCTTCAAACAGATGCGACTGGCACAGGTCGGGGACCGGCCGTTGTCGGAAAAGGAGCGACAGGACATCCTAAGCCACCGGATCAGATTGCAGTCCGCCGGGACGGGGTTCACCTGGCAGCGTCGGGAATTCCAGCGCATGTTCTTCGTCCTGATGGCGATTGTCGGTGCGGTGCTGCTCATCGCCTGCACGAATCTGGCGGGGCTGCTGCTGGCGCGGGGCGCGGCGCGCCAGCGCGAATTCAGCGTCCGGGCCGCCTTGGGTGCGGATCGTCTAGCCCTGGTTCGCCAACTCCTGACGGAGAGCCTGCTGCTGGCGCTGGCGGGCGGTGTCCTGGGCCTGCTATTGGCCCAGTGGGGCGTGCGGCTGCTGCTCCACTATATTCCGGAGCAGGGCGAAACCGCTCTATTCGAGCTGGCTCCGGATCTGAGGATCCTGGCGTTTACCTTCGCGGTTTCAGTCGGCACTGGCCTTCTCTTTGGGCTCCTCCCGGCCTGGCGCAGCAGCCGGCAGGAGGTCAGCACGGCCCTCAAGAACCAGGCCGGCAGCGTGATGGGGCGCGAATCCGGTCAGTTCTGGAACCAGGCCCTGATGGTGGCGCAGATTGCCCTGTCTTGCTGCTTGCTCATCGGTGCCGGCTTGTTTGTGCGAACGTTACAGGAACTTCGGACCATGGATGTGGGCTTCGATCGTGAGAGCCTGATGGTCTTCTACCTGGAGCCGGGCAGGGGGTATGCGGACGGAAACCGGCGGGCGGATCTCCAGCAGGAGGTCCTGCAGCGCGTGCAGACTCTCCCGGCCGTGCGCTCGGCCGGCATGTCCAATGTCCAGTCGCTGGGCGGCGGCGAACTCGGATACGGCCCGGGAAAAGTGGCCCGGGCGGAAAGCGACCCGATGGGCGACGAAGGCATGAAAGTGCGGGGGACGGCTGTGACCCTGGACTACTTCCGGACGATGGGCATCCCGCTGCTGATGGGGCGGGACTTCGGACCCCAAGATGAGCCGACAGCCTCGGGCAGTCCCCCGGACCAGACGCCGCGCCCGCTGATCATCGACCAGACCTGTGCGCGACGACTCTTTGGGAACGAGAATCCGGTCGGCAAGCTGGTGCGGGGTGACGGTCGGCCCCGAGAGGTGATCGGTGTGGTGGGCGACGTGGTCCACAAGGGGCTCCGCGGCGGCCCGCGACTGTCGGTCTACAGCGTGGAGACGTGCCGTGCCTGGGCGCTGGGCTTCTTTCATGTCCGGACGGGGGGCGATCCGCTGATAGTGGCGGCTGCCATCCGGCAGGTGGTGCGCGAGATCGATCCGCGCGTACAGGTGGGCGGCCTGCACACCATGCACGAAATGGTCAATGACCAGGTGCGCCGCGAACGGATGCTCGCGCAGCTTGGCGGCTTCTTCAGCCTATCCGCTTTGGCCCTGTGCTGCCTCGGGCTGTATGGCATCCTGTCCTATAGCGTGACCCGCCGGACACGCGAGATTGGAGTACGGATGGCCCTCGGCGCACAGAAACGCGATGTGCTGGCGGCGGTCATCCGGCAGGGCCTGACGCTGACCCTGCTCGGAGGTGGTCTGGGTACGCTCCTGGCGGCTGGCGTGACCCGGATCGTATCCAGCCTGCTCTATGGTGTGACGCCGACGGACCCGCTGACGTTCGCCTTGACGGTTCTGCTGCTCGGCATGGTCGCCCTGGTATCCTGTTGGCTCCCGGCCCGCCGGGCCGCACGGATCGATCCGATGGCGGCGTTGCGATACGAGTAAGTGTCCGGTTTCGGGCGCGCCGATCTCAAAAGCGGACAAATCCCGCGCGGGCGACCGGGGGTTGGCCTCCATGGCATAAGCAGAGCCCCTGGAAGGGCGAATGATTACTCGCCCCTACTGGCACGCGGTTTGCTCAGGAGTCCAACATGGACATACCGCGAAAATCTGCGAAACGCATGAAAATGATCCGGCGGGGCCTGATCGCCACGACGGGTCTAGTCCTGGTGGCGGCGGTGACGGTGGGGGTCTCGCGCCTGAAGCCCGCGGCGCCCGGCGTGGACCGCCGGACCCTGTGGCTGGATAAGGTCAAGCGCGGGCCCATGCTGCGTGAGGTCCGCGGCGTGGGGACGCTGGTCTCCGAGGATATTCTCTGGGTGCCGGCGGTCGTGTCGGGCCGGATCATCCGCATCCTGGTCGAGCCCGGAACTGCTGTCGAGCCCAATACCGTCCTCGTGGACTTGCACAATCCCGAGTTGGAGCTGGAGCTGTTCAACGCGGAGGCGGCCTGGAAGTCCGCCGTAACGACGCAAACAGTGTTCGGGGTACAAATGCGAGACACTCTGCTCCAGAAGAAAGCGACCCTCGCGCAAAACCAGGCCACCTACGAGCAGACCAAGCTCCAGTTGGAGGCGGATGAGACGGAGTTCAAGAACGATCTGATCTCTCTCCAGAGGATCCGGCTGTCCCGGGCCAACGTCGAGCAGCAGAGAAATGTCTGGGAGACCAGCCAGGCGAGTCTGGAGATGTTCGAGAAAGAGACCATGCCGGCGCAACTGGCGGAGAAGGAGGCGGACGTCCTCAAAGCCAAGTCGTTCTATGACCTGAAGCGCAAGCAGGTAGAGTCGCTGCACGTGCGGGCCGGCACGGCCGGGATTCTGGCCCCGATCTCCACCAGGATCGAGCCGGGACAATCGGTTTCCGCCAGCACGATCGTGGCCAAGATCACCAATCCCAAGAAGCTCAAGGCCCAGTTGAAGGTCCCCGAGGCCCAGGCGCGGGACGTGACGATCGGCTTGGCGGCGGAGGTGGATACCCACAGCGGGACGGTGCCGGGAAAGGTTTCCCGCGTTGACCCGACGTCCATGGAGGGCAACGTCACGGTGGACGTGACCTTCTTGGGCGGGGCCCTGCCGCAGGGGGCCCGACCGGACCTGTCGGTGGTCGGCACGATCACCATTGAAAAACTGGACGACGTTCTGAACGTCGGCCGGCCGGTCTTTGCCTCCTCCGAGGGGCCGTCGGAATTGTTCAAGGTCGTCGAGGACGGCCGCTACGCCATTCGCAGTCGCGTGCAGTTCGGCCGCACGTCCGTCAGCACCATCGAAGTCCTCGAAGGCTTGGAAGCAGGCGACGAGATCATCCTCAGCGACATGTCGCAGTGGGATGGGTGCGACAGAATCAGATTGAAATAGTCGGTAGGGTGGGCTGTGCCCACCAATTCTGCCGCATACGAACAAGGGATGGTGGGCACAGCCCACCCTACAACCGGGAACTGATGTATGGCACAATCGAACGACTCGCTCATCCACGTCGAAAACATGCACAAGGTCTTTATCACCGAGGAGGTGGAGACCCATGCCCTGGCCGGGATTCACCTGTCCGTCAACCAGGGCGAGTACGTCTCCATTGCGGGGCCTTCCGGTTGCGGTAAATCGACCTTGATGGCGATCCTCGGCCTGCTCGATTCGCCCACGGAAGGCGAATACTGGCTGGGCGGCGAGTCGGTCGCCAACCTCTCGGCCTCCCAGCGGGCCCGGATCCGCAACCGGCAGGTGGGCTTCATCTTCCAGAGCTTCAACCTGATCGGGGACCTGACGGTCTATGAGAACGTGGAGCTGCCTCTGACGTACCGGGGCATGCCCTCCGCCGAGCGCAAGCAGCGAGCGCAGGAGGCATTGGAACGCGTGGGCATGTCCCATCGCATGAAACATTACCCGGCCCAGTTGTCCGGTGGTCAGCAACAAAGGGTGGCGGTCGCCCGCGCGGTGGTGGGGCGACCGTCCATCCTGCTGGCCGATGAGCCGACCGGGAACCTCGATTCGAACAACAGCGAGGCCGTCATGGCCCTGCTGAGCGAGCTGCACAAGGAAGGGGCGACCATCTGCATGGTCACCCACGACCCGCGCTACGCCCGCCACGCCCAGCGCACGGTCCACCTCTTCGACGGCCGGATCGTGGAGGAGGAAGAGGCCGCCCGCAAGCGGGAGGAAACCGCCGAGCTCAAGCAAAGCGGCTTCGACGTGGCGTGACAGACGGGTAATCGGTAGCCGGTAGTCAGTTGTCGGCAAGTACCGGCTACTGACTACCGACTACTGGAGACTGAGCCATGACGACTTTGTGGCAAGACATCCGATATGGCTTCCGCCAACTGCGGAAGGACCCTGGCTTCACCGCTGTGGCGGTGCTCACGCTCGCGCTTGGCATCGGGGCCAATACGATCATGTTCAGCATGGTCAACGCCGTGCTGCTGCGGCCCATCAACGCGAAGGAGCCGGCCCGCCTGGTAAGCTGCTTCGCGCGTAGCAAGGACGACAGTTATGGATGGTTCCGCCACTCCAGCTATCTTGAGGTCTGCGACCACAACCCGGTGTTCAGTGATCTCCTGGCCTACCGCTTGGGAATGGCCGTCCTGAGACGAGGAGAGGTCGCGCGACGCGGCATGGCCGGCTTTGTCTCGTCCAACTATTTTTCGACTCTGGGCGTGACGCCGATCCGGGGGCGGGCGTTCCTTCCCGAGGAGGAGCAGTTGGGTACCGAGCCCGTCGTCATTCTCAGCCACCGGGCCTGGCTGGAGCAGGGTGCTGATCCCGACATCGTGGGCCAGGAGGTTCGGATCAATGATGTGCCCTTTCGTGTGGTAGGTGTCGCGCCGGAAGGATTCACGGGCGTGGCACTGGCCGGGCCCGATTTCTGGATGCCGTTGGGTGTCTATGACCTATTGGACAATCCTCAGGGGTCCAAGGGCGCCAAATTGTCACTCGATCAGCGCTATCCCTGGGTCGCGCTGGTGGGGCGGCTCAAGCCGGGACTGAGCATGGCCGCGGCGCAGGCCCGCTTGGAGCCGCTGGCCGCGCAATTGGCCCAGGACTCCCCCGAGCGCTGGCAGGAGATCACGTTCCGTCTGGATCGACTACCCCGGGCCAATGTAAACCCTGGCCCCGATGATAGACGTAGGCTGCTTCCCTATGGCCTGTTCCTGATGGCGGTGTCGGTTGTGGTCCTGCTGATTGCCTGTTTGAACCTGGCGAGCATGTACTTCGTCCGAGGTGTCACGCGTCGTCGGGAGATCGCCATTCGGATGGCCGCCGGAGCCAGCCGTGCGCGGATCGTACGGCAGTTGCTCATCGAATCGCTGCTGCTGGCGCTGCTGGGTGGCCTCCTGGGGCTCGGTTTCGCCCACGGTGGGGCCCGGATCCTCAATGCCTCGCTTTCCGCGCTCGTAGCCTCCTTCCTTGACGCGAGCCTGGGGCTTAAGGTGGCTCTCGACATTCGGGTCCTTCTGGTTACCCTGGCTTTCTGCGGCCTCGCGACAGTGCTATCCGGCTTGCGACCTGCGCTGCGGCTGTCCCGCCGGCCGATCTCCACTGACCTGAAGGAAGTTCGTGGCAACGCCGCACAGCCGACCCGGGAAACGCGCCGACTCTTGCCGCCCGGCTTCTCGGCCGCTCTTCAGATGGCCTTGTCGGTGGTTCTGGTGATGGCGGCAGGGTTGTTTACGCATAGCGCGATCAAAGCGGCCCGCGGGACCCTTGGTTACAGCCTGGACGGAAAACTGGTGGTGGAGGTCGATCCGCGTGCGGCGGGATATACCCGAACGCAAGGTCGGCAGGTGTGCGAGAGTCTGGTTCGTCGCTTGGGGATGATGCCGGGAGTCTTGGCCGCCGGCATATCGACGTCTCCGCTTTTTGGACTGACTCCCGACGGCGGCCGGGTTGTCGATCGCAGCAGGGGCCCGGATGCCAATGCGCCGGCGGACCGGGATGTAGGATGGGTCGTAGCGTACAGCGTCGGGGGCGACTACTTCCAATCGATGGATCTGCCCCTGCTGCAGGGCCGGTACTTCACGCCGGCAGAGAATGCATCGAGTGCTGCCGTCGTGGTCATTGATGAGCCGCTGGCGCGCCGGCTTCGGCCGGACGGAAAGGCGCTGGGCTGCCTGATTTCGACCGGGGATCCCGAGGTATCGGAGGTTGTGGGCATTGTGCCGGGTGTGCGCACCACTGTCTTCGACGAGGAGCCCCAGCCTCACGTTTACTATCCCTTCCAGTATATCCCGGATTCGGCGGCGTTCTTTGTGAATATCCATCTTCGTGCGGCAAGCACGGCGCCCGGCGCGCTGGCGGCTCTGCTGCAGCGAGTACCGCAAGAGGTCCGAAGCGTGGATCCGCGCGTGCCGGTCTTGTCGTTGGGGCCCTTGGCAGAGTACTACTACAACAGTTTTCCCATGTGGCTGGCACGCACGATCGCGGGCCTGGCAATGACGTTCGGGTCGATGGCCCTGTTCCTGGCGACCCTGGGCATCTACGGGGTCAAGAGCTACCTGGTCGCGTCCCGGACGCCCGAGGTTGGCATCCGCATGGCCTTGGGCGCCACCCGCCGGAGTATCCTAGCTCTCGTGCTGCGCGAGGGTGCGGCCTTGACGTTGGTCGGATTGTCGGCCGGGATGGTGCTGGCCATTGCCGCCGCGCGCGTCATGAGCAGTGCCCTGTGTGGTGTTAATCCGATTGACCCCCTCAGTATTGGCGCGACGCTGGCGTTGCTCGGGACCGCCTCGCTGTTGGCGAGCTATCTCCCGGCCCGGCGCGCAGCCAAGATCGATCCCATGGCAGCCTTGAGATACGAATAGAAAGGAGAGACGTATGAAATCGCTATGGCAGGACATACAATACGGTGTCCGGGTGCTGAGGAAGAACCCAGGCTTCGCGGTTATGGCTACCCTGTCCCTGGTCTTGGGAGTGACGCTAAACTCCACGGTTTTCGGTCTGGTGGATGGGATCTGGCTACGCTCCATGCCGTTTGCCGGTCCGGACCGCGTCATTCACATCTTCAGCAGTACGCCGCGCGACAAGCAGGGTGGTCTTTCCTATCCTGACTATCTTGACCTGCGGCAGCAGATGCAGTCAGTCTTGGGCTTGGCCACCTGTGAGCCCCGTGGCACGGTCTTGGTCACCGAGGGCGAGGCAGAAGATCTGCGCGCGGACATCGTATCCCGAGACTTCTTCCAGGTCCTGGGTGTCAAGCCGCACCTGGGCCGGTTCTTCTCGGAGAGGGACGAAGCGGCCCTGAAGGACACTCGAACCGTTGTGCTGAGCCATCGGCTCTGGCAGCAGCGCTTCGGGGGAGATCCGGATCTGGTGGGCAAATCGGTTGAGCTCGAAGCTTACATGATGACTGTTCTGGCAATTGCTCCTCCAGGTTTTGACGGTCTGTACCGAGGCAACCCGGCCGATGTCTGGTTCCCGGTCGAGAACGACGGCATGGATGCCACGCGGGACGCTCGCTCTTGGAGCCTTGTCGGGCGCCTCAAGCCGACCGCCACGGTCAAGCAGGCGCAGATGGAGGCGGAACCCATCTTTCAGCGGCTGGACCTGCGCGATGGGGCTTCGCACCTGCCGCTGGGGGCCGTGGTTCAGACCGAAGCGGCCGTCCAGTTCGCGCAGGCCGGCACATTGGGCCTGCTGCTGCTCGGGATCGTCGGCACGGTCCTGCTGCTGGTGTGCGCCAATGTCGCGAGTCTGTTGCTCGCCCGCGCGGAGGTGCGCGGCCTGGAGATGGCGGTGCGCGCGGCTCTCGGCGGAAGCCGGTGGCGGCTGGTGCGACAATTGTTGGCCGAGAGCCTGGTGCTGGCCTCGATCGCCACGGCGCTCAGCTTGGTCCTGGCCCACTGGCTCATCCGTGCCTGGCCAGCGCTGTTGCCCCCGGACTGGGCGGTCCCCATCGCGCGGAGCGTTCACTGGGATGGACGGGTCGTGTTGTTCACCTGCGCCGTCTCGCTCCTGAGCGTCCTTCTATTCGGCCTTGCCCCGGCCCTGCACGTGTCCAAGTCGGATCTTGCGTCCGCGATGAAGCAGAGACAGACGCGGAGACAATCAGGACGGGGGCACCGTGGTCTGGACCTCCTGGTTGTGGGCCAGGCGGCTGTGGCTCTGGTGCTCGTGACCATGGCGGGTCTGCTGATCCGCAGTCTCTTGGCGACGTACACCGCCGATCTCGGCTTCGAGAAGAAAGAGATCCTCCTGGTTCGCGTGGGAACCGGCCCGGAAGAATACGGAAGAAGGATCTGCCGGCAACTCAAGGAACGGGTCTTGGCTTTGCCGGGAGTCAAACGGGCCAGCGTGGCCGGCGTTGTGCCGTTTGGTCCCGCCGGCCAGGGTCCCTCCCAAAGGATCTTCTTACCGAGCCGTCCGGCCTCCACGCCGGAGGAAGGTTGGTCCGTGCGGTTCAACGCGGTCGATCCGGACTACTTCGGATTGCTGGGCATCCCCATCCTGGGCGGGCGAGGATTCGACGAACGGGACGACAAATCCGGCCCGCGCGTCATGATCGTCAATGAGACGATGGCCAAGAGCTTCTGGCCCAACGAAGATCCGCTCGGCCAATGGGTGCGGTTGGGGAACCCCACCGGCGAAACGGTGCAGATCATCGGCGTGGTACGAGACACAAAGCTCGTCAGTGTCGACGATGCGCCCGCTCCCTACTTCTTCCTGCCCCTGGCGCAGCATCTCCACTGGGAGGCCACGATCTTGGCCGAAAGCAGAGTCGAAGCGGCGACACTGGTGGGACCTATGCGTGCGGAGTTGCACGCCCTGGACCTGAAATCCACAAAACCGGAGATCAGTACGATGAACGACTATATCCGCGGCCGCCTGTCGGGCGCAGAGTTCCTGGCCCGGATCGCCGGGGTGGTCGGCCTGCTCGACTTGATCCTGGCGTCCCTCGGACTATACGGCGTAGTCGCCTACGCGGTGAATCGGCGTACGCGGGAGATCGGGATTCGCATAGCGCTCGGGGGCCGGCGCCGTGAGGTGCTCCTGCTGGTGCTCAAACGCGGCATGGCCCTGCCCGCCCTCGGCGCCGCCCTGGGAGTGCCGATCGCCTGGGCCGTGGGCCATACGATTCGTAGCCAGCTTTATGGCGTAAGCCCGCTGGACCCGCTGTCCATCGTTGTCTCTCTGGCCGTCTTTCTGCTCGTGGCGCTGCTCGCCTGCTACCTCCCGGCCCGCCGGGCGGCCCAGATTGACCCGATGGTGGCTCTGAGGTACGAATAGGAGAGAGACATGGGAACGTTGTGGCAAGACCTACGTTATGGGCTTCGCATGTTGATCAAGAGCCCCGGCTTCACGACCGTGGCGGTGCTGTCGTTGGCATTGGGGATTGGCGCGAACACCGCCATTTTCAGCCTGCTCAATGCCGTGCTGCTCAAGTCGCTGCCGGTGCGTGATCCGCAGCAACTGCGTCTGATCCTCTGGATGGGACGTGATGCTCGGTTTGACAGTTGCATGAACTTCGGTTCGCGGAGACTCTCCGGCGGCGGCGAGGTCGCGGGCTCGTTCCCGTACCCCATCTACCGGGACTTTCGCGCGCGCGGCGCGGGATTCGCCGAGTTATTCGCCTTCTTTCCCCTCTCCGGCTGCACGGCCCTCACGGCCGCCGGGGCCACCAACTCCGACGGCCTGATGGTCTCGGGCAACTTCTTCCAGGGCTACGGGGCGCAGACGCTCCTGGGACGCACGCTCCTGCCCGAGGATGATCGGCCCGAAGCTCCGCCCGCCGCCGTCATCACGTATCGTTGCTGGGAGCGGCAGTTCGGGCTCGACCCGCACGCGCTGGGGCAGACGGTCCTTCTCAACAAGATCAGTTTCACGGTCGTCGGCATTCTGCCGCAGCGCTACGTCGGGCCTATGCCGGGCGACTCGGCCGATTTCTACGTGCCCATGTCGGCCCAGCCCCAACTACAACCCGACAATCCGCTGGATTCCTACAATCACTGGTGGGTCCAGCTCATGGGCCGGCTGGCTCCCGGCGCCGATGCGCGGCAGGCTAGGGCCTCGCTGGAGGGAATCTTCCTTCAAGCTCTCACGGCTCCCGGCTCGACCTCTAAGATGGACCAGCCGGGCATCCTGCTGGAAGATGGCAGCCGGGGATTGCTGCTGATCCGTCAGCGCCTGGCGCAACCGGGGTATGTACTGATGGTGGCCGTGGGTCTGGTGCTGCTGATTGCGTGCGCCAACCTCGCCGGCCTGCTCCTGGCACGCGGGGCGGTCCGGCAGCACGAATATGGCGTGCGCGGGGCGCTCGGCGCCGGCCGCTGGCGCCTGATCCGTCAATCGCTCACAGAGAGCCTGCTGCTGGCACTGGCGGGGGGAGCATTCGGTCTGTTCTTTGCCTGGGTGGGCAAGGCGGCTATCCTGGGCCTGCTCTCCGGCCTCCTCGACTCCGTCCACTTCCGCCTCGATGCGAGCAGTGACACGCTGGTGCTGGCGTTCACGTTCGGCGTGTCGCTGACTACTGTCCTTTTCTTCGGGCTTCTGCCGGCGCTGCGGTCGGCTTGGGTCGATCCCGTCGTCGGCATCAGGGATCGTGCCCTGCAGGGGACGCCGCATCTGCGGCTGGGCCAGGGGTTCGTGACCCTTCAGGTGGGCTTGTCCCTGCTGCTGGTGGTGGCGGCGGGACTGTTCGTCCGCACGATCGCCAACCTCAGCCGCGTGGATCCGGGTTTCCACACGGAGAACCTGCTGCTGTTCCAGCTCGATGCGGGGCAGGCCGGGTACAAGGACCAACAGCTCACCGATTTCTATGACAACCTGAGCCGGTCGTTGGCGGCCATTCCCGGCGTGCGTGCCGTCGGCTTCTCCCGTGAGGTCCCGCTCGGCGGCG
>JAMCWO010000124.1 GCA_023481165.1 Planctomycetota bacterium | reverse complement strand
CGGCACGATTCGTGCAACACGGCCCCTAGGTAGAGAGATACTCTGTTCCGAGGCGGAGCCTCGGATCTATGAGTCACGATTTATGATTTATGATTTGAAAGCGGAAGCAAGAGTCGTGGCGACGCGGACAGGATGAATTGCGGATTTCGGATTGCGGATTGCGGATTGGCGGCAGACCTGCATGCGGCGACCCGTCGTGCGAAACGAACCCAATTTGCCCGGCGGGGCCGGGGGCGTGGGCCGTGGGATGCTGTACAAACAAAGCCAATTTGGGCCGGAGCAGAAAGAAGGGCAAGTGCATTGCGGGAAGGGAGTTATGGTGAATAGTACATCCGATAGGCTTCAGCAAAACAAAGCCAATCCGGCGGGAGTGGCCAGTCGTGCGAAACAAAGCCAATTTCCCGGAGGGGCGGGATGGGACGGGGCTTGGGGACGAGGGAGGTTGTACAAACAAACCCAATTCCTGCCCTTATGCCGATCCGGAGATCGGCGTTCCCGGGAGCGCAGATTGTGCGAAACGAACCCAATTTGCGCGTCGGGAAGAATCGGTGGGGCAAGCCGGGACCCCAAACGCGGTTCATCGCGTTGGGGAGCCCGATCCACCCTACACGCGGCTCAATTGCGCCAAACAAAGCCAATTCCCGGCACGCCGTCAGGAGGCGCAAAGGTTTGGCCGGAAAGGAGTTATGGTGAATAGAACATCCGATACATCTCGGCAAAACAAAGCCAATCCGGGGGGAGTGGCCAGTCGTGCGAAACAAAGCCAATTCGGAAGGGTGTCGGGCGGGGATGCCCAACCTACGAAGAGCCAATGGCGCAAAGCGGATACTCCGGCATCCGGGAGCCTATTTGTAGGCATACCAGGCGATACCTTCGTAGGTCCAGACGCCGGAGTACCGGCTGATCAGCTTGTTCTTCTCCGCCTCGCTGATCGTGTAGAAATGGCATCTCAGCGTGGGCGACCAGAAGCGGTGGACCGGGAGAGTGTCGGTCGGCTGGGCGCCCGCCGGATAGGCGTAGAAGACGGGGCCTTCGTACGTCCACACCTTGGGGTAGTTGGCCCGCAGGCTGTCCCGCTCGGCGGCATCGATCGTGTAGAAGTGCGCGTTCAGAACGGCCGACCAGAAGCGATACACGGGCGCTGCGCCCGGCTCGCTGGCGTCGCTCAATACGTGGCAGACTACCTGCTCGTACGTCCAGGTGCGCGAGTAGTTGTCCAGAAGCTTGTTCCGCTCCGCTTCATCGGTCGTGTAGAAGTGGCGGGAATAGACGGGGGACCAGAAGCGATAGACCGGAACGATGTTGAAGCCACGGCCGGAGAGCACCTCCTCGACGGCCCGGCTGAGGTTGATCCGCGGTTTGGTGATCGGCGCCTTTGTGTCCGTCACGAGATCGCCGGTGCGGGCCAGAAGGTCCCGGACCTGGGATGGCGAAAGAAACCGGCCGGCATACGCATAGGCGGTGGATTGCAGGCAGGCCACGGCGCCCGCCGCGTAGGGGGCGGAAGCGGAGGTGCCGCCGAATCCCGTCTCGTAGTCGCCGGGGACGCCCGCCGAGCCAACCAGGTCTGTTGTCGCCGCCTCGTTGCCGGGCGCGAACAGATCGAGCGTCGGGGCCACGTTGGAATAGACCGCCACCTTGTCCGGGGCGGTCGCGTCATCGGCATACCACCCCTCCCGGCTGCTGCCGGTCTTGGGGGCACAGGACCTGCCGTCCACCTCCCAACTGATCGTTCCGAACGCCGCATCGTAGACCGCCCCGACGGAGATGACATCCCGAAGACATGCCGGCCACTCCAGGGCGTTGCACCAGCCGCTGTTGCCTGCCGCCGCCACCAGGGTGATCCCCGCGCGGAGCACATCCGCCGCTTTACGAGCCGAAGCGGTGTAGTCCGTGGAGGTGACCGTAGCGGCATCTTGCCCGAGACTGACGCTGATGGCCAGGATGGGATGAGCCGGATCGTCCGACTTGTGATTGATGCACCAGTCCCAGGCGGCGATCACGTCGCTGTCGTAGACACTGCCGTTGCGGCGGCTGAAGACCTTCACCGCATAGAGCTTGGCGCCGCTGGCGACGCCGCCGATGTAGTCACCCACGGCCGCCTCATCTCCGGCGGCAATCCCGGCACAATTCGTGCCGTGCGCAGATTCGGCCAGACTCAGATCGGGAGCCGGATCCCCGTCGTGGTCGGCGATGTCGTATCCCCCGATGACCTTGCTGTTGGGGAATCCGCCCCCACCAAGTTTCGGATGGCGGTAGTCGATGCCATCGTCGACAATGGCGATGGCGACCCCCTGGCCGTTGTACGTGGCCCGGACCTCGGAGGCGTGCACCAGCGGGATTCCCTGCTTGGTCAGGCGTTTCATCGGGTAGTCGAACTCGATGGATTCCACGAGCGGGTCGGCGGCCAGCTTCGCCAGCCCATCGAGCGTCACTTCTCCCGCGAAGGAAGCCCAGTTGTCGTACCGGTGCCGCAGGCCGAACTCCTTCTCCGACAACGCCGCGAGCACGGGCACTCGGATCACCTCGACCTCAGCGTGCCGCCGGTTCACGCGCTCTTTGTACCGGCGGATCGCCTCGGCGCGGACGAGGTGGGCCGAGGTCGGCTCCTCCAGGCTGGTCGCGGGCTCCACAAGATTGACGATGACCTTGACCCGCGGGTTGCCCTTCTCAACTCGCCCAAGATGGCATCGGCATCAACCAGCTTTCGCTCCCAAGAGCTCTCGCCCGGGCCGGCCTGTGCGGGCGAATGATCATTCGCCCCTACGATGTCATCCGGCGCTCCCGGAGGCATGGAATCGCCCCGCGCGGGTGTGGGCTCCCAATCGCGATGCATCGCCATTGGGGACCCTGCCATGCCTACGCTCGCGTAGGCATGCGCTGTGGAGGTGAGACATGTCCACGCCAGCGTGGACATGGCACCCAGCGGCAGGCCCACGATGAAGAAAGCCAGACAGTGGCATGGGCATCTTGCCCAAGAAGACATGGGCGGGACGCCCGTGCCACGTGGCGAATGACGGTTTTGTGCTTTCATGGTCGCTCTTTCAGAAACTCCTCGCGGATCGTGACGATGGCATGAGGATCAATGTTGACGAATTCCGGGATATTCGCCGCCCGATCGGGGGCGGTCAGATGCGACAGGAGAACCGGTGGACTGCTGTCGCCATTCTCGTCGATATGAGTCAGGCAAAGCTGCGTATAATCGGACCAGGCCTTGGACGAGAAGACGAGCCATTTGCCGTTCGGGGACCAGCTATGCCAGGAGTTCATCCGGCGGGTGTTGCCGCGGAGCCGGCGTGCCTCGCCTCCGGCAGCGGGAATGATGTACAGCTCACTGTCGGGCTGAAGCAGCATGTAGCTCTTGGCCTTGCAGAAGATGATCCAGCGGCCGTCCGGCGAATAGCGGGCGAAGTAGTTGCTCATGCCGTTGCGGGAGGCCCCGGCCAGAGGCTCCGGCGTACCACCCCGGCCTTCGTTGAACGGAATCCGGTACAGGTCGAACTGGAACGGTTTGCCGCTTTGGATCAGCATTTCGCAATCCTCCCGAGTCAAGGGCGTCAGGCCCTGGCCGTGCGTCTCGCGCAGATCGGCGGCCGGCGCGCGGGCAAAGACGATGTACTTGCCGTCCGGACCCCAGATGGGATTGGTCTGCACGAGGTTGGGGTCGTCCGCCCCGGGCAGCGCGTGGAACTGGCGGCACTGGCGGTCGTACACGCACAGAATCCCCTTGACGGGGTAGAACAATTGCGAGAAGGCCAACGGCGGCCGGGCCACGAAGACGGCAAAGTCCTTGACCGTGCTGACCACGTACCGCCCATCGGGCGAGATTTGGGACAACAGGCCGAAGCTCATGCCGCTGCGCTCGTAGTCGTTCCAGGAGATGATGTCGCGGGGGCTCAACACCATCTGCGGCTGGACCGGAGTGATGAGGTACGCGCCTTTGTTGTGGGCATAGTCGGCATCCATCGCCAGGAGCGTGCCGTCCCGAGTGAACGAATGGCAATTGGCGCAGACCGGCAGATGCGACAAAACAATGGGCGGCGGCTGCGGCGAGCCAATCGACCCGAAGCGCCACCGGATGCGGGATGGATCCTGGTCCGCCTTCTGGAACGGCAAGACCACCTCGCGATAGAACAGCGGCGCCCCTACCGGGTCCGGCGACGTCCGAAAGGACATCCTGGCCCGCGACAGGATTCGCGGGGTCCTGCCCCGACTTACGCCGAGAATGACGACTCGGGCCTCATGTTCGAGGGACCGGTGCTTGAGGATCTCCCAATCCTGCGGCCGGGCCGTCCAACGGGGCTGCCGCACCAGGAAGGTCATATCCGGCCGGCCATCGGCGAGTGTGATTCGAACCAGCCATCGGCGACAGTCCGGTGTCTGGTCCCTCCAGCGGAACATCGGCGGCACCATCTCCGGCGGGAACAGCGTCCCGTCGAGTGGGTAATCGAGCGCGATGTCGGCGTAGGTCGCGCGTTCCTCGTACGCGGCTACTATGTTCTCGACGGGCGTGACTCGCTCCTGCCAAGCCCCATACCGCAGCACCGCTGTGATCAGTGCGGCGGCAACCAGAGCCACACCCACAGCTTTCTTGTACATGGAAACCTCTGGTTCAGCCAGTCCCCAGCCCCGAGGCCACCGGAGACCTCCTGTCAAACCCCCAGGCGCTGCAGCCCACAACGAAGAAACCGTCAGACGTCATCCATCCGAAGATCCATTGTACCGTACGTCGCGGGCAGATTGCAAGTGCGCCCCGGCCGCCGGAGAGACCGGGCGGTCACAACCGGTCGAGGGACTCCTGGGAACTTGCGAAACCGGACATCTCCCCGCCCGAGCGACGACCTTATAGGACAATCGCGCCGGCGGGCGATGGCATCGGATTACCTCCGTGCTGCGATATCGAACCACAACCTACCTACAGATACGTATTTTGGCGCGGGATCCGGACCGACGGCGGCGGCATCCCAATGTTGCCCCGCCACGGTGCCGATAGAGAGAACGGCTGCCTGGGTCCTCAAACGCATAATTCCACGTTGGGGACCCCGGTGCCCTCTCCCCGCTGGGAAGGTGGAGGTCCGAGCGGCAGGGACGTCTTATAAGAGCGGGATTGAATTGTGGAGGCATACTCTATGGAACCGGGACTTGATGTGCATGGCCCGGCCGCGCAGCGGCCCTTCGGGCCGGGGATCGGCAAATCCGCCCTCGTCCTCGACACGTCTCCGGGCCCGTACCGCGACATTTTGCGCGTGGCCGATATCATGAGCAAAGACGTGGTCACAGCTACGCTGAATGACACGATCTTCTCGGTCGCCCAGAAGATGTCGCGGCAGATTGCCTCGGTGTCCAGCGACGCGACGGTGGTGGACGCGGCACGCCTCATGTCCACCGCCAATATCTCGTGCCTGGTGGTCATGCACGGGCCGGAAGTCGCGGGCATCATCACGGAGAAAGACCTGCTCAAACGCGTCGTCGCTCTGCACCGGGATCCGACGCAGACCCGCGTGGCGGATGTCATGTCCTGCCCCGTCGTCTCGGTCCCCTCCAGTTGGTCCATTCTCAGCGCCAGCAAGAAGATGGAGACCCTGCACTTCCATCGGTTGCTCGTCATGGACGACAAGACCGTCCGTGGGATCATCACGCAAACCGACATTATGCGTGCGATTCGCGGCGCCTTTGACGCGGTGGAATCCCAGCGGCGCGCCATGGAGGCCGAACTGTCCGATGTGGTGCAGCGCGTCATCCTGGACATGCAGAGGATGCGGGGCGTGCTTCAGGATCTCCCCGGCTCATCCGCCCAAGACGACGCAACGGCCCGTACTCTCCCGCCGGCGGACGATTCCCCGGTCTCCGGCCCCGTCTCCTTGTTGTGACCGTCGCACTACACCTCGCGGAGCGCGCCGCGGCGGCAAGGCGGTGCGAAGTCGAGGCCGCAGCGTGCCCACCGAACCCGCCCGGTCTTAGGCGTAGGGCAGGTTCAGGATCGAGTTCAGCAGGACAACGGTGATCGCGGCCGCGATCGCCAGCTTGCCGCTGGTGTGCTTGGAGCGCGACCAGGCCAGCAAACCGCACATGAACGCGGCGAGCCCCAGCGCGTTGGCGATCGCCAGGAAGAGGGCGATATTCCCGATCGTGTCGGGCCGGGCCTGCATGGCCAGCAACCGCACCCTCAGCGCCCCCTGGCTGATGAGCGGCCAGGGTACCGCCGCCTTTTGATCTTGTTTCTGGTCTTGTTTCCGGACCTGCTTGTCCGTGTTCAGGTAGTTGTACATGCTCCCCCCCGCGAGCAACGCCTGGCCTGCGATGAAGACCCAGGCGAGCAGGACCAGCACGCGACTCCGGGTTGCCGGCTTCTTCTTGTATCCCGAATTAAACATTCCCCTCACCTATGAAAAAGTGTGCTCGGATCGATCGGCCTACGGAGGCCGAACCTCACGTATATCCGGATACGACAAGTTCCAATCCCCTCTCTAAAGCATGCTAATGGAAGGACACGCGGCCAAATGTTGGCGACCGAGGAATTGATTGATAGATTTTATTATGGCATGAGTTGTGCCGCGGGGGTAAGGGAGGGACATTGAACCATCGCCTGTACGGAGAAGAACTATGAGGACGTTCAGGGTGTCCGACCAGATGTACGAACAGTTGAAGACTTTCATTGTCGACCCCTTCGATGACACGCCGGAGCTCGTCATCGGCCGGCTCATCGAGATCGTGAACAAGGCCAAGGCACGCTGGGCGCCTTTTGAGACCCCGCAGGCCGCGGCACGGGAGACCACCCCGGAGGCCGAGCCGCTGCCCAAACCGCGCCGCAAGGAGCCGGACGCCCGCCGAGAGCAGGAGATCCGCGAGGAAGAGGGGTCCCCGGTTGTCCTGTAATTGCCGATAATCCCTGCCCTTCTCCTGCGGCAGAGGCAGTCTCCGTCTCCCTGGTAACCACCCGGGCGGTGGTCCCGCCCCGCTGTCGCGCGGGGAGTGCCACCGCCTTTCTTCTTGCCGGGCTGGTCCGCCGCCCCCACGCCGCACTCCCCGATCGTCTGCGGCACCCGGCCCGGAGCGCTGCCGCAGAGTACCGCTCCCGGGAATCCGGACATACTTTTTGGAATATAGGGTCCGGCTTATTATAGTCTATTTGGATACTATAGAAGAACATGCAGCACGCCGTTTGAATCATCCTTGGGGGGTAGAAAACAAATGGCTCGGTACATCTTCCGCCGCGGCAGTGCGTTGGTCACCTGCACCCTCGTGCTGGTGATCGCCTCGGTCATGGCCGTCAGTCTGGCCGCCATCTCCGGGGCCAATCTCGAAGTGGCGGTCAAACAAAGAGAGGGAGCTCAGGCATTTGCCAGCAGCGAATCGGGTCTGGAAGTCATGCGCTACTGGCTGAGCCGCGTCCGCGTGTCCAGCCTCACGCTGCCGTCGCAATACCTCAGCACGATCATCACGCTCGTGCAAAGCGACCTGGCCGCGCACAACATTTCCAACTTTCAAGTCAATGCCGATGGCTCGATTCCAGCGGTGACGCTGAGCACCGTGACCCACCAGGATTTCCGCGGGCAATGGTCCGCGGACGCCAGCGATCCCACGATCATCCACGTCACGGCCAGCGGTACGAGCGGCCAGGCCGCGCGCACCATCACGGTGCAGTACAACATCACGCCCTACCATTTCCCGATCTTCGACTACGGCATCGCCACCAAAGGCCCGCTGGTGCTCAAATACAATCCCAAGATCTACGCCGCCAGCCAGGGTTGGGAGGCGGACATCTATATCGACGCCAACGATGCTCCACTCGCGCTGGACGTGGGCAAGAGCGCCACCCTCGCGGGCGACCTCAACATCGGCGACCCGAGCGCCACCGTCAGTGTCGGCACTACCCTGAACATGGGCGGCACGATCAACTATATCCCCGAGGACGACCAGCCGGAGTTCCCTGTGCCCAGGGTGGGGGACTTCCGCGTCTACGCCACGGGACCGGTCCTCAATAAGACCAGCAATCTCGGCCTGTCTTCCTACACCAATGCGGTCATCGCCGCCGGTACGGACCCGAACTTCACGGCGGCCAACGTCAACATCCGCGGCATCCTTTATATCGAGGCCCCCAATAAGGTGACGTTCGGCAAGATCACGACCCTCGAGGGCATGATCGTCGCGGCCGGCGATGTGAGCAACCCGGGCACCAACGTCATCAATTTCGGCGAGCCGTTGCCATCTTCGAGCCCGGGCAACTTCACTTCCGGACCTTACCCGGCGGGCGCGGAGTTCGACGCCCTGCGCCAACAGCAGGGTGCGTGCATTCTCGCGCCGGGCTTCAAGGTCTCGTTCAACAAGAACTTCACCGCGGTCGACGGCGTCATCGCGGCCAGCGGCCTCTATTTCGCCAATAACGCCGTGTCCACCGTCAAAGGCACCTTGATCAACTACTCGAACGACCCGCTGATCGTCGAGCGCAACATCACCTTGACCTTCGACCGCACCGGCCAGGTCGAGATTCCGGCGGGATTCGACCTGTACCGCGTGCTCCAGTACAATGCGGCTTCGTACGCGATGATGTATTAGCGGTCCCACGGCACCGCACCCGCAGGCGGTCTCATGCGCTTGGGGCACAGCGTTCCCTCCGAGGACAGTTCCGGGAAATGCACTCCACTCATTTTGGACTATAGCACTCCACTTGTTATAATCTAATGGGACACCTTAGAAGTACACGCAGCACACGCGCCATTTGAGTCATCCTTGGGGGGTAGAAAACAGATGGCTCGGCACATCGTTCGCAGCGGCAGCGCTCTGGTCACCTGCACCATCGTCCTGGTGATCGTCTCGGTCATGGCGGTCGCCCTGGCCGCTGTCGCGGGGGCTAATCTCGAGCTGGCCGTTACACAAAAAGAGTCAAACCAGGCGTTCGCCAGCGCCGAATCGGGTCTGGAAGTCATGCGCTATTGGCTGAGCCGCGCCAGCATGCCCAGTACCACACCGCCGTCAGAATACGTCAGCACGATCATCGCACGCGTGCAAGATGACCTGGCGGCGCACGGCATCTCCAACTTCCAGGTCAACGACGATGGCTCGATTCCGCAGGTGCCCTTGAGCATCGTGACCCGGCAGGATTTCCGCGGACAATGGTCGGCGGACCCCGGCGATCCCGCGATCCTCCGCGTCACGGCCAACGGCACGAGCGGCCCGGCCGCACGCACCATTATGGTGCAATTCCATGTCGTCCCATACCACTTCCCGATCTTCAACTACGGGATCGCCACCAAAGGCCCGCTGGTGCTCAAGTACAATCCCAAGATCTTCGCCGCCAACGCGGGCTGGGAGGCGGACATCTATGTCGAGAGCGCGGATAGTCTGGTCGCGGTGGACATCGGCAAAAACGCCACCCTGGCCGGCGGCCTCGACATCGGCAACAGGGACGCCACCGTCAGTTGCGGTGGCTCCCTGAACCTCGGCGGCACGGTCAGCTACATCGCCGAGGAAGACCGTCCGGTGTTCCCCGTGCCCGACGTGCAACGCTTCCGCAAGTACGCCACGGGGCCGGTCCTCCGCAAGACCAGCGACTTCAGCAAGCCCTCCTACACCAACGCAGTCATCGCCGCCGGCACGGACCCGAACTTTACGGCGCCCAACGTCAGCATCCAGGGCATCTTCTACATCGAGGCCCCCAATAAGGTGACGTTCGGCAAGATCACAAGCCTCGAGGGGATGATCGTCGCGGCGGGAGATGTGAACAACCCGGGCGACAATCAAATCAACATCGGTTCGACGGACCCCAAGGTCCCCGCCAACTTCACCTCCGGGCCCGTCCCGGCGGGCACCCAGTTCGATGCGCTCCGCCAAGAGGAGGGTTCGTGCATTCTCGCGCCGGGCTTCAAGGTCTCGTTCCTGAAGAACTTCGGCTCCCTCAACGGTGTTATTGCCGCCAGCGGCCTCTATTTCGCAAATAACGCCAACGCCAAGATCCAGGGGACGCTGATCAACTACTCGGACCAGCCGCTCGTCATCGAGCGCAACCTCAACGCGACCTTCGACCGGTCCGCTCAGGTCAAAATTCCGGCGGGCTTCGACCTCTACCGGGTCCTCGAGTACGACCCGGCTTCGTACGCGATGGTGCACTAAACTACCACACGGCGGCGTAATCGCACCGGGCGATCGTGTAGCCGTCGTTCCAGCCCTTCATGTACTGGCGGTCCTGCTCGTACCGGGGGATGTTGCGCGTGAACCGGTAGAACGGGTGCCCCGCGATGTGGCATCCGGCGGAATAGCCGTCCATGTACCCGTCCACGTACTGCGTGCTGTAGCCGGCCGCCAGCAGCCCCTGGCGATTCCCCACGCTGCAGCCGGCCAGGAACGATAAGACCAACAACGCGACCACCACCTTCTTCATCCGTCGTTCTCCCAATCCTCACCCAACGACCGCGACACCAAAGCCCGGCGGCCGGTAGATACTAAAAGCCAGTATTCTACTAGTCTGTCCCTCAGCCCTGCAACACAAAAGAACGCAAATCTCACTACTGTCATCGCATATTGGACACTTGGTTACCCGAGACACCATATCCCAACAATGCACCCGCATCGAGGGGGGGGGCCGCCTCGCGGCTATTTCGTCTGCGCGGCCGGCGGCGTGTAACGAGGGAAAGTTCCGGCGCGCATCTGCTTGACGAATACCCCGAAGTCCGGCGTGGGCGTGATTTACGGCCAGGGCCAATGCTCCGATGGCCTCCGCGCGAGGCCCATGATCTCGGCGATCTTTCCCACCATCTCCGGGTGTTCCGCCGCGACATCGTGTTCTTCGCCGGGATCGGTCGCCAGATCGTACAGCTCGATCGGCCTGTTCGGGTTCTTCGCGACGTTCAGCCGAACGCCCTTCCAACTGCCCAGGCGCACGGCCTGCTTCTTCCCTTGCTCGTGGAACTCCCAGTAGAGATACGGATGCTTCCCCTGCTCGCGCGGCTTGCCCAGCAGCGTGGGCAGATACGAGATGCCGTCAATTCCCGCCGGCAGCTTCACCCCGGTCAGCTCGCAGCAGGTCGGCAGGAAATCCCAGAACGCGCAGACATGGTCCGTCCCCGAGCCGGCCTTGATCTTGCCGGGCCAGCGGGCGATCAGCGGCACCCGGATACCGCCCTCGTACAGGTCCCGCTTATTACCGCGCAGCGGCCCATTGCTGTCGTTGAAATTGGGGTCGCAGCCGCCCTCTTTGTGCGGCCCGTTGTCGCTGGAGAACAGCACCAGCGTTTTGCCGTCGAGGCCTAACGCCTTCAACCGGGCCAATAACCTGCCAACGTCGCTATCCATACGCGTAATCATGGCGGCATGGCCCTTCTGCGGCCCGGGCCAGTCCTCGTTCTCGTACATGCCGTAAGACGGCACTTCCATGCCGTTGGGCTTATCCTCGTTGTTCGCGTGGGGGATCGTGAACGCCAGGTACAGGAAGAACGACTTGTCCTTATTCCGCTCGACGAACTCCAGGGCCTCCGCCGCGAACAGATCATGCGAGTACTGGACGCGCTTCGTCGCGACGCCGCTGGGCGGGTTGACCGGCTTGACTACATTGGCCAGCAGCGTCTTCTCCTCATTGCGCCAGAGGTAGTCGGGATAGTAGTTGTGGGCATGGGCCTGGTTCAGATAGCCGAACCAGTAATCGAAGCCCTTCTTGTTCGGGATGCCCGTCGTGTCCGGCTCGCCCAACCCCCACTTGCCGATAATGCCGGTGGTATACCCGGCCCCCTTGAGCAACTGGGCCACCGTGACATCGGAGGGCCGCAGAGGAATCCGGTTATTGCCGCGAATCCAGGCATGTCCCGTATGGACACCGGTCATCAGGCAGCATCGCGACGGCGCGCAGACCGTACTTCCGGCGTAGTGATTCGTAAAGATCATCCCCTCCGCCGCCATCCGGTCCAGATTCGGCGTCTGAATCCTCTGCTGCCCGTAGCACCCCAGGTCCCCGTACCCCAGATCATCCGCCAGAATAAAGATGATATTAGGCTTCAGTGCGGCCGCCGTTTTCCGCGTCTGCCCTGTACTCCGGCATCCCGTCGCCAGAGAGCAAAGGCCCCCCGCCGCCACCGTCAGACCTGTCGCCTTCAGGAACCCTCTTCGCGTGTACCTCATACTGCCTCCAACGAACTTCACACATGATCAGAAGAATATGGCCGCGCAGAACGCCAGCGCACGGCCGTTTATACCGCCACGGTCCCACCCGGTCAAACTGGTCTGTACCCCGCCTGCGGCGGCCGATTGCCGCGCGAAGCCTGCCCCAAACGGAGCCGAACGAGCAGGCAGTCACCCGTTCCGCATCCATGCGCTTGACCCGATGGACGCGAATTGGCTTCGTTTGGCACGATTGGCAGTTATCTGCGCCGGCGGAAGATGGGTCTATAGCCGAATTGCTCTCTGCTCGCACCGGTGGAAATTGGCTTCGTTTCGCACGATGGGCCCGACACTTGACACTTCGGACTTGAAACTCCCTCCGAAATTGG
>JAMCWO010000314.1 GCA_023481165.1 Planctomycetota bacterium | reverse complement strand
CGATGGCCTGTTCCAGGCCCCTCACTAACGCCGCTGATGTCGCATGTGAAAGAACTGAATCAAGTCATTCATGTAAGGTTTGTCGGTCGTGATGGGGATGAAGTCCACATTGCTCGACCGCAGTGTACTCTTGAGCTCGTTGAATCGCTGCGAGCTGTGCTCGCCGTACTGGCTGCGGAACTTGCGGCTGGAAGTATCGACGAGCATGATCTGCCCCGTCTCCGCATCCTGCACCTCGATCAGGCCGACCGAGGGCATGGCGATCTCCACGCGGTCCCGCACCGGCACCGCAATGACATCATGCCGCTTGTTCAGCAGGCTCAGCGGCTTCTTGAAGCCGGTTTCAAGGAAATCCGAGACCACGAACACGGTCGCGCGTCGGCGCATCACCTTCGCGACATAATCCAGCGCCAGCGGGATATCGGTCTTGCGCTTGGGCATCTTGAAGGCAAGCAACTCGCGGATCAGCCGCAGCACGTGCCGGCTGCCCTTCTTCGGGGGGATGAACAGCTCGATGCGGTCGGTAAAGATCAGCAGGCCCACCTTGTCGTTGTTCTTGGCCGCCGTGAAGGCCAGGACGGCACAGAACTCCGCCGCCAGCTCGTTTTTCATCTTGCTGACGGTCCCGAACTCGCCCGAGGCGCTGAGGTCCACCGCGAACAGCACCGTCAGCTCCCGTTCCTCGACGAATCGCTTGATGAACGGCCGACCGGTGCGGGCGGTGACGTTCCAGTCGATGGCCCGGATGTCGTCGCCGGGGATGTACTCGCGGACCGCGTCGAACTGCATCCCCCGGCCCTTGAACACGCTCTCGTACTGGCCTGCAAAACTGGCGTTCACGGCCCGCGCCGTGTAGATCTGAATCTCCCGTATGCGTTTGATCAGGTCGGCAGGAATCATCTTCGTAGGGTGGGCTGTGCCCACCATTCATCGCACATATCCATTCCGGGGAATTGGTGGGCACAGCCCACCCTACTACTTACGGCACTTCTATGTTGTCGAAGATCGTCTTGATGATGTCTTCGCTGGTCTTGTCCTCGGCCTCGGCCTCGTAGCTGACAATCACCCGGTGCCGCAGCACATCGAAGCCGACGCTCTTGACATCCTGCGGCGTGACATAGCCCCGCTGCTGAAGGAAGGCATGGGCCTTGGCTGCCACCGCCAGGTAGATCGTCGCCCGGGGCGAGGCCCCGTAACTGATGAAGTTCGCCAGGTCCAGCTTGTAGGCCTTCGGGTCCCGGGTGGCGCAGACGATGTTGACGATGTAGTCCTTGACCTTCTCGTCGATATAGATTTCGTCGACGACCGCCCGCACCTCAGCGATATCGCTCGGCTTGATGACCGGCCTGATATCGAACTTCTTATCGGTCATAGCCATGCGGTCGAGGATTTGCCGCTCCTGGGCTTTGTCGGGGTAGTCGATCTTGACCTTGAGCATGAAGCGGTCAAGCTGGGCTTCGGGCAGCGGGTAGGTCCCCTCCTGCTCGATAGGGTTCTGGGTGGCGAGGACCAAGAAGGGAGTCGGCATGGGAAACGTCTCTTCGCCGATGGAGACCTGCCGCTCCTGCATCGCTTCGAGCAAGGCACTCTGCACCTTGGCCGGCGCCCGGTTGATCTCGTCGGCGAGGATGATATTGGCGAAGATCGGCCCCTTGCGGGTGTAGAATTGGCCATCGGACTGGCGGTAGATCTGCGTGCCGATCAGGTCCGCGGGCAACAGGTCCGGCGTGAACTGAATCCTGCGGAAGTCCGCATCGATCGCCCGGGACAGGACCGTCACCGCCAAGGTCTTGGCCAGCCCCGGGACGCCCTCCAACAAAATATGCCCATTGGCCAGCAAGCCAATGAGCATCCGTTCCAGCATGTATCGTTGCCCGACGATGACCTTGTCCAACTCGGAGAACAGCGACCTGATGAAGTCGCTCTTTTGCTGGACCAAGCTGCCGATCTGCTTTACATCCGTCGCCATAAAGACTTTCTCCAAGCAACTTTACGACTTTGTAAGCCCCCTCAAACCCTATCCAGCCGGGCCGGCTGGCATCAGTCGCACAAAAGCTCACGCCAAACTACGTCACAACGCCGCGAGTTGTTCCTATCTACGCGAAAAATCCTGCGCCCGCAAGTCTTCGTAGGTCGTGCATCAGGAGCACGACGTCTTCAGGCGAGCGAGGACGCTCGCCCTCCGAGGGGTTATCGGAGCCTGCTGACTGCCTGATGGGCCAGGCGCGTGGGTTCGGGAATGCGGTATCTGGTGGCGCAAGCAAGGGTTATGCGAATAGCATCCTCCAGCGTACATTGGTGACCGACCGAGACAAAGACCGGCTTGACCCGGCTTCGAGTGCGGACCACGGCTCCGATTGTCTCCTCGCCATCTCGCAAGGGGCTCCATGCCCCCTTCTCAACACCCGGCTCCGCGTACTTGCCAATCAGCCGGCTTTTGGCACACCCGATGGTGGGCTTGTCGAAGAACAGGCCCAGGTGCGAAGCCAGCCCCAGCCGTCGAGGATGCGCGACGCCCTGCCCATCGATCATGAACAAGTCCGGCTGCCGACCGAGTTTCGCCACCGCCTCCAGACAAACGGGCGCCTCGCGAAAGGACAGCAGCCCGGGGATATAGGGAAACCGTGTCTCCTGCTGGGCCGTGGCCGTCTCGACATGTTCGAAGTCAAATGGCCCCGGCTGACCGTAATGCCAGCCAATAACCCTGAGCACAACCGCCGCCGCAAACGTCCTCTTGCCATCACCACTGAACGCACAGTCAAGCCCGGCGATGACCTGCGGCTCTTTCTCCAGCGGCACAAACTCCACCCGGCCGGCCAGTTCCACCTGTACCTGCCGGGCCTCGGCATAGGAGAGATTCCACTCATGCAGCGCGCGCATTGGTTGAAGGTGGTTCCGGCGTCACTTTCGCGCAGAACCTCACTGCTCCATCCATTCCGGCAGTGGAGACCCTGTAGCTAAGCTGTAGGCCGTCTCCGGCGCGATATCTACTTCATCATCCCACGTAACGACACCAAGCTCCTCATTCACCTTCGCCCGCCGGAACACCTCCGGATCACGAAGTCTCGCAAAAACGCCGCCTTTGGCAATCATCGGCGTACAGTCGAGGACTCCCGCCTCGCCATTGTCGAAGGTGAGTTCCAGTCTGAAATCATCCAGACATTTGACGCTGACAACATCATGATACATGGTCAGTCTCCAATCTGCTCTACCTCGACGAAGGAAAGCAGCGGGGCACAGTCGAAGACTCCGAACTCGCCATTCGTGAAAGTGATCTCCAGTTTGTAATCATCTCTCGGCACAACGGCTTTGACTCTCGGGTTCACGTTTACCTCAACCATCCTTTGCCGTAATTGTACCACACGCCGCCATCCGGTGAAGCGCGAGCGCCCCGCCACCCCGGAACGGCGGCAAATGCGTCGATTTCGCACAAATCATGCGCGCACCGATTTACCCTGGCCTGCGTTTGGGCTACAATCGGTGGTTTGTGCCGTCTGGGAAAAGAGCAGATGCACAAGCGCAAAAACGAAATCGTATATTATCAGGGAAACGAGTGGTAGGGTGTGCACCGCACACCGAGAAACGAGGCCCACAAGATGTGGTGTGCGAGGCACACGTTGCAGGAATATGGTTGACCTTACAGAGAAAGTCATCAGGATCACCGGTGCCGCCGAGCACAACCTGAAAAATATCAGTCTGGACATCCCGCGCGACAAGCTGGTCGTCATCACCGGCATCAGCGGTTCGGGCAAAAGCTCGCTGGCCTTCGATACGATCTACGCCGAGGGCCGGCGCAAGTACGTTGAATCGCTCAGCGCCTACGCCCGGCAATTCCTCGAGCAGATGCAAAAACCGGCGGTCACCGATATCTCGGGCCTGCCGCCGACCATCGCCATCGAACAGCGCAGCGCCAGCAGCAACCCGCGTTCGACCGTCGCCACGACGACCGAAATCTACGACTACTTCCGGCTCCTCTTTGCCCGCGTGGGCCAGCCGCACTGCTGGGTCTGCGGCCGCGAGATCACCAGCCAACATTCCTCGCAGATTGTCGAATCGATCCTGACCCGGCCGCCGGAGACCAAGATCCAAATCTGTGCCCCGCTGGTCCGGGGCAAGAAAGGGGAGCACAAAGATATCTTCGCCGACATCCAGCGCGAGGGCTTCGTCCGGGCCCGCGTGGACGGCACCGTTCACGACATTCGCAACATCCCGAACCTGAACAAGAATCAAAAGCATGACATCGCCGCTGTCGTGGACCGGCTGGTCATCCGGCAAGGCGTCAACATCCGCTTGGCCGACTCCGTCGAGACCGCGCTGAAACTGGCGGATGGCATTCTGCTGGTACTCCTCCAGGAGCCCGGCGGCCAGAAAGGCGAGGAGCACGACGGCAAGTGGGAGGAGGTCATCTACAGCGAGAAGTTCGCCTGTCCGGACCACCCGGAGGCAAGTCTGGAAGAGCTTTCGCCGCGATTGTTCAGCTTCAACAGCCCCTATGGGGCCTGCAAAAGCTGCGATGGGCTGGGCACTATTCTGGAGTTCGACCCCGATCTGATCGTACCGGATAAGAGCATCTCGCTCGAAAACGGCGCCGTCGACGCCTGGCGCCGCAGCGGCAAGCGGATGAACATCTATTACAACCGGCTCGTCAAACGCTTCTGCCGGGATGCGGGGATCAGCAAGTCCATCCCCTACGAGGAGATCCCGGAGGACATCCAGCGGATCCTGATGTACGGCACCACCGACGAGGACGAGGCCGAGTACGGCATGTGGTTCGAGGGCGTCATTCCGAACCTGGACCGCCGCTGGAAGAATACGACCAGCGAGTACGTCAAGACGCGCCTGCACGGCTATCTCTCGGAGCAGCCTTGCCAGACCTGCAAAGGGGCGCGGCTGCGGCCGGAGTCCATCGCGGTGACCGTCGGCGGCAAGAATATTCAGGAATTGAGCCGGTTGAGCATCGAACAGGCGCAGCAGTTCTTCAGCAAGCTCCAGCTCAATGAGGAACAGACCATTATCGCCGCCCAGATCATGAAAGAGATCAAGGCCCGCCTGCAGTTCATGCTCGATGTCGGGCTGGGCTATCTGACGCTCGACCGTATGAGCGCCACCCTGGCCGGCGGCGAGGCCCAGCGCATCCGCCTGGCCACGCAGGTTGGCAGCGGCTTGGTCGGGGTCTGCTACGTCCTCGATGAACCGACCATCGGTCTGCACAAGCGCGACAACGACCGGCTTTTGGGCATCCTCCAGAAGCTCAGCCAGATCGGCAACACGGTGATTGTGGTCGAGCACGATGAAGACATCATGCGGGCCGCCGACCACATCGTCGATATCGGTCCGGCGGCCGGCACCCACGGCGGTGAGCTTCTGGCCCAGGGTACCCTCGACGATATCATCCAGTGCGAACGGTCGCTCACCGGCGAGTACCTCAGCGGCAGAAAAAGTATCTCCGTGCCCCTCCAGCGGCGCGAGTACAACCTGAAGAAGTGCGTCGAGGTCAAAGGGGCCGCCGAGCACAACCTCAAGAATATCGACGTCAAGTTCCCGCTCGGCGTCTTCACGTGCGTCACCGGCGTGTCCGGCTCCGGCAAGAGCACGCTGATCAACCACATCCTCCTGCGGGCCCTGAAACGTCACCTGTACCAGTCCCGCGAGAAGCCGGGCCAGCACAAGAACATTCTCGGCATCTCGCAGATCGACAAGGTGATCGAGATCGATCAATCCCCCATCGGCAAGACGCCGCGGAGCAACCCCGCGACCTACACCGGGGCCTTCGACCTGATCCGCAAGCTCTTTGCCATGACGCGGGAGGCCAAGATCCGCGGCTACACCGCCGGGCGATTCAGCTTCAACGTCAAGGGCGGGCGGTGCGAGTCCTGTGGGGGCCAGGGGACGAAGAAGATCGAAATGCACTTTCTGCCGGATGTGTACGTGACGTGCCAAAGCTGCAAAGGCACGCGCTACAATCCGGAGACTCTGCAAATCACCTACAAGGGCAAGAACATCGCCGACGTGCTCGACATGCGGATCGAGGACGCCGTGGATTTCTTCGCCAACTTCCCGACCATCGTCCGCGTCCTCAAGACGCTGACCGACGTCGGCCTGGGCTACATGCAGGTCGGCCAGTCCTCGACCACGCTCTCCGGCGGCGAGGCTCAGCGCGTCAAGCTCTCGGCGGAACTGGGCAAGGCGGCGACCGGCCACACCCTTTATCTGCTCGATGAGCCCACGACCGGTCTGCACTTCGCGGACATTCACAACCTCTTGAACGTCCTGCAGAAGCTCTGCGATATGGGTAATACTGTGGTCGTCATCGAACATAACCTTGATGTCATCAAGACGGCGGATTATATAATAGACCTCGGCCCTGAAGGCGGCGACGCGGGCGGAGCCGTCGTGGCCGCCGGAGCCCCGGAAGAGATCGTCAGGAATCCGAAGAGCTACACGGGTAAGTTCCTGAAGGACAAGCTCAGGTGAAACCTCCTATAGGTCCTATAGGTCCCATCGGTCCTATCAGACCTATAGGACTTATGAAACAGGAGGTGTCATCATTCCAGCCGCACAGCCGCGTCAGTGGGAGTTTCAGCTAAGCAGCGTCGACGACCTCAAACGCCTGAGCCGGCAGTTGGGCGTCTCAGTCGATGCCATCGAAGATGTTTCGATCCTGGCCCAACCGGTCGATTTGGGCGGGCTTGTCATTCCCAACTCGCTGGCCGTGCACCCGATGGAAGGATGCGACGGCGATGCCGAGGGCCGGCCGGACAAGCTCACGGTCCGGCGCTATGAGCGGTTCGCCGCCGGCGGCGCGGGCCTGATCTGGGCCGAGGCCATCGCCGTCCTGCACGAAGCACGGGCCAACCCGCGCCAGTTGTGGCTGCACCCAGGAAGCAAAGAGGCCTTTACCGCCCTGGTCAAGCGGACTCGCGCGAAGGCCGCCGAGGCCAACGGGGCCCAACACCGACCGGTCCTGGTCGCGCAGTTGACCCATTCGGGCCGCTACAGCAAGCCCGGCCCGGTCCCCCGGCCGATCATTCCCGAGCGCGACCCCTACCGCGATCCGATGGTGCCGCAACCCAAGCCGACCACAGATCGAAAGAGCAAGATCCCGGATGACTGGCCCATCGTCGCGGACGAGTACCTCGATAAGCTCCAGGATGCTTATGTCGAAGCGGCGCGGATTGCGTGGGCTGCGGGCTTCGACGCGGTGGACATCAAGGCATGTCACGGGTACCTCATCAATGAGCTGCTCGCCTGTCACAATCGCCCCGGCAAGTACGGCGGCTCGTTCGAGAATCGGACGCGCTTCATGCTGGACGTGATCGACCGCATCAAAGCGGAGCTTGGCGACAAGATCCGCATCGTCACGCGGATGGGCGTTTATGATGCGATCCCCTACCCCTACGGCTGGGGCGTGGATAAGAGCGACTATACCCAGCCCGATCTGACCGAGCCCAAGAAGCTGATCGGCCTGCTGCGTCAGCGCGGCGTCAGGCTGATCAACATCACCATCGCGAATCCCTACTACAATCCACATGTGGGCCGACCGTTCAATGAGCCGATCGTAGGCGGCTACGCGGAGCCGGAGCATCCGCTGGTGGGCGTCGAGCGGCTGGTTAAAATCACCGGCGAGATCCAGAAGGAATTCCCGGACATGGCATTCGTGGGCACCGGCTATAGCTGGCTGCGGACGCTCTTTGCTAACGTGGGGGCGGCGAACAAGGCCCAGGGTCTCGTGACACTGATCGGGGCGGGCCGCATGGGATTCGCGTATCCCGACTTTGCCCGCGACATCATCCAACATGGGAAGATGTTCCCGGAGAAGGTTTGCGTCGGCTGCAGTGCCTGCACGCAGATCATGCGGGACAACGGCAGGACCGGCTGCGTCGTGCGGGACAATGGGGTCTACGGGCCGATCTTCGAGCACGGCCGGATGAGCGACAAGGACAACCTGCTGCGCCTGGCCGCCGCCTGCCGGCAGTGCCAGGAGCCGACGTGCCAACTCGGCTGCCCGGCGGGGATCGAAATTCCGCAGTTCATCAGCCTGTTCGTCGAAGGCAAGGAACGCGAGGCCTACGAGGTCATCCGCAAGGCCAACGTATTCCCGGAGGTCTGCGCGTGGCTGTGCCCGGTCGAACAACAATGCCAGGGCCACTGCCTGCAACACTTTATCGGGGATGGATCTCTGCCGATCGCGAAGATTCAGAGGTATCTCGCCGAGCAGGCAAACAAGAACGGCTGGTCCAAGCTGCGCATCCCCGAGAAGACGACCGGCAAAAAGGTCGCGGTCATCGGGGCCGGCCCCGCCGGTCTTGCCTGTGCGGCCAAGCTCTTGGAAGCCGGCCACGCTGTGACCGTGTTCGACAAGAGCACCGCCTTCGGCGGCGCGGTCGAGTCCGTGATCCCGCCTGACCGGCAACGCACCGCGCTGAAGAGCGAGATCACGGCGATGTTCGCCGATGTGCCGAAGGACCGCATGATGCTGAGCCTCGGCACGGAACTCAATTCCAGCCGCAATCTGGACACGGTTCTTGACCAAGGCTTCGATGCCGCCTTTCTCGGACTGGGCCTGCCGAACTCCACGAGCATCGCCAAGAAGCCGCTCGACGGCTTGTGGAATGCGATGGATTTCCTGTCGGCGGCCAAGCGAGGTGACGGCATGAACGTGGCCGGTAAGTCCGTCGCCGTGATCGGCGGCGGCAACACGGCGATGGATGTCGCCGTCACAGCGGCGCAGCTCGGCGCCCGCGACGTGTACGTGATCTACCGGCGGTCATTCAAGGAAATGCCCGCCTGGAGCGCCGAGCGGACCCGGGCCATGACCGAAGGCGTGCACTTCCTGATCCTGACCCAGCCGCTCGACTACCAGTCCAAGAAAGGCAAGTTGACAGGAATCAAGCTCTGTCCCACCCGGCTCGGCAACCCGGACCGCAGCGGCCGGCGCCGACCTGAACCGGTGGAGTCCAGTGCCTACAATCTGGACATGGACATCGTGATCGAGGCCATCGGCCAAGCAGCCTCGGACAATATCGAGCAGGTGCTTTCCGGCATCGCCTTCGAGCAGGGCTTGATTCAAACCAAGGCGGATTCGCTCGCTACATCGCGGCGGGGCGTCTTTGCCGGTGGCGACCTCGTTCGGGGTCCTTCCACCGTCGTCGCGGCCGTGGCCGACGGCATGCGCGCCGCAGCGGAAATCCATCAGTTTCTCGCAGCATGGGCGTCCCGCCCATGAGTAGCACGGGCATCCTGCCCGTGAAGGCAGGGCCAAGATGGCCCTGCGACGCATGGGCAAGATGCCCATGCTACGAAGGAGTCTCACTATGGGAGATCGACCCGTTGCCATCGTCACCGGGGCCAGCCGGGGTATCGGCCGCAGTATCGCGCTCGAATTGGCGTCCCTCGGCTACGACCTGGTTGTCAACCGCGCCCAGGAGCAGCCGCCGGAGGTGTTGGAGCAAGCAGGTGCCCTGGGTGCACGCTGCGAATTCGCTCCAGGCAGTATTGCCGAGGCCGACGTACGAGCGCGCATCGTGGAGCTGACGAAGGCTAAGTTCAGCCGCTGTGACATGCTCGTCAACAACGCCGGCACCGCGCCGTTGAAGCGCATGGATATCCTGCAAGCCACCGAAGAGAGCTTCGACCGGATCGTGGGCATCAATCTCAGAGGGCCTTATTTTCTGACACAGCTTGTGGCCAACTGGATGATCGAGCAGCGGGAACAGGCCCCCCAGCGCCCGTTGCGGATCGTCAATATCGGCTCGATTTCCGCCTATACCAGTTCCCCCTCGCGGGGCGAGTACTGCATCAGCAAGGCGGGCGTCGCCATGATGACCAAACTCTATGCGGACCGCCTGGCCGAGTACGACATCGGCGTCTTCGAGATCAGCGGCGGCATCGTCGAGACGGACATGACGCGGGTCGTTAAAGAAAAGTACGACAAGCTGATCGCCGAGGGCCTGACCCCCACCCGGCGCTGGGGTCAGCCCGGCGACTTGGCCAAGGTCGTCGGCGCGATCGCCGAGGGCCGGCTGGATTTCTCGACCGGAACCGTCATCAATGTCGATGGCGGCTTCCATCTGCGCAGATTGTAGCGCGCGAAGCGACTTGGGCCCTTGGAGTCCCTGGGGTCCCTTAGGTCCTTTGCCCGCTTACTCGACAAGATCGGAGGATCCATGGACATCACAACCGTACTTACCACGCTCCTGCGGGATGGTTTCATCCTCGTCTTCAACCAGGACAAGCTCGACATCGTCAAGACGGCGGAGGCGCTCTGGGCCGCGGGGATCGGCAATATGGAAGTCACGTGCCGGATCAGCAAGCCTACGGAGAAGCTCGCGCGGCTTCGGCAGGAATTGCCTGCCTTCGTCGCCGGCTCGGCGAGTCTGATCGACTGGCCCGGCATGCTCAAGGTCTACAACAAGGCCCATGCCGACGACCCCCTGCCGACGCTGCAACAGGTGGTCGATGCGGGGGCGTGCTATCTGGTCTCGGCCGTCAATTTTAGCGATGCCGGGTACAAGAAATTCGCGGGCAAAATCGCCCTGATGCCCGGCTGCGGCAGTGCGACCGAGGTGGTGACGCAGTTCGGCAAAGGAGCGAACCTGTGCAAGGTCTTCCCGGCGAAGGAGTTGGGCGGTCCGGCGTTCATCGAGGCCATCGACCCGGCCCTTCATAAGACGATCAGCCTCGTCCCCACCGGCGGGACCAACGCCACGAACATCCCGGACTACATCAATGCCGGGGTCCTCGTGGTCGGCGGCTCGTTCAGCATGATCGAGAAGGCCACGATGCAGAAGATCATCGCCGAGCAGGACTACAAACTGCTGGCAAAAGAGCTCACCGCCGCGAAGCAGTTGATCGACGCCGCACGGGCCAAGAAGTATCCGGGCTTCGATTTCGCTCGGGCCTCGCTCGAAGAGATCAGCCGCAAGACCGGTCGCAACTTCAATGTAGGTTGAGGCCAATGCCTGACGAACGGCCAAACCAGGGTGTTGCGGGGTGCCATGCCTACGCTCGCGTAGGCATGTCTTACCAAGCGAACAAAGCATGTCTACGCCAGCGTAGACATGGCACCCACCTGGCGTTGATTGGCTTCCTCTCGACTTTTCTGGCGGCAGGCGTCTGCGGGGCCAAGGACAAAGCCGACCCACTCATCACCCTGAATGCCAAGGACACGGGCTATCGCGGCGTGTGGTACATGAATCAGCCGCTGGCGAGCGAATACCGCTTCAAGTACAGCGGCGGGATGGCGACCTTTTGCGCCAAGCACAGCCCCTTTGCCGTCTACTGCGACAAGGTCAAGAAGACCTTCTTCTGCTACGGCGGCACCAGCGAAGATTCTTACCGCAAACACGATCTGACCACCACCAGCGACAAAGGCGCCTCCGGCGTCCTGCTGCACATGGTATCTTATTATGATCACACGACCGGCAAGGTCCCGCATCCCACGATCCTGCTCGACAGGCAGACCAAGGACGCCCACGACAACCCCGTCATCGCGGTAGATGACAAGGGCTACCTCTGGATCTTCTCCACTTCGCACGGGACCGCGCGGCCGTCGTATATCCATCGAAGCACGGAACCGTACAGCATCGACAGATTCGAGCGGATCGCCGCCACCAAAATCGAGAACGGGCGGGAAGTCCCGATGACCAACTTTTCGTACATGCAGTCCTGGTTCATCCCGGGGCAGGGATTCGCGGCCTTCTTCACCCGCTACAATTACCCAGCGGCACGGACGGCCTGCTTCATGACCAGCCCGGATGGGGTCCACTGGTCCGCCTGGCAGAGGCTCGCCGCCATCGACCAGGGCCATTACCAGATCAGCACGGCCAACGAGCATAAAGCCGCCTCGACGCTCGACTACCATCCCAAGGGCAAGGGCCTCAACTGGCGGACCAATCTGTACTACATCGAAACGACAGATTCCGGCCGATCCTGGCATAATGTCAGCGGAGAAAGTCTTACCCTGCCTCTAACTCACCCGCAGAACGCCGCTCTGGTGCACGATTATCAGAAGGAAGGTCTGCTCGTCTATTTGAAGGACATTCGCTTCGATAAGTCCGAGCGGCCGGTTATTCTCTTCGTGTTGAGCAAGGGGTTCGAGTCGGGCCCCCAAAACGGTCCCCGCGCCTGGACTACCGCCCGCTGGACCGGGAGCAATTGGGAGATCCGACCCGTGACGACCTCGGGCAACAACTACGACACCGGCTCGCTCTATCTTGAGGAGGATGGAACGTGGCGAATCATCGCCCCGACCGAACTGGGGCCCCAGCCGTACAATCCCGGCGGGGAGATGGCCGTCTGGACCAGTAACGATCAGGGCACAACGTGGAAGCAGGCCAGGCAGCTCACAAGCGGCAGCCCGCTCAATCACAACTATGCGCGGCGCCCGGTGAACGCTCACGACGACTTCTACGCGTTCTGGGCCGACGGCCACGGCCGGCAACCCTCGGCATCGTCGCTCTACTTCTGCAATAAGGCAGGCACTGTGTTCCTAA
>JAMCWO010000366.1:27419-46288 GCA_023481165.1 Planctomycetota bacterium | reverse complement strand
ATGACAAAATCAGCACCGTGCACAGACTTCGCCGAATTCCTCTCAGACCCTCCCTGAGGCTGTTTGAAGCTTCTCGGCATCTCTCCCCAAGGTAATTGCTGATTCCCAGCCTTTGGCTGCACTGCGATATTGGCAGGCCGTAGATAGAATGACTTCTCAACTCTGGTGGGAGCGTGTGGCACGTAGTCGGCGTCGGTCTGCACTCGGACCGGTGGCCGGGGAGATGAATCGCACGAGAGTAGGTCTTGCTTCTGGAGGGTGCACACATGAGACGCGTGGATTGGATCCTGCCGGGGTTTTCTCTTCTGTTCTGTGGAACCGTTGCGTTCTCGGCGACCGGACCCACCGCTGGGCCGGATATCGCGGAACGCATCAAGGCGCAGGAGGCGCGGGTGCCGCGAATTGAGGCGGTCGCCGCCCAAGGCCGAGAGGAGATAGAGCGGTGGTACAAGATGCGCCGCGCCGAGGCCGTGCAGGAGATCGCGCGGCCCGCTGCGGCACGGCTCAGTCTTGCCGAGCGGGAGCAGTGGGTTCAGTATGCGGACCTGTATCTCGATCGGTTCTATGCCCCGGCGTATTTCGACGCCGGCTTTACCCGTCCTCGGATGGCACTGCTCGGCCAGGCGATGGTCCAGGAGTATCTCATCAGTGAGATGGCGAACCTCCTGGCCAGTGAAGAGTTCGAGCGGAAGCTGACGCAGGTCGCGGAGGAGCGGCTGGAGGTTTCGCCCCTGCCGTTCCTGTGCGAGGGAAGGGTGGGACCATTTGAAACTCAGCTTCTGCCGCTGCTGCGGGATCAGGCTCAGCAATTGCTGGTTCTGGTGCAGCAGGTGCGTACGGAACTGGGCGAGCAGGTGCGACAGCTTGACTACCAGAGAAAGGCGAGACTGGATGGCATCATGAACTGGGAAAACGACTTGAAGGAGCATGTGCGCGGCATTTTGGAGTACCTGCGGCAGAGCGAGTCGCGTCCGGTGCAACTCGGCGTGGTCGAGTCGGTCGGATACTGCCCCGCCGGAGGGTATTTCTGTATCATAGAAGGGGTCGACAGACCGCTCGGGATCGGGGAGACGGTGGGGAAAGTCCGGATCGTGAAGATCGATCAGGAGAAAGTGGCATTCGCCAAGGATGGAACTACGTGGACGCAGGAACTCGGGGCGGCGCCGCAACCCTACTGGGATTGAGCCTTGGGATTTACAATTTATGATCTATGATTTATGATTTTGCGGCCACCGAGCCTGCGGTGGCGGCGGGAGGCATCTGGTTTCTGCCGGTCTGTCCCGTTGTGGTGGAACCTGCAGGTGGGCGAAAGGAACTGGAAATCATAAATCATAAATCGTAAATCATAAATCCCAAGGGGGCCGACGGATATCGGAACGTCACGATCATCGGCGATGGCGGCATGGGCAGCGTGTTGTCGATCCTCCTGTGCGAAAAGGGGATTGCCACGCGCATGTGGGGCTATGACGTCGAGCAATTGGCCCAGATCGAGCAGTGGCGCGAAAATCGCAAATTTCTGGCCGGCTACCGGTTGCCCGAGGCCTTGACATTCGAGTCCCGGGACGATCGCGCCATGGCGGGAGCCGAGTTGGTGATCTCTGCTGTTCCCTGTCAATACATGCGCCGAGTCTGGAATCGGCTGGCCCGGCACATCCCGGATCACGTGCCGCTTGTCTCGGTGGCCGCCGGGTCCGAGAACGACACCCTCCTTCGGCCGACCCAGCTCATCGCCGATGTGCTCGGGGAAGAGCGGCCGCTGGCGGCCCTGAGCGGACCGACGATCGCCGATGAGCTGGCCCGGCGGCTCCCCGCCACGGCCTGCGTGGCGGCCGACGACGAAGCCTTCGCCCGGAAGGTCCAATACACGGTTACCTGCCCGTGGCTTCGGGTTTACACGAATACGGACCTGGTCGGCGTAGAACTGGCCGGGGCCATGAAGAATGTCATTGCCATCGCGGCGGGGATCATTGACGGCGTCGGCGCCGGCGACAATGCCAAAGCGGCCCTGCTCGCCCGGGGTCTGGCGGAAATCACGCGTCTGGGGCTGAGCATGGGGGCGCGCGAGCCGACCTTCGCGGGCCTGACCGGCCTGGGGGACCTTGTCACGACGTGTATCTCGCCCAAGGGCCGCAACCGCTCCTTGGGCGAGCGGATCGGCCGCGGCCGGACGGTGGCCGAGGCGCTGCAGGCGACGGCATCGGTCGTCGAGGGGGTTTCCACCTGCAAGTCCGTCGTGGCTCTCGCGGCGCGGCATCGGGTGGAAATGCCGATCACGCACGCGGTCTATGAGGTGCTCTTCGAAGGCAAGCCGGTGCCCAGCGCCATCGAGGACCTGATGAGCCGGCGTCCCAAGCCGGAGTAGGAGACCAACGCCCCATAACCGGTGTGGAAGCGGAATCCGAGGCCGGCCACCACAATTCTTCCTTCTCTTATATCCCATGTCCGCCGCAGGCCGTCCCCGCGCCCGATGATCCCGTCCGACCGGGAGGATCGCCTGCGGCCCACCCCGTGGGACAGAGGATGTCACCATCTTCCGGATTTTGCACCTCGGCAAACCTGGTTCCTGTCCTTTTATCGGTGCCTTTGGCGCTCTGCGCCCCGGCAAACCGGCGCCGGCCGTGGGGTGGCGGTCTGGCGGGCGCTGGGCCCGGGCCCGCTTCTTTCGCGTCCCGGGTTTCGTCCCTTCCGGGTTTTGCACCTCCGCAAATCTGTTTCATATACTTTGATTGGCGCCGCCCAGACGGTCGAAGCATAGTGGCGACGAGGGGCCGCAACTTGGGGAGACCCGTCGTTCTGCCGATGGTTGAAAGAGGGAAGCCGAACGGATCGTGAGAAATGAACCTAGCCTCTCATAACCGCAGTCTCAGCCAGGGCTCGGGTCCCTGCGGGCCGTGTTTCGCCCGGGGGCGGCCTGCCCCCACGCGATGCGCCACGTTGGGGGTCTCCCAGAGCCCTCGCACTTCTTATTAGGGTGGGTTAGCTTGGTATGTTTGGATTCGGCAAGAAACAATCGTATCTCATCGGGGTCGACTTGGGCAACGACTGCCTGAAGCTGGCGCAGTTGGCCAACGGCACGGAAGACACCTGTCTGATCGCCGGTCAGTGCGTCAGCCGTCCGGCCGATGTCACGGCCGGTACGGCGCGCTGGCAGCGCTGGGCGATCGATGCCATGCGGGAGACGACCACCGATGGGAATTTCAAGGGCAAGGATGTGGTCGCGGCGCTGCCGGCCAACGAAGTCTTCATCGACCACCTGAAGTGGCCGAAGAAATTCGACGGCAAGGTGGAGGAGGCCCTGTTTGCCAAGATCAAACAGAAGCTGCCGTTCGAGCCGCTCGAGAAGAACACGCTGATCAAGTACATTCCGGCGGAGCAGGACAATCTCATCGTGCTGGCGACGGAGCGGACCGTGATCGACCATCATCTGGCGATCTACGAGCGGGCCGGTCTGTCGCTCAAGTCGATCGGCGTCTGGCCGGTGGCCTTGGCGCAATGCTACGCCCGGTTCTTCGGCCGGCGCAAGACGGATCTCGACGCCGTGGTCCTGCTGCTTGATCTCCAGCCGGAATGCACCAACATGGTGATCTGCCGGCACAAGAATCCTCTGTATGCGTGCAGCGTGCCGGTCGGTGCCAAGCAGCTCAAGGGATCTCCCCAGACGCCGGAGGCGCCCGGGGCAGGCCGCACCGATGAGCAGGCGTTGGGCAGGCTGGTGATGGAACTGACGGCCGGCCGACGGGAGTTTCTTTCCTTGTACAAGAACGTCCAGATTGAACGGCTGATTTTCCTCTCCGGATTGGCAGTGGAGGCGGACGTCTACCGCACCATCGCCAAACAGTTGGAAGTGCAGGCCCAAATGGGGGACTGCATGGCGGCCGTCGAGATCAAAGATCCGGATCGCTTCGGCCTGGAGCGGCGCAACGGCAGCGCCAGTTGGGCCTTGGCGTTCGGGCTGAGTTTAAGTTAGTGGGCTGTTGTCCGCTCTCCGGAGTTCAGGCGGAACCCGGAGACCGGGCGACGGAGAAGTCGGAGATTCGTACCATGTCTAATATCAACTTCGTACCGGACGATTACGTTCAGAGCAGTGAGTCCCACCGCGCGAATCTGATGTGCCTGGTCCTGTTCTGCGTCGTCATGGCCGGCTTGGCGGGCTCCTTTGTGACGATCAAGATCCGGCAGCGCGCCTGCCGGGCGCAGGAATTGCAGGTGAATGCGAAAATGGCGAAGGTGGAAGAGTCCATCAAGAAGTTCGAAGACCTGCAGGCCCGGCGCCAGGCGATGACCCGCACGGCCCTGACCACGGCGGATCTGCTCGAGCCGGTGCCGCGCAGCGTGCTGCTGGCGTCGCTGACGAACAGTCTGCCGCCGGGGACGTCCCTGATCAAGCTCGACATGACCCAGAAAGAGTCGAGGAACACGGGGGTGGACCGGTCGAAGAGCAGGCCCCAACCCGGCCCAGGCAAGGCCGGCGCCAAAGCGGAGGCCAAGCCGTCGGTGGAAAAGGCTCTGGAGACGCGCATGGAGATCGAGGGGATCGCCCCGAGCGACCTTCAGGTGGCGTCCTACATCGAGCATCTGAACGACTCCATCCTGCTGGACAACGTGGCGCTGGTGGAGTCGAAGGAAACGAAGGTGGATAAGATCGTGTACCGGCAGTTCAAGCTCACGGCCATGCTGCGCAAGGAAGTACACCTGACCAAGGAGGACGTCGACAGCATCCGGGCCAAAGCGGAACAGTCCATTTATCAATTCTAAGCTGAGGATGGGCCATGACAAGCGGTTTGAGACAAATCGTCTTCTTCGTCCTGTTGATCGGCGTGGCGGCCCTCGGTTATCAGGGCATGATCAAGCCGGCCAATCGCAAGCTGACGGAGACCAAACAAAAACTGGACGGAAAACGGGCGAAACTGGCCGACTTTGAGCAGGCAACGGCCAAGGCGGACGATCTCAACAAACAGATGGAGCAGCTCCAGGAGGCCGTGCGGTTCTTCGAGAGCAAACTGCCCCCGACCAGCGAGGTGCATAAGGTCCTGGAGCAAGTGACCGTGATCGCCCAGAAGCAGGGACTCAAGCCCAAGACGATCCGCACGCTGGTGCAAAAGGACAACAGCGGCTACGTCGAACAGCCGATGGATATGAAGCTCGTCGGCAGCTTCACCTCGTTCTACTCGTTCCTGCTGGAAATGGAGAAGCTGCCGCGGATCATGAAGATCCGCCAGCTCAAGCTGGACAAAGGCAGAGAGGGTCCCGGGCAGATCGGCGCCGAATTCATCGTGAGCATCTTCTTCCAGAACAAGGCGGCCTGACGCTACTGATGGAGTGGATTTATGCTGTCATTCATGCGTGAACAAGAACCCAAGAACGCGTCCGCGCGTCCCGCGCCGGGACCGGGTTCCCCGGGCGGCGCTGCCGGGGACGCTCCCGGGGCGCAGGAATTTCTGACGGTGGCGGCCAACAGTCAAAGTCTGCGCCGCAGCACGATCCTGGTCGTGGTGCTGGTCGGCATCGGCCTGGTCTCCCTGCTGCTGATGATCCGCCGCAGCGCGCCGCAGGCGGTCTCCGCCCAAGAGAAGGCGAACGATCAGAAGATCGAGTCCGCCATTAGCCGGATCACCGGCAGCCGGGCGGAAATGGCGGGCCGGATGGACGAGATCGTCAAGAAGTTCTACGAATTCTCGGACGTCGTCCAGGTGAAAGTGGGTGAGCTGGCGAAGAACCCCTTCGAGGCGGAGGGAGCCGCGCCGAACCAAACGATGGTCGTCGACAATTCGGCGGGCCAGGGGGATCTGCTCCGGCTGCAGCGGGCCCGCTCCCTGAAACTGGTGAGCATCATGCGCACCCCCGAGCAGGGCACCTGTTGCATGATCAACGACCAGATTCTGCAGCCCGGGGACATCATCGAAGGGTTCAAGATCGTCGAGATCGGCAACAACTCTGTCATGCTGGCCTGGGTATCGGGGGAAACGGCCGAGGCCGGGACGGCGCAAACGGACGAAATGAAAACTACACTGAAGCTGGCGGAATAATGCTACGATTTCTATCCCACCCGAAAGAGAAGAGCCGAGCTCCCTCGGGCTCGAACCGGATGGGGCTAGACCCCACGCCGGCCGCCCCGATCTATGCGGACGACGAGGAAGTGCGCGGCCTGTGTGATCTGTACTCGCCCGAGCCGACGAGCTGCGCGCACGTGCGGGACCTGGCGGACGTGCTGCTCGAACTGCGGAAGATCACCGACGAACAGTACGGCCGGCTGCGCCGGGAGGCGATCGGCAAGCCCGGGCTGGATCCGACGACGTGGTTCCTCAAAGAGGGCATCGTCGGCCCCAATGATGTTCTGGAGGCGAAAGCCCGGCTCAACGGCCTGGAGTTCCGCCGCCTCAGTCCCGAGGAGGTGGACAAGGAGGTCTTCAAGAAGCTGGAGTTGGACTTCATCAAGCGCAGCAGCATCGTCCCGGTCCGGGTGGAGGGAAACCTGCTGCACGTCGCCACCGGCGAGCCGACGAACATCTTCGCGCTGGAGGACGTCAAGCGCCAGACGGGGATGGACGTCCGGGCCCACGTCTGCCCGCCGGAGGATATCGCGGCGGTCTGCGAGGCTCTCCACGAGGAACCGGTCGGCGAGGTCCTGGACGACATCATCAACGATCTGACCGAGGTGGAAGTCGTGCAGGATACCGATGAGGTCGGCGAGGACCTCGAGAAGATGGCCGGCCAGTCGCCGGTCATCAAGTTCGTCAACTACCTCATCAGCAACGCGGTGCACGAGGGCGCCAGCGATATTCACATCGAGCCCAAGGAGAAAGAGACCCGGATTCGCTACCGCATCGACGGCGTGCTCTTCGATGCGATGCAGGCCCCGCAGAAGATGCATCCGGCCATCGTCTCGCGCATCAAGATTATGGCGAATCTGGACATTTCCGAGCGGCGCGTGCCCCAGGATGGCAAGGTGGCCGCCCGCGTCGGGGGCCGGTCCATCGACTTGCGCATCTCGGTGTTGCCCACCAACCACGGCGAGAAGACCGTCATTCGTATCCTCGACAGCCGCTCCATCACGCGCGGCATCGAGAATGTCGGCATGGAGCCGGAGGTCAGCAAGGTCTTCCGGGAGCAGGTGGCTCTGCCGCACGGGATTCTCCTCGTGACCGGACCGACGGGATCGGGCAAAAGCACCACCCTGTATTCCGCGCTGGGCGAGATGGACGGCAAGACTCTGAATATCTCCACCGTCGAGGACCCGATCGAGTACGAGCTGGAGACCTGCAATCAGGTCCAGGTCAATGAAAAGACCGGTCTGACGTTCGCGGCGGCTCTGCGCAGCTTGCTGCGGCAGGACCCCGACATCATCATGGTCGGCGAAATTCGCGACAATGAGACCGCCCGCATCGCTGTGCAGGCGGCGTTGACCGGCCACCTGGTGCTCTCGACGCTGCACACCAACGATGCGGCGACCAGCGTCACGCGCCTGGTCAACATCGGCATTGAGCCCTACTTGATCGCCGCTTCCTTGAACGCCGCCGTGGCCCAGCGGCTCGTCCGCCGGATCTGCCCCAAGTGCAAGAAGCCGTTCAACGTCCCCGACCACATGCGCAAGTACATCGAAAAGGCCGGCGGCGACCCGAACCAGATCATCCACGGGGCCGGTTGTGACGCCTGCCGCGGCTCCGGGTATGTCGGACGCGCCGGCATCTTCGAGCTGCTGGTCATCGACGACAAGTTCCGCGACATGATTCACACGGACACGTCCGTCAGCAACATGCGCCGTGCGTTCCGGGAGAGCGGCCGGGATACGCTCTTCGACGACGGCATCAAGAAGATCATCCAGGGGACCACCACTCTGGAGGAGGTCCTGCGCGTCACCGAGATGTACGGGACCACGGAAGACGAGGAATTTACCGAGAATCTCCATTAGCCGCAAGGCACCAGACAGGATGAAGCTATGATTGACATCAAGACGATTTTGGCCACGGCCATCGAAAACAAGGCCAGCGACGTGCACATCAACGTGGGGATGCCACCGGTCCTGCGCAAGGATACGGAGCTGATCGACATGGATTGCCCGCCGGTGACCAACCAGGATGCGCGGGCCATGGTGTTGGCGATGGTCGGACCGGAGCGCGTGCGAAAATTCGAGGAGAACCGGGACCTGGACTTCTCGACCCAAATCGCCAGCGGGCACCGGTTCCGCGTCAACGCCCACGTGCAGCGGGATACGATCGCGCTGTCGTTCCGCGTGATTTCCAACCAGACCGCCAAGATCGACGACCTGCATCTGCCGCCGATCGTCAAGGAGTTGACGGACCTGCCGCGCGGCCTGGTGCTTGTGACCGGGCACACCGGCTCGGGCAAGAGCACCACGCTGGCCGCGATGATCGGCCTGCTCAACTCCCGCTACGGCAAGCGCATCATCACGCTGGAGGACCCGATCGAGTACCTGTTCGAGAACGAGCGGTGCATGATCGAGCAGCGGGAAATCGGCGCCGACTGCCCGAATTTCGCCTCCGGCCTGCGCCACGCGTTGCGGCAGGACCCCGACATCATCATGGTCGGCGAAATGCGCGATCTGGAGACCACGAGCTTCACGATCACGGCGGCCGAGACCGGCCACCTCGTGCTCAGCACGCTGCACACGATCAACGCCTCGCAGAGCATCGAGCGCATCATCGATATCTATCCGTCCGGCCAGCAGAACCAGATCCGGACCATGCTCGCCAACACGCTGCAGGCGGTGATCTCGCAGACCCTGTTCAAGCGGATCGACCAGCCGGGCATGGTGCCCTGCACCGAAATCCTGCTGTGCACCTCGGCCACGCGCAACTGCATCCGCGAGAACCGGATCTATGAGATCCCGAACATTATCGAGACCTCCCGACGGATGGGCATGCAGAGCATGGACGCCAGCATCGCGGAGATGTATTTCAAGGGCTTCATCGACCGGGACGAAGCGATCGTGCGCTCGAGCAATCCGGGAAAAATGGAAAAGGTCCTGATCGCCTCGGGCAAGACCAACGAGGCGCCCCGCGAGGCGGCCGTCGCCGCCGAGTAACGGAGGGTCCCTATGGCAACCCAGACAGCACAGAGATACGAAGACACGGTCGTGGTCGAACCCCCGCAGGGGGCGAATCGGCGCAGCGCGGGGGAAAGCCCGCGCCGCCCGGCGTCTTCCGCGAACGAGGATCGGGCGGACGCCTCGGTGATGGGCAAGCTCCGCGGCTTCCGCGTGGATTTCGGCCCCAGCCGCAAGGACATCCTGCATTTTACCAGTCAATTGGCGGTCATGGTTCGCGCCGGCATCAGCCTGCAGGACGCCCTGGAGGGGATCGGCTCCCAGTGCGACAATATGAAATTCAAGGCCGTGCTCCGCGATCTGAAGCTGCGCATCGAGGAAGGCAACAGCTTCTCCCAGGCGCTGGCGGAGCATCCGCAGATCTTCACCAATCTGTACATCAACATGGTGGCGGCGGCCGAGGCCTCCGGCTCGCTCAGCGACATGCTCCAGAAGCTGGCCGAGTACCTCGACCAGGAAGCGGAGACGCGCTCGCAGGTCAAGGGCGCGATGGTGTACCCGATCATCATCGCCGTGGCGGCCGTCGCCGTGACCGTGTTCCTGCTGTGCTTCGTGCTGCCGCGTTTCACGATGATCTTCCGTGGCAAGGAGGCCCTGTTGCCCATGCCAACGAAAATCCTGATGGCCAGCAGCGCCTTCCTGCGGCACTGGTGGTACGTGATCGTTCCGGCGGCCGGCGCGGCTCTCTGGGGCTTCTATTTCTTCATCAACACGACGGTCGGGCGGGCGTGGTGGGACCGCGTGAAGCTGACCCTGCCCCTGATCCGGACCCTCTGCCGCAGTCTCTACATCACCCGCAGTCTGCACACGATGGGCGTGTTGACCCGGGCGGGCGTCCCGATCCTCAATACGATCTCCATCACGGCGCATATTTCCGGCAACGTGCTGTACAAGGAGATGTGGCTGTACGTCTATGAGGAGGTGCGTCAGGGCAAGAAGATTGCGGCGGCGTTGGCCCGGTCTACCTTGATGCCCAGCAGCGTCGTGCAGATGATCCGCAGCGGCGAGGACTCGGGCAACATGGCCGAAGTGCTGCGCGATATTGCCGCCTTCTACGGCCGCGAGCTCAAAACCGTGATCAAGGCGGTGACCTCAATGATCGAGCCGATCATGATCGTCTGCATGGGATGCCTGGTCGGCTTCATCGCCATGAGCATCATTCTGCCGATCTTCAAGATGTCGAGCCTGGTCTCGGGCAAGTAAAGAGAAGTGTGAAGTTTGATGTCTGATGTCTGAAGTGAGGTCTTGGAAACCACGTTCTTCCATCTGAGTGCAAGCATGGAAAATCAAAAATCAAAGATCAAAAATCAAACTTCCATCCAGGGGTTCTCTCTGATCGAGGTCCTGATCGCGACGGTTCTGGTCGGCTTGGCCATTGCCGCCCTGGTCGCGGCCAATGGTTCGTTCACCATGGCCAATGTCGCGGGGGCGGACCTGTCCACCGCCGAATTCCTGGTCGAGCAGATTCGGGAACTGACCACGATGCTTCCGGTCGTGGATCCGAACCTGCCGGCCGGCGCCGTCGTGACGGTGCTGGGCCCGGAAGCCGACGAGACCGGCGTAACCTTGTATGACGACGTGGACGATTGGGACGACTTCAACAGCGCCTCCCTCGGCGCGCCGATCAGCGCCCAGGGAACCCCGCTGACCAACCTGGCGGCCTTCAGCCAGCAGGTCATCGTACAGAAGATCAACCCGACCGACTTCGACGAGGTATGGCCGGACAATCACGATCCGTCCAGCAACTTCATTCGGATCACGGTGAGCATCTTCGAGAACGGGCAGCCGATCAGTTCCGCCAGTTGGATTCGGGCCCGATACTGAGAAGAAAGTGTGAAGTGTGATTTTTGAAGTTTGATGTTGGAAGCGAACTTCTTCTGTCCAGAATCAAGTATGAGAAATCAAAAATCAAAAATCAAAAATCAAACTTCGACCCGGGCTTTCACGGTCGTCGAATGCCTCATCGGACTGGCGATCTCGGCCCTGCTGCTGGCGGCCGTCGCGGTCGCGTTCAACGCCTCCATCACCAATTATCGAGAGAACGAGGATATGTTCTGGAGCGTGAACAACGCGCGGCAGGCCCTGGCACGGATGACCAGCGAAATTCGGGTCTGTTACCCGGTCGTGGCGACCAGCGAGCCCAACAACCAGTGCAGCCTTACGGCGGCGTCGGGCGAAAGCATCACGTATGAGTTCCGCTCCGCCGATCACAAGGTCTACCTGAAGAAGAACGCCACCAAGCAGGAGTATGTGCTTTGTAGCGATGTCATGGCGGCCAGCTTCGATAAGGTCTACACCATAACCGGCGACGATGTCCGGGGCGTGCAGATCTCCCTGACCGTTCAGTCCGGCGGCTCTCGGCGTACCCTTTCGTCGGTCGCGGCGGTCGCCGGCTGCCCGTACCTCATCAACCCGGCCTCGTGACCGGGGAAATGGAATCATGGAATAGCGGAACAATGGAATGATGGGTACGCAGTATTCCATCATTCCAGTATTCCAGCGGGCGTTTGAGGGCCTCTTTACACTTTCGGCCCAACACCGACCGCGTGCCAAACTGCTCATTTCTTCAGGGTTCCCAAACGTGAAATAATGCGTTTGGGGGCCCCACAAATCTCTTGCTTTTCTCTCCGGTGGCCGCCATACTACGAACGTGTTGCCCAGTGCGGGCGGTTAGCTCAGATGGATAGAGCGCGTGCTCGACACGCACGAGGTCAGAGGTTCAACTCCTCTACCGCCCAATGCCTCTAAGTCTCGCAAAATTAAGAAGTTACGCGAGAATCATCCCCGTGTCAGCCACCTCGATAAATGCAGTGCTACACTTATCACTACACTTTTGCAGATGATTTGGAGGTATTGATATGCCGAGGAGCAGACCAGCATCCAATCCAGTGTCCTTCCACAAACATACCGGCCAGTATTATGTTACGCTCCCCGACAGACAGGAGAAGCTCTTCGCCGACAGGTTCAGCCCCAAGAAGTGGGAGAAAGTCCGGAAGGCTGCCGGTTTGCCAAGCTTGAAGTTCCACGACTTGCGTAAGACCTTTGCCTCCCTCCTGGCTCAGAAGGGCGTGTCGACCGTTGTGACTCAACGGTTGCTGGAACACTCAAATCCACAGCTCACGAATGATGTATATGCGCATCTGGTCGAGATGGCGAAGCTGGCGCAGAAAGAGGGTGTCGTCAAGGGGATTCTGTTACACCAGGGAGAGTCGAACACGAACGACAAGCAGTGGCCCGCCAAAGTCAAAAGGATCTACGACAACCTGATCAAAGACTTGAATCTCAAAGCCGAATCCGTGCCTCTGCTCGCCGGCGAACTCGTGAACGCGGATCAGCAGGGCGCTTGCGCGAGCATGAATGCCATCATTGCCGAGTTGCCGAAGGCAATCCCCAATTCCTATGTCATTTCTTCGAAAGGTTGCACCAGCCGTCCCGACCATCTGCATTTCAATCCGGCAGGCTACCGGGAACTGGGAAGGCGCTATGCCGTCCAGATGCTTTCGCTACTGGGTTACAAGACCACCGAGCCGGCTGCGGTCAAGAATCTGCTTCCGGCCCCTGGGAGGGCAACCTATACTGCTCCTTGCTTGTCCGTGCCGGTCACGGCCGGGGAGCCAACTGGGAAATCTGGGTTTGGAGCGTAGGAGGTAAACATGAAGACGAGAATCGGTCTTCTGATCATGCTCGCACTGGCGCTCACGCTGCCTGTCGCCACGTTGATGATTGCCGCACAGGCCAGGGCGGGACGCAATGCTCTTCCGGCCAGGCCACAAGGCCCCGGTGACATCTACGCCGCGGCCGACGGCCCCCTGGTGGGCGCCCACAGCACCACGCGCGCGCTGTACGCCTCCTACAACGGTCCGCTCTACCAGGTCATGCGTCAGTCGGACGGCAAGACCCTGGAGATCGGCGTCGTCCAGCCCAGCGAGGGGGATGCGGGCGGATACGCCGACGCGGCCGCGCAGGACGCCTTCTGTGCCAACACGTACTGCTGGATCACCACCATTTACGACCAGTCCGGCAAGGGCAACCACCTCGTCCAGGCGCCCCGCGGCGGATTCAGCGGCCCGGCCATGGGTGGGTTTAACAACATCCCACTCGCCGACATGGCGCCGATTACGATCATGGGCCACAAAGCCTACGGCGTCTTCATCGAGCCGGGTATGGGTCTCCGCTGGAACGACGCGAAGGGCACCGCCGTCGACGACCAGGCCCAGGGGCAGTACTGGGTCGTGAGCGGCCATCACTACAACTCCGGCTGCTGCTTCGACTACGGCAACGCCGAGACCGACAGCCGCGACGATGGCGACGGCACCATGGAAACCACCTACTTCGGCAATGCCACCGCCTGGTATCACGGGCCCGCCCCCGGCCCGTGGATCATGACCGACCAGGAGAACAACCTGGTGGGTTGTGTAAACGAGTCTCCCAACGATAAGTTCTGCCCAGACCTGCCGATCATCACCTGGCGATTCGTGACCGCCACGGCCGACGGGGAACCGCACCACTGGAGATCCATGGGCGGCGATGCGCAGGAGGGCGACCTCAAGATCATGTTCGACGGACCGCGCGTCAAGAATCCCAGAAGCAGCTATGACCCGATGCGCAAGCAGGGAGCGATCCTCCTGGGCAACGGCGGCGACAATAGCAACGGCTCGCAGGGCACCTTCTATGAAGGCGCGATGACCGCCCCAAACACCCTCCCGACGCGGGAGACCAACCAGAAGGTGCAGGCCAACGTCGTGGCGGCCAGGTACGACGTGCAGAGGCTGAGCATCGCGCCAGCGTCGGCCACCGCCACGCCGCCGGGACTCCAGACGTTCTCACCGGGCTCCTCGCAGGACACCACCGTGACGTTCACCAATACCACGGGGGCGCCCGCGACGGGCGTCAAGTTGAGCATCTCCGTGCCCGCGGGGTGGACCTCCGTAATCTCCGACTCCACCGAGACGTCAAAGACGTTCACGGACCCGGTCGCGCCGGGCGCCACCGTGAGCGTGACCTTCAAGGTCACCTCGGGGCCGTCGGCCTTCAACGGCGACCTGGTCGCCAACGCCTCGTGGACGACGAACGGCCGGACGCAATCCGAGAGAATGGCTGAGAAGGTGCGGAACGTCAGCCCGATCAAGATCAACGAGTTTCGCATCAGCGCCGGTTCTCCCGCCAACTCGACGGACTCGTTCATCGAGCTCTACAACGCCGGCGCCAGTGCCGTCGATATCTCCAACTGGACCCTGACCCAGCACCCAACCCAGCAGCCCATCTTTGCGTCGGTAAAGATCCCGGCCGGGACGAAGCTCGCGGCGAAAGGCCTCTACCTGCTGGGTCTGTCCAACACAGGGCTGGCGGTCCCCGCGAAAAAGGGTGATGCCACCCTCTACGTCAGGAGCACGACCGGCATGAACGTCGGCGATACGATTGAAATCGACACCGGCTCCGCCGTGGAAACCCGCAAGATCGCAAGCATCAAAACGGCACCGGTCGCTGCACCGACCGGTGGGCGCGGTGGCTTTGGCGGAGGCCAACGAGCCGGATTCGGCGGCCCCACGACGGTGTGGCAACCCCTCCCCGACGGTCCGGTGATCACGATCCCCGTCGGCTCGACCAACGTGCCTGTCACGAGCGTGGCCGGCTTCGAGGTCGGCCAGAAGATGGCTATCGGCTATGGCGCGACCTACCCCGCCATCGCGAACACTGTGGAGAAGTACGAGGTGGTCACAGTCACCGCGGTCGGCAAGCCGGGCACACAAGCTTGGCTGTCGGCGGACGCGAAAGTCGGCGACACCAACATCAAGGTATCCTCCGTCGCCAACATCTCGGTCGGTGACAAAATCAGATTGGACATCGACAGCGTCGGACATGGGATCGAGACCGTCACGGTCACGAAAGTCGGTACACAGTCGGTTCGTAGCACCTTCAATGGGCCCTTAAGGGCTGATGAGGATCCGGGCACGGGCCTCGACCTGGCCGAACCGCTGAAGTTCAACCATGCGTCCAACATGCCGTTCAGCGTCAGGGGAACCGGTATCAGCGTCAAGCCGGCGACGAAGTTTGCCCACTCGAGCAATGAACCTGTCCTGCCGTTGGGCACCAGCATCACGCTTGATAAACCCCTGGCCAACGACCACGAGATCAACGCGGTGGTGCGTGACGAAAAGGTCACGACCGCGGGCTATCAAGGGGCGCCCAAGCCCAACCAGTGGTTCGGGGGCCCCGCCCTCGACGCCAGAGCCGGCAACATGGTGCTGCGTGATGCCGCGGGCTTGGTCGTCGACAGCCTCAACTACGGCGGCCTCGTCGACCCGTGGGCCGCCGAGGGTTACCAAGCCGAATCCGGAGCAGGCAGGAGTGGCTGCTACGTGCCTGCGCCTGGCGTGGGCCGCGGTGGTTTCGGCGGGGGCTTCGGCGGGCCGGCCGCTCAGCCCGCCAGCACGCCCAATCGGAGCGCAGGCCGTTTCCCGGACGGCGCCGACACCGACAACAACGGCCGCGATTTCCTGTTGCAGGCCGCCACCACCCTGTCGGCTGCATCGGCCGCCGACGCGAACAATATCAAAGTCGTCAGCGTGGCGGACTTTAGCGCCGGCCAGACGATTATCATTGATACGGGCGCGAACCGCGAGACCGCCGTTATCGCGACGGTTGGCACGCCAGGAGCCACCACGGTGGGAACCGCCACCGACGTGGGCGCGACCGTTATCCCTGTCGCCAGCGCGGCAGGCTTGAGCGCCGGCCAGACTATCACCATTGACAGCGGCACCAGCCATGAGACAGCGGTTGTCGCCTCCATCTCCGGCGGCAGAGGCGGTTTTGGTGGCTTTGGCGGTGGCAGGGGCGGCCCTCGTGGCGCCAGAATCACCGTTACTGCGCCTCTCACTCTTGCCCATGCGGCCGGAGCACAGGTCTCCGGCTCCGGCATCACCCTCGAAGGCGCATTGACCAAAGCGCATGACAGCGGGGCGCAGGTCGCCGCCAGCGTTCCCACACCCGGTGCGCCCAATCAGTATTCCAGGAGACTTCAGTGAGGACGCCTGTGGAACGGGATTGGATGGCAGTGACTCCAAGCGTCCCGGACAACACAGATCAAGGCTCCGCGGCTCGATGGGCTGGCCGCGGAGCTCTCTGTTTCCCCGCGAAGGTGATGCTCAAAAGGATCGGACTTTGGTTCCTTGCGAAGAGATGACTCGTTGTCGCCGGTCCTGGCCTTGGTGGCGCTGGGGCCTGACGGGTCTGAGTGCGCTGGCTCTGGCGTTAAGCGGCTACCTGAGTTGGCATTATCTGGTGGGCGGGCCGGTGATCGGCTGCGGCGGCGGGAGAGGGTGCGACCAAGTGCTCAGCAGCCGGTGGTCGGCGATAGGAGGGGTGTTGCCCGTCAGTGGTCTGGCGGCGGGGGCGTATCTGGCGATGTTGGTAGCCAGTCTCTCCATTGGTCCGGCCACGGCGGTACCGGTCCGGCGGCTGGCCTGGGGCGCGCTGCTGGTTCTGGTCGGGGCGGCCGCCGGAAGTGGCGTGTGGTTCACCATCGTACAGAAATGGGTCATTGGGGCCTTTTGCCTCCATTGCATGGCCACGCACATCACCGGCCTGCTGCTGGCGGCTTTGGTAATCTGGCGAGCGATCATGCAATTCGACGGCAATGCAACCCCACGGTGCGTTATTGGCCCTTGGCCCGCAATCGGCTTGTCCATGGTCGGTCTGGCCCTGGCCGGCATCCTGGCGGCCTGCCAGGTCGGTATTACTCCCCCGGCCGTCTATCGCGGCGGCGAGTCGCAGGATAACCTGACAGCCCTCGATCCCCACGCCGTGCCGCTGGTCGGTTCGCCGGACGCCCTCTACGTCGTCACCCTGCTCTTCGATTATAAATGCCCCCATTGCCAGCCTTTGCATTTCATGCTCGATGAGGCGATTCGCCGCTACGGCGGCAAGCTGGCCTTTGCGCTGTGTCCGGCGCCATTGAACAGTCGGTGCAACCCTTACATCCGCCGGGACGTGGATGCATACAAGGACTCCTGCGAACTGGCCGAAGTTGGCCTGGCAGTTTGGGTGGCCAAGCGCGAGGCGTTTGGTGCCTTCAACCGCTGGATGTTCTCGTGGGAGTCCGGCGACCGCTGGCATCCGCGCAGCCTCGACGCCGCCCGGGCCAAAGCTGTCGAATTGGTTGGCCAGGCAAAGTTCGAGGCCGCCCGGGCCGATCCCTGGATCGACCGGTATCTGGCAACCTGCCTTCGGATTTACGGCGCCACCCTCCAGGGCGGCAGTGGCGGCGTCCCCAGACTGGTTTTCGGCTCGCGTTGGGTCATCCCCAAACCGATAGACGGCGACGACCTTGTTTCGATTCTGCAGGCCGGCCTGGCCGTGCCCATGCCTTGACCCGCCAGCGACATTGACATCCCGGCCCGCGACCTGGTAGCATGGCATCATGCTTGGTGGGACTTGGAGCAAGTTCTCTCGCCGGCGCAGTGCCGAGCGGTTACGCGTGTGCAAGAAGCAAGTCCCTGTCACGTCAATCAGGTGGAAAGGATCATCTGTGGCCTCAACCGCCCTCGGTCGTGATCGTCGCAGGTTCATGGAGCGGTGTTCTCACCTTGCTTTGTCCTTGCTTGGGCTGCTCCTGATCCTTCCCACGACCGGTTGTCAGGCCGGCCCAACCAGCCGGTCTGAGTGGACCGCCCTCTTCAATGGCAAAGACCTGTCCGGTTGGACGATCAGATGCCAACCCCAGGACCAGAGCAAAGCCTTTTGGACGGTCGCGGACGGCTCCATTCTCTGCGACTCCATGGGGCGCAAAGACCACAACTACGTTTGGCTGCTGACCGAAAAGGAATTCGCCGATTTCGAGCTGCGCTTGCAGTTCCAGGCCTACAGGGATTCCCCCGGCAACAGCGGTCTCCAATTCCGCAGTCGGTTTGACGAGACCGCCAACGGCGGTTGGCTGGACGGCCCACAAGTGGACATCCATCCGCCGGAGTCGATGTCCTGGCGCACCGGTTTCATCTACGACGAGACGCGCGGAGAGCAGCGCTGGATCTCACCCAGTCTGAAGAACGCGACCATGGATCCCCGCTTCCAACCGGCGTCGTACGTCTTCAAGTACGCTGACGACGGCGATAGCTGGAACGAGCTTGTCCTCATTTGCCGGGGAACCCACGTGAAGACGATCCTCAACGGCGTGGTGCGAACCGATTGGGATGGTGCCGGGGTGCTGGACAATGCCAGCCACATCCAACACAACGTGGGCCGGGTCGGCCACTTCGCACTGCAACTCCACACCGGGGACCAACTGCGGATACGGTTCCGAGACATCCGGATCAGGGAACTCTGACCTTTGCGCTCGGGATCCGTCGCCAGGCCGTGTTACACTTCACGTGTTGATCCGCAACCGCACCACGACTCATCACTCTGCCAGGATCTCAATGCCGCAGATTTGCGGGTTCTCGATGTTGGGTGTAAAGCCGATCACCAGTTGGCCGTTCGCCACAGACACGCCTTTGTACTCCTTGACCAGGGGCTTGAGGAACCCGACGGTCTTGAATAGGTCGAGGTCCTTCAGCACTGCCTGGCCTGGCACACTGACGGAGAAGACTCTCATCTCTGATCCCGTGATGCCCTCGAACGTCTCGGCAAAGTGCAGCCGCACGGTGTACTTGCCGTTGGGCACCGTGAACTTGTATGAGCCCATGCTGTAGCGCTCGGTCTCGTACACCCGCGGGATGTCGGTCCCGGTGATTCCCACGTCCGGGCGGTCGATGGTCAGGCCGTCGTCCGCGCCCCAGGTCTTGCCTGCCTCCAACTCGCCCAGGAGGTC
>JAMCWO010000366.1:0-27409 GCA_023481165.1 Planctomycetota bacterium | reverse complement strand
GGCCCAGACATTGCCGAGCTTGTCCTTGTACGGCGCAAAGGCGCCGCAATCGACCCGCAGCACGAACCTCTTGGCAGGTTCCGGGGTCGCCCCCGCGGGGGCCGGCGGTTGGCTCGCCGCAACCGTCGTGGGCGTTTTGAAGATGTGTTGGGCGAACAGATACAGGTTGTTGGCCCATTCGGTGCCGTCGTGGGCATTGCCATCGACATGCCAGACGTGCGGCACGTTGTTTTCTTTCAGGTACTTGTGGACGCCTTGGCTGATGCGGATCAGGCCGTCCTTATTGCCGCAGGCCAGCCAGAGCAGTCTCAGCTTCTCCCGGACGGCGGCCGGATCGGGCACGAGCTCGGCGGGAGGTTTGGTGTTGGGGGCCGAGGAGAACCCGCCGACCCAGGCAAACGTGTCAAGGTTCGCCAGGCCGATGTTCAAGGACTGGCCGCCACCCATCGAGAGTCCCGCGAAGGCGCGATGTGCGCGGTCGGTATACACGGAATAGTGGGACTCGATGTAGGGGATGATGTCTTTGATCAGGTCGTTCTCGAAAGGCATTCCCCAGCCGCCGAAGTCGCCACGGCCGCCAGCCCCACCACGAGCGCCGCCGCCCATACCCGCTCCGCGGCCGCCACCTTCGGCGTTGGCCGTCACATTGGCATTGCCGTTCGGGAAGACCACGATCATCGGCTGAATCTTGCCGTCGGCGATGAGGTTGTCGAGGACATTATCCGCGCGGCAGGCCCGCTGCCATTCGCGGTCGTTGCCGCCGATGCCGTGTAGCAGATACAGCACCGCGTACTTGCGGTCGGTCGAATAGCCGACCGGGGTGTAGACGACCATCTGGCGACGGGTGCCGAGCGTCTTGGAGTCATACTGCACGGTCGTCATTTCACCGTGCTGGATATTGTCACGCTTGTCTCTGAACCCGGCGGGCGGATCGGCGAACGCCGGCTTATCGTCCGGACCCAGCTCGATCGGTCCGCCGAAGCCGCCTCGTCCACCGCCTCTACGAGCGCCCGGTGCGGCCGCAGGCGCAGCGGCCGTAGAAGAGCCCTCCGTGAATAGCAGCGGAGCGAACTCGCGCAGGCTGCGCCGCCAGGACTGCCACTCGTGAGCGGTATTCGGGGAGACGTAGAAGACACTGTTGATGCCGGCTTGTTTCAACGCTGCCGCGCTGGCCTTGGGGTCGCCGCCGAAGCCGCCGCGGCCGCCGCCTCTGCGGTTCTCGAGTTCGCGGCTGCCGTAGCTGACGAAGACCAGTTTGACCTTCTCCTTGAAACCGGGCGCACTGTTGACATCGGTCGGGGAGATGCTGCCGCCGCTGAAGAGGCCGATGTGGGAGAACTTGTCGAGGTTCTTCAGGGTGATCTGCCGGGTCTCCATTCCGCCCATGGACAGGCCCGCCATGGCCCGATGAGGTTGATCGGCGCGCGTGCGGAAGTTGGCGTCGATGTAAGGGATCAACTCGTCGACGAGAACCGTCTGGAAGGGCCCGATATTAAAATTTTTGAGGCCTCCGATCCGGGTGTCGTTGGTTATGCCGTAGGTCATCACGGCGCTCGTGGTGGGGCTGGCGGCCGTAGGTCATCACGATGATAAAGGGCTTTGTCTTGCCTTCGGCGATCAGGTTGTCCATGATCAGATTGGCGTGGCCCTGGGAGCCCCAACCGGTTTCATCCTCGCCCCAGCCGTGCTGCAGGTACAGCACCGGATAGCGCCGGGTCTGGTCCTTGTCGTAGTCGGGCGGCGTGTAGACAAAGGCGCGGCGGGAGGTGTGGGTGCTCTGGGAGGGGAAGAGAATCTGCCGCAGTTGGCCGTGGGGAACGTCCTTGAGGGCATAGAAGTCCCGGTCTTTGGCGGGGACTTCGATACCGCTTTCCCAACGAGTAGAACCGTAGAAGTTCAAGGTGCCGGGATCGTTGAATGTCCCCCCATCAATCGTGAGATGATAGTAGTGGAAGCCTTCATCCAGGGGCCGGGCGGTAGTGCCGACCCAGGTGCCGTCTTCCCCCTTAGTCAACTGGGTTCCACCTAAGTTCACGCTGACGCTCTGGGCCTGGGGCGCTACGATGCGAAATCGAGCGCGGCCCTCGGAGTTGACCTGGGGATACTGCCTGCCCGGCTGATTGAGGGTCGAGGGTTTCCAGTCGTTCGCTTCCGCAGGCTGACTCGTCTGCGCCGGACAGAGCGGACCCGAAAGAGCGAGCGACAACACGAGTGCGGTCAGATTACGCTTCATGCATTCTCCTTTCATCTCTCATGATGCTCCTGTCTTTCGCATTGGACTGTCGGTGCCTGGCCGATACCATCCCTATTACACCGCTCGAAACCGTCCGGAGTGAGATGAAAAACGGGACCCGCGCGTGATTCTTTTCACTTGCTTGACATTTTTCATATCTCACTTCACTGTTTCAGCCGGTGATAAGATAGAAAGATCGCAACCAAAGCAGCATGGATTGGCTATGGGTCAGGACAAACGCACTCTGGACTTCCTGGGGCTCTTCGTGCGGCACCAACAGGAGGTCTATGCCTATATTCTCACTTTGGTGCCCCATGTGAATGACGCAGACGACCTGTTCCAGGAGGGGATGACCGTGATGTGGCGGAAGTTCGACCAGTTCAAGCCAGGTACGAACTTCGCCGCGTGGGGCATCCAAATCATGCGTTATCAAATTCTCGAGTACCGGCGCAACCTGGCCCGCAGCAAACGCGTTTTGATCGAGGATTCCCTCTTCGAGGCCCTGTTGGACTACGTGCCCACCATTCAGGACGAAATGGCCGTGCGTATTGAGGCTCTGCGCAAGTGTCAGGCCCTGCTGGACAATCGGGCCAAACGGATCATCAAGATGCGTTACGAGCACAATACGCCGGTGGAGGAGGTCGCTTCCTACTTGAAGGTCTCGCGCCGTCACGTCTATCACATTCTCGGCCAGATCAATAGTGTGCTGCTGCGCTGTATGCGCAGGACACTGGCGGAAGGGAGCCGTCCGGTATGAGCACACCTCCTTTTCCGGATATGGATGAACTGGTGCAGCGTCTGCTGGACGATCAGATTGAGCCCGACGAGATGCAGCGGCTTGGGAAGGCAATCCGTGAAGACCCCCGCGTGCGGGACTATTACGTCGATAGCTTGTTGGTCTCTGCAGTGATCCGGCGTTCCAGCCAAGCGACCGGGGAGCTTTCCAAATCGGATCTGATCCAGGCCCTCTCGGGCGGCACAACTCAGGGCGGTTCCAAACGATTGAGGCAACGTCTCCATGCGGTTGCGGCGCTCCTGGTGTTCGGAATCTTGGTCCTGGTGTCTCTCTCCTTGTTCCGTCATAAGGCGCAAGGCCCGGCGCTCGGCATGCTGGCCGGCGTGTACGAAGCTCAGTGGCGCGGGTCTGGCCCGCGTCCGGGCGAATCACTGTACATCGGTTCTTACGACCTGCGCGCGGGTGTGGCAAAGATGAATCTGGGCCGGGGGACGAGCCTCTTGCTCGAAGCTCCTTGCCGGGTTGACCTGACAAGCGCTGGTGAAGTAACCCTGAGGAATGGCAGGCTGGCCGCGGTGGTCCTTCCACAGGCCAAGGGTTTTCGCGTGCGAACACGCACGGCCCTCATTACCGACTTGGGTACGGAATTCGGCGTGATCGCCCATTCCAACGGGAGCACCGAGGCCCATGTTCTGAAGGGTCATGTCACCGTAGCTCTCGATCCGAACCGATCAGGTCGAGCGACATCGCTCCTTGTGAATGAAGGACAGGCCACGGCCGTTGACCCAAGCGGACGGACCATTCAAGGCGGGCTGGCTGCTCGGGCGGACCTCTTCCTCCTGCAACTGCCTTCGCTCAGCCGGCCCTCCGGTCCGTCGGGACGACTGAATCTCGCCGACATCGTGGGCGGAGGCAACGGCCGTGGCACCGGCGCGCTGGAGCGGGGCATCGACTTGGGGACCGGCCAGGCATTCAAGGGCCCTGCTACTACGATTCGGCGGTCTCGACGAAACGAGTTCCGGCCATCGCCGCAGTTGCATGGCGTCGACGGCGTATTCGTGCCCAACGGAGCCTTGGGCCCGGTCGTGATCAGCTCCACCGGCTTGACCTTCTCCGAGTGTCCTCGGACGACGGGAAGCTACTATGGTGGCCCAGCCAACAGCGGCAAGTTCTATGACATTCCCAGTCAGCAGACCTGTACGGTCCGGCTCAACGGTATCAGTCTTGGCACAGCCATACATCCGGCCCTGACCCTCCATCCCAACGCCGGCGTCACCTTCGACCTGGACCAGATTCGCCAAGATAATCCCGATATCCGGATCGGTCGGTTCACCGCCGTGTGCGGCATCCCCAAGGACTTGCCTCGAGCTCAGTTCAGCTCCGCCGATGTTTGGGTTCTTCTGGATGGCGTCGTTCGCCTTCACCTGCACTATCCCGTAGAGCGGTATGTTGTGGAGATGGTGGACGTACCGATCCCCGCTCAGACACGATTCCTGACGCTGGTCGCCGCGTGCTCCGGGCGGGCGGACTACTCTTGGATCTTCTTCGGCGATCCGTTCCTGGAGTAAGGGTTTATTCTTTGGAGGCTCACATCGTGATCGGCACACATCCTGCACTCCTGGCGTTGATCCTGATCATGACGGGCAGCGCGGCTGTTGCGCAGCCGCCTGCAGAGCCGCTGAGTCTGTGGTACCGCCAACCGGCCAAGCAGTGGGTCGAGGCCCTGGCGGTGGGCAATGGGCGGCTCGGAGCGATGGTCTTTGGCGGCGTTCCGCAGGAGCGGATCCAATTGAATGAGGACACGCTCTGGGCCGGCGGACCGTACGACCCGGCGAATCCCGATGCGCTGGAGGCGTTGCCGAAGGTGCGGGAGTTGATCTTCGCCGGCCGATACCGGGAGGCGCACAATCTGATCGGTCAGAAGATGATGGCCAAACCCTTGGCCCAAATGCCCTATCAGTGCGTGGGGGACCTGCTGCTGAGTTTTCCCGATGCCAATGGGGTGACGGATTATCGGCGCGACCTCAACCTGGATACGGCCGTGGCCACCGTCGCGTATACGATCGACGCAGTGCGCTACACGCGAAAAGTCTTCTCCAGCCCCGTGGATGAGGTCATCGTCATTCGCTTGGCAGCGGACAAGCCCGGCAAGGTCACGTTCACGGCCGGCATGAAGACGCCGCAGAAGGCGTCGGTGACTGTGGAGTCGCCCGATACCCTGGTGATGCAGGGTGTCAACGGGGGCTCTCGCGCCGTTGCCGGCGCATTGAAGTATCAGGCCCGCGTGGTCGTTGTAGCTTCGGGCGGACAGATCGTGCCGGGCGACGGCCAGATCACTGTCGCCGAGGCGGATTCGGCCTTGCTGCTGATCGCGGCAGCGACCAGCTACAAGAGCTTCAAGGACGTGACCGGCGACCCCGAAGCGTTGACCAAAGAGACCATCGCCAAAGCCAGCGGGAAGCCTTTTGCGACATTGCTCAAAGACCATGTGGCCGCCCACCAGAAGCTGTTTCGTCGCGTCACGCTGGATCTCGGCACAACTCTCGCCGCCCAGCGTCCCACCGATGAGCGGATTCGAGACCCCAACAAGGTCAACGATCCGCAACTGGCAGCCCTCTATTTTCAGTTCGGCCGGTATCTGCTGATCAGCAGCTCGCGGCCGGGCTGTCAGCCGGCGAATCTCCAGGGCCTCTGGAATGACAGCATGAACCCGCCCTGGCAGAGCAAGTACACGATCAACATCAACACGGAGATGAACTACTGGCCCGCCGAGCCGACGAATCTCGGCGAGTGCGTCGAGCCGCTCGTGGCGATGGTGCGGGATCTGACCGAGACCGGCGCGCGCACGGCCAAGACCATGTACAACGCCGGCGGCTGGGTCACCCATCACAATACCGACCTGTGGCGGGCCTCCGCGCCCATCGACGGTCCCCAGTGGGGCATGTGGCCGATGGGGGGCGCGTGGCTGTGCCTGCACCTGTGGGACCACTACGACTACTGCCGCGACAAGGAATACTTGGCAAAGGTGTATCCAATCATGAAGGGAGCGGCGCAGTTCTTCTTCGACACGCTGGTGGAAGAGCCCAAGCACAACTGGCTGGTGACGTGCCCGTCGCTGTCGCCGGAAAACGGGCATCCCTTCGGCACAAGCGTCTGCGCGGGACCCACGATGGACATGCAGATCCTGCGCGACCTGTTCAGCAATTGTATCCGTGCGGCGGAGGTCCTCGGCGTCGACGAGGACTTCCGAAAGCAAGCGACCGCGATCGGCGAGCGTCTGGCCCCCAACCAGATCGGCAGCGACGGCCAGCTTCAGGAGTGGCTGGAAGACTGGGACATGAAGGCCCCGGAGAGGCACCACCGGCACGTCTCGCACCTCTATGGCCTGTATCCGAGCGACCAGATTCACGTGCGGACCACCCCGGACCTGGCGGCCGCCGTACGCAAGAGCCTGGAGATCCGAGGCGATGAAGCCACCGGCTGGGGCATCGGCTGGCGTCTGAACCTCTGGGCACGCCTCCATGACGGCGAGCACGCCTACAAGATTCTTACCATGCTCCTGCGGCCGGAGCGGACCTACCCGAACCTGTTCGACGCCCATCCGCCGTTCCAGATCGATGGTAACTTCGGCGGCGTCTCCGGCATCGGCGAAATGCTCCTGCAGAGTTGTGCCGGCGAGATCGAGCTGCTGCCAGCCCTGCCCAAAGCCTGGCCCAACGGCTCCGTCAAGGGCCTGCGCGCCCGCGGCGGCTTCGAGTTGGACGTCCAGTGGAGCCAGAGCAAGCTTGTCAATGTAACCGTTCGTTCGCTCGCCGGCGGATCCTGCCGACTTCGCTATGGCGCTGGCACGCGGGACTTGAACCTGGCTGACGGCCAGAGCGCTCAGTGGGATGGAGTCGGCATTACCACCGCTGCACCGCCGATAGCTTCCGGGGCCTCCCCTGCCGCGGCAAAACATTGGACCGCCGACAACGGCAATGGCACTTACTCCAATCCCCTGTTCTACGAGGAGTTCGAGGATCCCGACGTCATCCGTGTCGGCGCGGACTACTATCTCGCCGGTACCACGATGCACATGAACCCCGCCGTGCAGTTGATGCACTCCCAGGACCTGGTGAACTGGGAACTCGCCGGTTACTGCATGGATAGGCTCGATCTGGGCCCGGCCTTCCGCCTGGAAGACAGCCGAGGCATCTACGGCCGGGGTATCTGGGCGCCCTGTATCCGCTACCACAACGGCATGTTCTACGTCTTCTCCAACGTCAACGGCGTCGGCCTCCAGGTCTTCCGCGCTAAGTCGATTCAGGGTCCCTGGGAGCGCAACCAATTGCCCGGCAGGCACGACCTGTCGGTCCTCTTCGAGGACGACGGCAAGATCTACCTCATCTCCGGCAACCGCAGCCCCTATCCTATCGAAGAGCTCGCCCCGGATCTCAAGTCCTTCGTCCCCGGCGTCCGCCGGCAACTGGATGCCAGGATGGGCGAAGGTCACCACCTCTACAAGATCAAGGGCAAGTACTACGACATCTCCGCCATCCCGGGTGCCACGACGGATCAGATGGTCGCCCACGCCGATTCCATCGACGGCCCCTGGACGGTCGAGCGCATGGTCCAGGGCGAGTCCCTGGGCGTGCCCACCGTGGCGCCCGCGTGCGTCACCGAGCGCGACCGCGGCCTGACCCTGCACCAGGGCGGCATGTGCGATACCCCCTCGGGCGAGTGGTGGAGCATCATCATGTCGGACCACGGCAGCGCTGGCCGCATGGTCGCCCTGGTCCCGATCACCTGGGACAATGGTTTTCCCCTCATCGGCCTGCCGGGCAATCTCCGCAAGGCGCCCAACACCTGGATCAAACCGAATACCGACATCAACCAGGCCCCCAAGCCGTCGTTCATCCATGACGACAACTTCGACAGCGGCAAGCTCAATCCGCACTGGCAGTGGAACCACGTTCCCGATGACACCAAGTGGTCGCTCACCGAGAAGCCCGGCGTGCTTCGCCTTCACTCCTTGCCCGCCGAGAACTTCTATGCCGCCCGCAACAGCCTCTGCCAGCGGCCGCCGGCCCCCGAGTCCATTGAGACCATCGAGCTGGATACGTCGGGCATGGTTGCGGGAGATACGGCGGGTCTGGCGCTCTTAAGCTCACCCTATGCTTGGATCGGCGTGGTGAAGACCGCCGAGGGCACGACGCTGCAGATGCTCGACAACACCGGCAGTGGCGGCGGACGTGGACGCCGAGGAGGCACGCCCGCTACCCCGCCCAAGCCTCCCACGATAGGTCCGGCCAATCCCCCCAAGCATCTCTGGCTGCGTGTCCACTGCAACTTTGACGCCGACCTGGCCGTCTTCAGTTGGAGTGCCGATGGCAAGGAATTCACGCCTTTGGGCGATCCTTTCACCATGACCTTCCAGTTGACGACCTTCCAGGGCGTACGCCCCGCCCTGTTCCACTACAACACGTCCGGCCAACCCGGCGGCTATGCCGACTTCGACAACTACACGGTCGAGGAGCCGCGGGCGCGGGGCGTCGAACGTGAGATTCCTCTGGGCAAAACCATCGTCCTGACCAGCGGCGCCGACGGCAGCTTCCTGGTCGCCGACGCCCAGAACGATAAGCTGGTGAATGTCGCGGCCGATTCCAATAAGCCGGCCGTTCCTCAAAACGCGAAGTTCCAGGTCATTGATGTGGGCTTGGGCCGCGTGGCGCTCCAGGCCGCCAACGGCAAGGTCCTGTCCGTCGCAGGCTCCGAGAGCGCGGTTCTCAAGGACCTCGCCGGCGTCAAGCCGGGCAACGCCGAATCGTTCCAGTGGGTCAACCTCATGCGTGGCGACACGATGCTCATGTCCCTGACAAACCATCAGTATCTGGCCACCAAACCCAACAGCCCCGGTCCGGTTATGGCCAATGCGCTCGGCCCCACCGCCGCCCGCAAAAGCGGTGCTGAGTTCAAAGTCATGACGGCTGCGGCGGGCGCGGCGTTTGCCTCGGGGGCGACCACCGCCTGGAAGGACGAGGCCAACGCGCGAATCATGCGTCTCCACCAACGCCAGGTGCAGGTGCGCGTGATAGACGAGCAAGGTGATCCGGCCGCGGGCGTATCGGTCCGCATCCGCCAGATCCGTCAGGCGTTCCCGTTTGGATCGGCCCTGAGTCGGACCCTGCTGCGCAACGAACGCTACGCCGAGTTCTTCAAGACTCACTTCAACTGGGCCGTGTTCGCAAACGAGTCGAAGTGGTACTCCAACGAACGTGTCCGGGGTCAGGACGACTACCGCGATGCCGACGCGATGCTGGCTTGGTGCCAAGCCAACCGCATCCCGGTGCGCGGTCACTGCCTCTTCTGGGAGCCGGAGAGATGGCAGCCGAGGTGGGTCCGGGATCTCGCGGGTGACCCGCTGCGCCAAGCCGTCGAACACCGCCTCACCAGTGCGGTGACCCATTTTCGCGGCCGGTTTGTCCATTGGGATGTGGACAACGAGATGCTGCACGGGACGTTCTTCAAGGAGGGCCTGGGCGAGTCGATCTGGCCCTGGATGTTCAAGCGAGCCCACGAATTGGACCCTCAGGTGAAGCTCTTCGTGAACGAATTCAATATCCTGTCCGTGGATCAGGCGTTCCACCAGGTGCAAACGGACGAGTACGTGGCCAGCATTCGTCGCCTGCTCGACCAGGGAGCGCCGATTCAGGGTGTCGGAATTCAGGGGCATATCTGGCAGGAAGACATTCTGGCGAATCCGGGCGTCCTGAAAGAGCGGTTGGACAAGGTCGCAGCCCTGGAACTGCCGATCTGGATCACGGAGTTTGATGTGGCCGATGACAACCAGACGAAATGCGCCGACAAACTGGAGTTGGTCTATCGTACTGCCTACAGCCACCCGGCGGTCCAGGGGATCGTGATGTGGGTCTTCTGGGCGGGGGATTCCTGGCGCGGTCCCAACGCCGGCTTGGCCCATCGGGACTGGACGCTCAACGAAGCGGGCAAGCGGTACGAAGCCTTAATGGACGAATGGTCCACCGAGATATCCGGTATGACCGATGCCGGCGGTCTCTTGTCGTTCCGCGGTTTCCATGGTGACTACGAGGCGACGGTCACCGGAACTGATGGCCCGGAAACAAACGTATCCTTCTCGATCGAAGAAGGCCAAGAACCGCAAGCGGTGACGATCAAGCTACACCATCCATCTAAAGCTTCTAAGCCTTAGACATGTGCATTGTGAAAGGGTAGAGAGTTGTCATGAGCCGCACATCGTTTACCGCGCTGTTCGTTTTCGCCACCCTGACCGCGTCGTCCGCCCGCGCAGAGGACCCCCAGATCGGCAAGACAGCACGCTACTGCAACCCCTTGCCAATGGAATGGTCACCGCGCCGGGGGGCAACGCGTCCGGCGATATTACGGTCATCCGCGAGCAAGGCAAGTACTACATGTACTGCACTGGCGGCGGCGCCTGGATCTCGGAGGACTTGCTCCACTGGTCCTTCCAGCATGTCGCTAATGTGCCTGTCGCACCGCATGTCGTCAAATACAACGGCAGCTTCTATATGTGCGGCAACAGCAGCCCGCTCTTCAAGGCTGATAGCCCGCTGGGGCCCTTTACCAGCATCGGACCATGGAAAGACACGCCCGACGTTGCCGGGGGATGGAGAGGCCCCTTCGACATGGACATCTACATCGACGATGATAACAAGCCGTATCTCTATTACCCCGGCCGCGGGATTGACGGTATCTACGTCGTGCCACTCGACCCCAACGACCTCACGAGATTCGCCGGCCCGCCCAGGCATCTCTTCGCATTCAATAGAAATCATGTCTGGGAACGTTACGGCGAGATGAATGAGTACACGGATGTGGCGTGGATCGAAGGCCCGTGGATGCAGAAGTACCACGGCACATACTATCTGCAATACTCGGGCTCTGGCACCCAGTGGAAGACCTATGCCTCGGGATACTACACCGCGAAGTCACCGCTGGGCCCGTTCACCTACGCCTCCAACAACCCACTGCTCCGCAGGACCGATGGCCTCGTCACCGGCACCGCGCATGGCAGCATCGTGGAAGGACCTGACGGGAATCTGTGGCAGTTCTACACTGTCGTTCTCTCCAACCCGCCCGGGGGACGGCGCATCGGCATGGATCGTATCACCTTCGACAAAGACGGCCAACTGGCGGTGAAGGTCACCGATACGCCGCAATGGGCTCCAAACACGGTCAGTGATCCCACCAAAGGCGACAGCGGCTCAGTCCCGGTAACCATCGGCAAGCTTCGCGCGATGAACGCACTTTCGCAGTCTTCCTCACAGAACCCCGGGCGCGACGCCGCGTATGCCGTGGACAACTCCAGCGGCACCTGGTGGGAGCCCGCCCCGACCGATACCCAGCCGACCCTGACCATCGAGCTTTCCCCCGCGACACGCTTTGATGCGGTGCAATTGTTCCCGATCGACTCTGTCCGCCTGATGTTCACCGGCGGGCGCGGTTTTGGTGGTGGGCGGGGCCGCGGAGGACAAGGCGCCGGCGGCACACCGGCTACAGAACCGTCTGCGCTCAACGTCTATCAGTACAGGATCGAAGCGTCGTTGGATGGGCAGACGTATACAACGGCCCTCGACCAGACAAGGAACGCCATCTCGCGCCATACGATTTTCGAGGAAATACCCCCGGTGAAGTGCCGCTTTGTTCGATTGAGCTTGACGAACTGGCCCAGGGCCACGCCCCTGGGGATTATCGAATTCACCGTCTTCGGCAAGCCGGCGGGGTCTTTGCCTGCTGCTCAGCCGATTCTCCGGTGAATTCCCGGTGAAACGATGACACAGACACGATTAGGGAGACCGACGATGAACCCGATCCACCCTGCCGAGTCATTGCTCTTTGTCAGACTTATCATGCTTCTAATGGGGTCTGTCGCTCTCTGGGTTTCGCCCGTGTTCGCCCTGGACGGCCAAGTCCAAATTCACGACCCGTCCACCATCATGCAGTGCAATGGCAAGTTCTACACCTATGGCACCGGGGGTTCCTCCTTGGTCTCCGACGACGGCTGGACCTGGCATCGCGGCGTCACGCCCGCGCGGCGCGGCATGGCCCCCGATATCATTCACCTCGGCGACCGCTACTACCTGTATGTGGCCGCGAACATCGGGGGGCAGCCCAGGGCCGCCGTCAACATGATATCGAGCAAGACCCTCGACCCGAATTCCCCCGACTACAAATGGGAAGAAGGCGGGATCGTCGCCTCGTCCAATGGGGTCGAGTTCTGCAATGCCATCGATCCGGGCCTGTTTCTGGATCCCGCCGACGGGAAGCTGTGGCTGGTCTACGGTTCCTACTTCGGCTACCTCCGGCTGGTCCAACTCGACCCCAAGACCGGTAAACGGGTCGACCCGAACGACAAGCCCGTGGACATCGCGATCAATTGCGAGGCGTCGATCCTGATCTATCGCGACGGCTGGTATTACCTGCTGGCCACCCACGGCAGTTGCTGTCGGGGCGCCGACTCCGGCTACAACATCCGCGTAGGCCGCGCCAGGAAAGTGACTGGTCCCTTCCTCGACCACACGGGCCTCGATATGCTCCTGGGCGGTGGCAAGCTCTTCGTCGGCTCCGGCGGTCGCGTCATCGGCCCCGGCCACTTCGGTCTGCTCGACCTGGGCGACGGCGTACAGAAGTACTCCTGCCACTTCGAGGCCGACCTCGACCGGGGCGGCGCCAGCGTGGTGGACATCCGGCCGCTGCTCTGGAAAGACGGCTGGCCTGTCGCCGGCGACAATTTCAAAGAAGGCGTATATGCAGTCGAATCCGTCCGTACCGGTACGGCGCTCGAGCTGGCCGTGGAGGGGGTGCCGGTCGGCGGCCGCCGCAGTAGGGGAGCCCGTGGCGCCACGCCCGGCGGACCAGGCGCCGGTGGGAGCGGACGAGGAATGTTCGGCGGCCAAGGCGGCGTGATTCCGCCGCAGGATGTCGCGGAGGTCTCGAAGACCTGGCCTGCCGGCAACGTCGGCATCCGCATGTCCAACTACCTGTGTCAGGCCCAGCAGATGTGGGACGTTACGCCCGTCGCCAACGCCGGCGGCTACCCCGGCGCGCCGTATTTCAAGATCGCCATCGCCGGCACCGACCGCACGCTGGCCGTGGGCGAGGACGGCGAATTAGTCGCCGTGCCCGCCTTTACCGGTGGGCACGAACAGCTCTGGCGTCTCGACCAGCTTGCCGACGGCACTTGGCGCATCATGCCCAAATTCGCCCCGACGGCCAGGGAGTCGCTGACCCTTTCGGCCGTCGGCAGCAGTTTCGCCACGCTCGCCAAGTTCGATCCCGCCAGTGACAAACAACGCTGGCTCTTCAAAACGCCCTGACAAGAAATCGAAGAGCGGAGATCAGGCATCAGAAACCGAGAATCCAGCAAAGGGCCTTACATGACTACGCTCCACAACATCCACGTGCCAATACTCGTCGTCCTGGCTGGCTCGGCGTTCTTGGCCATGGCCGTCGCCGGCTGCGCTGCCCGCAGCCCCGTGTCCTCCCCAACGTGTTCCATCTCTGCCGGGAAAGCACCCGGTGCCGACGGCTTCGTGCGACGTTGGCTCATCCTCGAGCCGATCCGTGTCAACGGACAGCTCACCGATAGCGATGTCCGGGCGGCGGTCAAGAAGGAGTACTTTCCCAACCAGCTCACCATCATTCCGCACGACGGCGACAAGGTGACGGTCGGCGGCACGGAACTCACCTGGCATGCCGTCGACACGAACGACTACAACGTCAACCTCTATTACTTCGCCTACGGTCTTGGTAAGCCGACGTCAAACGTTTTGTTCTGGGCCGTCACGATCGTCAACTGCCCGCAGAAGACGCCTGGGGTGCGCCTGGCCATCGGCTCCAACGCGGCCTCCGTCTGGTGGGTCAACGACCAGGAAGTCATCGGCATCTACGGCGACCGTCAGACGGTCATCGACGACGGTGTCTCCAAACGCCTGACACTTGAGAAGGGGCCAAACGTCGTTCGCTGTGCGATCATCAACGGCGGCGGAGCCACCGACTTCTGCGCGAGGTTTCTCGACGGAGAGGACAGACCGCTGAAGGGGTTCACCGTGAGCGTGGATGACGCCGGGAGGTGAGATGACTCTCGAATGGTATCCTCCGATCCCGTAAAACTTGCTTCCATGAAAGGTCGACCGATGACCAAATCCATCTTTACCCATCTTGCCGCCTCGATACTGCTGGCTGGCAGCATCTCTATTGCTTCCGCGGCCGAGATCGCCATCCAGGACCAGCGAAGCAACCTCTTCGAGGCGAGTATCACCTGCAAGATCAGGGGCACCAATACCTATCTGACCCTGATCGAGGCTTTGAGCCCGGCACGGTACTATCGTGCCTGGACCTCCGACCGCCTCGACGGCCAATGGACGCCCGTTCCCGATGCCAACACGTGGGAAAAGCCCTTCGCAGGGATCAACAACGTCACCCTCGAAGACGGTGTGACGCCTTGGACCCGAGACATCAGCCACGGGGAGCTGATTCGCGATCGATATGACGAAACGATGACCATCGACCCCAACAACCTGCAACTGCTTTACCAGGGTCGTGATCCGGCCAGTGGCGGGCGATACGAGCTGTTGCCCTATCAACTCGGCCTCCTGAAATTGGACCGTTCCGGGAGGTAGAGCCGTTGGGGACAGACCCGCTCTATCTTGATCCGTTGAACAAGAGCCGTACAGAAAGGAACAAATCATGAATATGAAGAAGACAGTCACCATTGCAGGCCTGGCGATCCTGTGGATCGGTGCGGCGCATGTTACAGCAGGCCAGGACGTGCCCGCGCTGAAAGACGTGTTCAAGGCCGACTTTCTGATCGGCGGCGCTCTGAACCGGAACCTCGTGACGGGTCGGGATCCCAATGCCGCCGCGATTGCCGAGAAGCATTTCAGCACCATCACCGCGGAGAACGACCTGAAATGGCAGCGCGTCCATCCGCAGCCCGACCAATACAACTGGGAGCCGGCCGACAGCTACGTGGCCTTCGGCGAAAGGAACAAGATGTTCATTGTCGGCCATTGCCTCGTCTGGCATGCCCAGACTCCTCGATGGGTGTTTCAGGACGATGCAGGCAACCCACCGACGCGCGATGCCCTTCTGGCGAGCATGAAAGACCACATCATGACCGTTGTGGGCCGCTATCAAGGCCGCATCAAGGGCTGGGATGTGGTGAATGAGGCTCTCGCCGATAACGGCACGATGCGAGACACCCAGTGGCTGCGCATCATCGGCGAGGGCTCGCCAGACAAGAAGTACGACCACATCGAGAACGCCTTCCGGTGGGCTCACGAAGCCGACCCCAATGCCGAGCTCTACTACAACGACTTTGGCCTGGAAACGTCGAAGGCCAAGTGCGACGCCGCCGTTGCGCTCGTGAAGGACCTCAGATCCAAGGGCCTGCGCATTGACGGTGTTGGCATTCAACTGCACGGCGGACTGATGCACCCCAGCGTCGAAGGTCTCGAATACGCCATCACGTCCCTGGCCGCGACCGGCGTCAAGGTCATGGTCACAGAATTGGACATTCGCACGCAAAGCCGTGGCTATCGCGGCGCCGATATCGGCCAAGTCAGCCGGGCCAGCACGAACGATCCGACCGCCGCGGCCGCCGAGACTCAAAAGAAGCTTGCCGACAGGTACGCCGAGATCTTCTCCGTGCTACTCAAGCACAAGAAGGATATCACCCGCGTCACGTTCTGGGGCGTCTATGACAGGACCTCCTGGATCGGCGGCTCGCCGCTGCTGTTCGATCGGGACTACAGACCCAAAGAGGCGTTCTTTGCGGTGGTGAAGACTGCCCAGCAACAATGAACCTTGAAGAGAAGCCATCGGGGAGCCCAGACAGAAATCTCAGCAAAAGCTTTCCTGTCGCAGTCCGGGACTCTCCGTCGAGCGCTGCGTCAAGGACCTGCTGTCGTGAACTACCACGGGACAAGGACTTGCGGAGAGTCATACCACATGTGAAAGGACATTGCCTGTTGTCATCCTGAGGTGTGGCCGTTCGTCTTCCAGATGATCGGGGTTCACCAGCCGATCTGCTGCACCAGAGCTCTGCCTGGGAACTGGAAGTGTTCAGGAGGTTCCCCATTCCGGACTACGCACCAGAGGGCTTTCGAGAAGCGGTCAATAATGCCGTACTGCACCGAGACTACACGCGGCGTGAGGCCGTCTATGTGCAATGGCAGACGGATCATCTCCTCATCACCAGTCCGGGCGGATTACCGAGCCGCAGGCCTACTATCTGCTTTCCCAGATGTGCGCGAATGGCGATTTGGAGTCCATTGGCCAAGGCCGTGGTGCCTTCTATATTCGCAAACGCACGAAATAATCGCACGGCAAACTCGGCCAATCGCACGTCGTGCGTTATTTGGGCTTTTCGTGCGATTCTGGTGACGCTCCTGGGTCCAGAACCCGCTTGTACGACCATCTGCTGGTGGGCCGGGACCACTATTGCCTGGAGTGCGGCAGCAAGGCGGCTTGACAATACGGGCGTCTCCCGTTGCAATGGTGATCGGAGCCGGCACAACGCGGTGAGCCGCTGCTCCAGGTCTTCGATAAGCAGGTAGGGAGCGTTCTGTGTTCGACAAGTCATCGGGCACTTCGTTCAATGAATTGGGTGCAGCGGTACTGTCCCAGGGGCGTATCGAACTCGAATGGAGTCCGGTCCAAGAGCCCGTTGGCAAGGATCAGAGACTGCTCCAAGACGAGTTATGGAAGCGGATGGGAGAGGGCTATGAGTCGTTTCTGCTATTCCTGGGGTTCTCCGACCGGTCGGTGCCGCTATCGGTCTCGCTCGACTACTGGCGGAAAGTGACCGGGCAGTTCGCCGGGGAGTTGGTCCGGACGCCCGACCTGGAGGTCTTGCGGTACAAGGCGACGGTCGCGCTCACGGAGGCCGAAGCCGCCGAGCTGCTCGACAGCGCGCCCTTCATGCCCGGATTGGAGTACCTGAACCGGGAGTTGCTCGACGACGTGTGGGCCACGCTCAATGCCACCTATCAGCGGCAGATCAAGTCGTACGAAGGATCGGTCGCGGACTTCGTCGCCACCTTAAGCCCGAAGGTACACTTGGTGGGCCGGGTGTTCTTCCATCTCGTCGAGAGCAAGAAGGAGGAGTATCCGTTCGCCTTTCTCGCCACGTACTCCACCGGCTTGGACCAGAAGAGTTGCTGCAAGCACGTGCCGCTCAAGCACGCCCTGGCGGAGTACGGCGCCGACAGCCGCAAGCTGCTCGACCTGCTCACCACGGTCCATCAGGCGGCGGCCGAGAGCCAGTTCCTCGCCGGAATCCTGGACAGTGGCGAGATCTTCCATCCGCTGGCCCTCTCCGCGGGCGAGGCGTATACGGTCTTGAAAGAAATTCCGGTCTATGAGCGGGCCGGTATCCTGTGCCGCATCCCCAATTGGTGGAAGAACCGCGCGGCAGCCCTCCGCCTGAACATTCAGATCGGTGAGGCCCGGCCCAGCGCCCTGGGGATGGATGCTCTTCTTGATTTCCACGCCGGGCTGCTGGTGGGCGATGCGCCGATTTCGGAAGAGGAGGCCCGAAAACTGCTGGACGAATCCGAGGGTTTGGCCTTCATCAAGGGCAAGTGGGTGGAAGTAGATCGCGAGAAGCTCGAACAGACACTGCGGGCCTATGAGAAGGCACAAGCACTGATGGCCAAAGAGGACCTGACCCTGCGCGAAGCCATGCGGCTGCAATTGGACGCCGAGAGGGCCTTGGGTTTATCCGAGGAAGATGTCGAGGTGGAGGTCTCGCAAGGCCAGTGGCTCGCATCTGTCCTTGCTCGGCTCCGCGAACCGCAGCGGATTGACTCGGTTCGGGTGCCCGGTCGGTTCAAAGCTACGCTACGGCCTTACCAGCGCCAGGGCGTGGATTGGCTGTGTTTTCTGGATGGCCTGCAATTCGGGGCCTTGCTGGCCGACGACATGGGCTTGGGCAAAACGGTGGAGCTGTTGGCCATGCTGAGCATCCGGACGGCCGAGACGTCGCGGCCAGGGCCTAGGACGAGCCTGCTGGTTCTGCCGGCCTCGCTGATTAGCAACTGGGCCAGTGAGATCGAGCGGTTCCTCCCGTCGCTGCGGTGTTTTGTGGCTCACCCTTCCGGTGGAGCTGACAAGGAAGTGCTCCGGCGTGGTCCGGCATTGGATCAGTTCGACCTGGTGATCACGACCTACGGCCTGTGCCAGAAATACCCCTGGCTCCAGGACGTCTCGTGGGACTTGGTCATCCTGGATGAGGCCCAGGCGATCAAGAATCCTGGGACCCAGCAGACACGAGCGGTCAAGAAGCTGCACGCGCGCAACCGGATCATCATGACGGGTACGCCCATCGAGAATCGCTTGGGCGATCTGTGGTCGCTGTTCGATTTCCTCAATCCGGGTCTGTTGGGCACGGCCCAAGAGTTCAGCGACTTCAGCCGCAAGCTCAACCGCGACGCGAGCGGCTACACCCGGCTCAAGAGGGTGGTGGGGCCATATATCCTCCGGCGGCTCAAGACGGATAAGACCGTCATCTCCGATCTGCCCGACAAGATCGAGATGAAGACCTACGCGGAATTGAGCCGCAGGCAGATCGTCTTGTACGAGGACCTAGTCAAGGAACTGCGGCGGATGCTGGAGGAGGAGCCCGAGGGCATCCGGCGCAAGGGCCTGATCCTGGCCTCGCTGATGAAGTTCAAACAGCTTTGCAACCATCCGGATCAGTACCTGGGGCAGGGTTCGTTCGTGGAGGCCGACAGTGGCAAATTCCAGCGGCTGCGGCCGATCTGTGAGACGATCTTCGAGAAAAGAGAGAAGATGCTCGTCTTCACGCAATTCAAGGAGATGACGGGGCCGCTGCAGGAGTTCCTCCGAACGGTCTTCGGGCACGAGGGCCTGGTCCTGCACGGCGGCACACCGGTGGCGAAACGCAAGCAGATGATCGAGCGTTTCCAGAGCGAGGCGTACACGCCCTTCATGGTCCTGTCCCTCAAGGCGGGTGGCGTGGGACTGAATCTGACGGCGGCCAATCACGTGGTGCACTTTGACCGCTGGTGGAATCCGGCCGTAGAGGATCAGGCGACCGATCGGGCCTTTCGCATCGGCCAATACAAGAACGTCGTGGTCCACAAGTTCGTCACCCAGGGCACCGTGGAGGAGAAGATCGACGCCATGCTGGCCGAGAAGACCGAGCTTTCGCGGCAGATCATCCCGGACGCCGGCGAGGCGTGGATCACGGAAATGGACGATAAGGAGCTGATGAAACTGTTCACGCTGTCTTTATAGAGGAGACGCGATGAGACACTACGACGACTACGGTTTTCCGCGCTACGTGTCCGTGGCCGAGAAACGGGCCCGGGCGCGGCGCAAGCTCGAACAACTGCGCAAGCAGCACCCGAACATCCGGCCGGTGATTATCGAAGGCAACGCGCTGGTCCGCACCTGGTGGGGCAAGGCGTGGAACGGCAATCTCAGCAAGTACGCCGATTACGCGAATCGGATCGGACGGGGGCGCAGCTACGTGCGGCATGGGGCGGTCCTGGACTTGCAGATCAAATCCGGTCAGGTCAAGGCCCTGGTGCAAGGCAGCCAGGGAAGCCCGTACACGGTCACGATCAAGATCAAGCCCATCAGCGAACCGGTCTGGAAGCAGATCAGAGCTGCGTGCGCGGGCCAGCTTGCCTCTTTGCAGGAATTGCTGGAGGGGCGGTTCCCCAGAGGCCTGGCGGAGCTCTTCACGGCCAAAGGCAGCGGCCTCTTTCCTTCGCCCCAGGAGATCGACTTCCATTGCAGTTGCCCCGACTGGGCCTACATGTGCAAGCACGTCGCCGCCGTGCTCTACGGCATCGGGACACGACTGGATGAAGACCCCAGCTTGTTCTTCGTCCTGCGCAGGATGAAGATGGACGACCTTATCACTCAAGCCGTCCAGGACAAATCCGAAAGGCTATTGAAACAGGCAAAGAAGAAGACCGCGCGGGTGCTCGACGACGCGGATCTGGGAGAAGTGTTCGGCATCGAGATGGAGCCAGCAGCCGCGTCTGAGAAAGAAGGGACAGCCGCCCAGACGGCGGCCCCGACGCCACGACAAAGTTCCTTGCGGAGGACGCCAAAGAAGCGGGCCAAGTAGAAGACCACGCCAGATCCGGCTATCCGGTCACGCGTGTCGTCACACCGGATAGGCTTCCAAGCCGGCCCGCATCGCGCCTTCGATCGTGCCGTCCACGAACTGGCTGCCGGGAAACATCCACTCGTTCGGAGCGTACTTCTCCGAGCTCCACTTGAAGATGGCGAACTCCCATTTATCCATCTGGCCCGTGTACGTGAGCCGGCAGATCGGCCCCAACCGGCCGTAGTCCGCGCGGTGCAAATAGCAATAGGGGCCCTGGAACTGGGCTTCGTAGTAACAGTCAGCGCGGGCGGAATTCTCCCGGTTGAAGCGCTCGACAATCGCCTCAACCGCGCGTTTAACCTCCTCGGGGATGGAGACTCGCTTCGTTCGCTTCATAATCGTGCTCCTATGCGTGGGGCAGACTGGCCTTCACGTCCGGGATGCCCGCCAGGAAGATCACACTGTGCTGGTAGTGATGATACGCCTGGAAGACAAATTCGTTCCAATGATGAATACTCAGACCGTACTTCAGCAGTTTGTACAGCCGACGGTCAGTCTCGGTGTCGGGCAGTTGCAGCATGGCCCGCTTTAAGTAGGCCGTCCAGTCCGACTTGCCCGCCTCCGTGAGAATGTAGGGCGTGGTGAAGGTCACATGGTATTCGACCAAATCGAGGATCGGCGGGCACAGCCGCACGTACCACAGTTCGCCGGGCTTGCCTCCATAGCCGCTGGTGGGTGCGACATCGAATTCCCGACCCGTCACCAGTTCCTGCAGCCGCAGCCGCCCACCCTGGGTCCCGGTATGTTCGTAGATGCCCATCCGGGACTCCTGGAACTGACGGATCGCTTCGACCAGACCAGGGCCCAGTTCCAACCGCTCGCTTGTGTCCAGCAGACACGCCCCGATAGTCTCTTGGCCGGCGCCAAACCGAAAATCGCCGAGGGCCCAGGTCGTGAAGTAGCTGCGGGTCAGAGGGCTCATCGGCGGTCCGGACGGCATGTGCTCGTCCTCGGCAGCGGCCGCCACGTCACAGTAGGGCTTCAGTTCCGGCAGCGTCGAGACCGCTTCCGCAAACACGGAGACAGTGTTCTGGACCGAGACCCACGCATTTGGGCTCCCATAGGCTCCCCATTCGATCCCACGTGGTCTGATGCTCGGTAGTCCACAGTTTGCTGCGCGCGTTGGATTATCTGCAATCCTCCTCCCTTTCGGTCGATACCTCGAAAAAATGCCGAGGGAACCACCATGACCAGCCAGCAGGAACACATTGAGTCTTCGCTCATCCTGCCGGGACGAGATGGCGGATTCGATCCCTGTCCTACGGTGATGACCGAGGAGGAATTGATCCGCTTTCTGCGTATCCCAGAGATCAGCGGCGCCTCCAATCACCACCACGTCATTGAGAACCTCAAACGCAGGTAGAGGAGGTACCTTTTTCCTTCGTATTTGGCCATATCTATCAGATATCGCAATCACTCGGCGAGGTTTTGTGCGTCTCGAGAAAAGCGAGCATCACCGGGCCACATCCTCGTGGCGGCCGACCATCCCACGGTATATTATTATAATCATAAGATGTCCGGAATGACCAGCAGGAGAACGCTGGCCGTGTGATCGGCGGATTCTCCGTCTGTTCGCAGCTTTCGTACATGTGTGAAAAGCGCGGCGTGCTTGCCAAAGGAGAGTCTAAATACGGGTCGAAGCACGGCCGAGACGTCAAAGGCATGCGGCTGTTGCACACGTTGCTACAGATCGATCGACTCGGATTTATTTATTCTGCCCGTACGCTCATCGTTAAGATAGTCTCCTGCGGCGTGTCGATGTCTGCTTGACAGGCGCAGACGGATCGAGAACGGGGGGAGGGATTTTCCTGAGGAACCCGCCATAATTCCTCAGCAGCAGGCCGCGCGATTCTCCGGTGCGAGACTCTATAATTGGCTCGTCGGCTTCAACCCTGCTGCGGATGAAGTCCGTACATTACATACGGCAGATAATACCAACCATCGTCAGGGAGGATGATATGCTACTGCAAGAGACCACCGCCGACAAAAAAGACGACATCACACTGGTAGAAACGGGCATCGTCGGACTGGATGACATCCTGCGCGGCGGCCTGAGCCCGGGTGGGCTGTACCTGATCGAGGGCACCTCGGGCACCGGCAAAACCACCCTGGGCCTGCAATTCGCCCTGGCGGGTGCGGCCCAGGGCGAGTCCGTGGTCTATGTAACGCTGTCGGAGACCCACAAAGATCTGGAGTCGGTTGCACGCTCGCACGGCTGGGACCTGGACCACGTGCACATCATGCAGGCTCTCGCCCTGCAAGGGAAGGCGGCCACGATGTTTTATCCCTCCGAAGTGGAACTGGAGAAGTTGATGACACGCTTGAGAGAGGAGATCCAGCGGATCGGACCGGCGCGAATCGTCATCGACTCTCTCTCGGAGATTCGCCTGATGGCGGAGGGGCCGCTGCGCTACCGCCGGGAAATGATGGGGCTCAAACAGTTCCTCGCCTCCGGCCGAAGCACGGTCCTGCTGCTGGAGGAATCCACCGCCGAAAGCAGCCTGCGTACGTTCGCCGACGGAGTGATTCTGCTCGAGCAGTTGGCCCCTGCGTACGGGTCGGAACGGCGGCGTCTGTGGATCATCAAGGCCAGAGGCAGGACGTATGCCGGCGGGTTCCATGACTTCGTGATTCGAAAGGAGGGACTGGAAGTCTTTCCCCGGCTGGTGGCGGCGGAGCATCGCGCGGAGCCGCACCAGCCCGCCGTGCTGCCGAGCGGCATTGCTTCGCTGGATGCCCTGCTCGGCGGCGGCCTCATGACGGGGGGAAGCACGCTGCTCGTGGGCCCGGCCGGCACGGGCAAATCCTCCATCGCCATGCAGTTTGCCGTCAACGCCGCCGCGTGCGGCGGGAATGCGACGGTCTTCAGCTTCGATGAGCGCCCGGAGACGGCGATTGCGCGGGCCTCGGGGCTGCACATGAATGTCCAGGCGCATCTGGACAGCGGGCGGCTCCGCATTCATCAGACAGACCCGGCGGAGCTCTCCGCGGGCCAGTTCGCTCACATCGTCCGCACGGAAGTGGAATCTCACAACACGAGCGTCCTGGTGATCGACAGTCTCAACGGCTATCTGCTGGCCATCCCGGACCAGCGGTTCCTGCTCGCCCAGATGCATGAGCTGTTGGTGTACCTCGGCCAGCGGGGCGTCGCCACGTTCTTCGTCATGGGGCAATCCGGCGTCGTCGGCGATAACCTGTCGCCCGCCGACGCCAGCTATCTCATGGACAACATGCTCGTGCTGCGGTTCTTCGAGGCCCAGGGCGAGGTTCACAAGGCCATCTCGGTCGTCAAGAAGCGCGGGGGTCCCCATGAGATCGCTATCCGCGAACTAAAGCTCGGCCCGGAGGGTATAACGGTCGGTGAGTCATTGCGCCAGTTCCAGGGCATCCTGACCGGCGTACCGATCTTCACGGGGGCTCCCAGCCAATTGATGCAGGCAAAGGATGGTACAGGCCACGGAAGGCAAGAAGGATAAACCAGCCCATCGCGTCTTATTATACGTGCAGACCGCAGAGGATGTCTCGATTCTCCAGGATATCCTGACCGGGATCGGGGCCGAGGGCGTGGTTTGTACTGACTTCGGGGACCTGTGCTGGCGAACGGCTCACGATGTGGACGCCGCGTTATTGACCGAGCAGTCGCTGGTGGACGGAGTATTGCCGATCTTGGCCGAGGCGCTGCTGAGTCAGCCGGAGTGGTCGGACCTGCCCGTCCTGTTCGTCGCGGCCGGCGGCGCCGAATCGCCCCTGGCGGTGCAGGCGATGCAGGAACTCCCCAATGTGGTCATCCTCGACCGGCCCGTACGCATTGCGACGCTCGCCAGCGTCCTGCGGATGGCATCGCGCGTAAGAGGTAAGCAGCGTCAAGTCCGGTATCTTCTGGAGGAGCGAGAACGGCAAGAGCAGCGTCTGCGACAGTTGACGGAGCTGTTGAAGAAAGACGTCAAGGCAAAGACCGAGACGTTGACGGACACAATGGGCCGGCTGGACGGGGAAATGGCCGGTCGCGCGTTGGCGGAAGAGGAACTCCACAAAAGCGCGCAGATGCTCGAAGCGTTCTTTGCGCACACGATCAGCCCCCTGGTGTTCCTGGATCGGAACTTCAACTTCGTACGAGTCAACGAGGCCTACGCCAGAGCCGATGGAAGGAGCCCCGGGTACCTCGTCGGGAAGAATCTCTTCACCCTGTATCCAAGCCTGAAGGACCGGGCGATTTTCGAGCGGGTCGTGCGGACCCGCCAGCCATACCGGGCCTATGCCGAGCCGTTTGCCTTTCCCGAGGCCCCCCAGCCGGGCGTAACCTACTGGAACTGGTGGCTCACGCCTTTGCTGAACAACCTGGGCGAGGTGCGGCTCCTGGTGCTGAACCTGGAAGACGTGACCGAGCGGCAGAAAGCGTTCTCCGAGCTGCAGGAGCGGGCCCGCCAGCTTCAGCAACTGACCCTGGAGCTATCGCAGACGGAGGACCGCGAGCGTAAGCGTCTGGCGGAGATCCTGCACGACGACCTGCAGCAGTTGCTCGCGGCGGCCAAGTTCCATCTGGGCCTTCTGAACCGCCGGATCACGCACGATACCCCGTCGCAAGAAACCGCGGCGCTCGTCAAGGACTTGCTCACGCAAGCCATCGGTCAATCCCGTAGCCTGTCTCATGAACTCAGTCCGCCCGCTCTGTCCCAGGGCGACCTGCGTGAGACCTTCCAGTGGCTCGCCCAGCAGGTGCAGGCGAAACACGGACTGACCGTGCATTTGGAGGTCGGCGGCCCGATCGAGCTGGAATCGACGTTCCGGTCCTTCCTCTATAAGGCGGCACGGGAGATGCTGTTCAACGTGATCAAGCACGCGGGAGTCAGCGAGGCGCGACTCCGACTGCGACGCCGGTGCGGTTATGTATGCTTATCCGTGTCCGACAAGGGCTGCGGCTTCGACACGCGGGAACTCGACAAGGTCGGTGGGGCCGGCCTCCTGGGCGTCCGCGAGCAAATCAAGTTTCTGGGCGGTCGCCTGAAAGCCACGAGCACCAAAGGCAGAGGGAGCCTGTTCATCATCGCCGTTCCGGATAGGCAGAAACCACTGGACAGAAGGCAGACGACGGAGGACGCAAGACAGAAGACTGTAGGGGTGGGCCCCCGTGCCTACCCGACATCCGCCACGCCGGGCAACCACGGGGTCGGGTTCCCAAACACGGAAGAATCGCGTTTGGGGTCCCGGTTGCCCCTGCGGGTACTCTTGGCCGATGATCACAAGATCGTTCGCCAAGGGATACGATGCATGGTGGTCGGTGAGCCCGACATTGAGATCGTCGGACAGGCAGCCAATGGCCGCGAGGCGGTGGATTTGGCCGACCAGCTTCATCCGGATGTGGTGATTATGGACATGTCCATGCCTCTTATGAGCGGCGACGAGGCCGCACGCCAAATCAAAAGCCAGTTACCTCAGACCCGAATTGTCGCGCTGTCCATGTTCGAAGACGCGGACGTGCGGGAGAGGATGCACCAGGCCGGGGCCGAGAGCTATCTGCTTAAGACCGCACCCTCTGAGGAACTCCTCGCCGCGATTCGCGGGCCGAAGGCAGACGGTGATCAGTAGCGGACAACCCCGGTAGATTTGGACCACCGAAGCACGGAATTTCGCCTCAGGATCGAGTCTCTCAGCATGCGTGACCCGATGGTCCGTGCCTGTCAAACAAAGAGCCGTGAAGCTGTTGACCCACGGTTTGGCCGCAGGTCTCAGTCCGGCTCGGGAGGCAGTATGCCCTCGAGATGACTATCCACTTCCAGATCGTAGGCGCAGGCAATCCGGGCGATGTGGATTCCGAACAGGGCACGCAGCTCGCCCAAGGTGCTGTGGAGCTGAGCCTCATAGGGCGGCCCATAGCCTGATCGTGGGGATTGATTCTCCTCCAGAAACATGCGACAGGCCGCCTGCATGGCTCGCAGCCCTTCTTGTAGGACAGAGTCCGTCGGGAGATCTTTAAGGTCGAGGCCAAGTCGCTCACGTACGTCAACGACGGATTGCGCCACGAATGCACCGATCGCAATGTCATAGGGATCCCACAGGGCCTGCTGCTGCGCGAGATGCATCAGGACTTGCCTCGCCCTCTTCCGTTCCCGGACCGGTGGCTCCCAATCAATTCCACCGATAGGAGTCCTAATGCCGATTAGACGAGCGGCCAGTTCGCGTCCTTTGAGTCCTGTCTTGTCACTGGTTGTCATGTTCCACGCCCCTGATTCATCCTCATACGTAGTTGGCGCAGCTTCACAGGAAGCCTCGCGCTGCTTTCGATCAATCCCATACGAATGTGACCGAGCCAAGTTCCCGCCGCCGTATCGCCACGATCTGACAATCGACCAGCCTATCGAACATTCACTAATACGCCCACGCGGTGCGTTGAGGTCGTTATCGTCGCTGGATGCAGGAAACTCGGGACCAGGATGGTTGCTGACGGCCCGCGTTGACGATGGGGGATGAGTGTGCGCAGCATCGACCCTGTCGATCTGGCCTCACGGCAATCCTGTGGAGCTTTCGGGATTCTACTTTGGCGGAGCCCTTGCCGGCCCGGTGAGGGCAGAAAAAAACCCCGCCCTTGTGGCGCGGGGCTTCCTTACGCTCAGGCCTCCTTCGACTTAGCTGGGCGTAACGTTGGTCGCACACGGGCCCTTTTTGCCCTGCCCGACTTCGAAATCGACCGCCTGCCCCTCATTGAGAGAAGCGTCGCCTGTCGTTTTGATCTCCGAATGGTGGACAAACAAATCCGCGCTGCCATCCGCCGGGGTAATAAAGCCAAATCCCTTACCCGCATTGAACCATTTTACGGTACCTTTTGCCACGTGTCCTTCTCCTGAGGCCAATCCGGCCTGCAAACGCACTTTCCCTCTGCTGGTGGATAAGGGGTAAACTCCGAGGGAAGAAAGCGTACACCTTCATGACACCTGCAGTCTACCCGCCCGTCCTATTATGTCAACAAAAGAAGTCTGAAAAATACAAAATTATTTGCGTTCCCAGCTGGCGGGCCGCTTCTTTATTCACCTACCCTCGTCTGCTCCCAGCGTTCGCGGAGCTGCCACACGGTGCCGGCGAGCTTCCTCCCATCCCGACCCTTCCTTCGCTCCGCTTCATGACTCCTTCACACCCTCCCGTCTGTCGCCCCATTGACGCCGGAAGCGCGCGTACGCCTCGGCGTCCCGGCGGAGATTGCCGCGGTAGGAGAGATTGCCCGCCAGGCTGATCCACGGCTTGCGCCGATGCCAGAAACTGC
>JAMCWO010000222.1:11047-12546 GCA_023481165.1 Planctomycetota bacterium | reverse complement strand
GTTGTACGAGTCATCGTGCGTGCTCGTCCGGCCCACCGGCGTGTTGATCACGAGCTGGATCTCGCCGTTCTTGATCGCATCGATGATATTCGGCCGGCCCTGGTGCATCTTGAGGATCTGCTCGGCTTTCACACCGTCCTGCGAGAAGTACTTGTACGTGCCCTCGGTCGCCTTGATTCGGAACCCGAGCTTCTGGAACTCCCGGGCCACCTTCAGGGCGTTCTTCTTGTCCTCATCTGTCACGGTGATCAGGACCGTGCCCTGCAAGGGCAGTTCCTGCTTGGCCGCCTGCTGCGATTTGTAGAAGGCCAGGCCAAACGTGGGGGCCATGCCCAGCACTTCGCCGGTGGAGCGCATCTCCGGGCCGAGGATCGGGTCCACCTCCGGGAACATATTGAACGGGAACACCGCTTCCTTGACGCCGAAGTGGGGGATCTTCCCGTGCTTGAGGCCCAACTGCGACAGCTTCTTGCCCAGCATGCACTGGACCGCCACCCGCGCCATCTGGATGTTGCAGACTTTGGACACCAGCGGCACGGTCCGCGAGGCCCGCGGGTTCGCTTCGAGGATATAGACGACATCGTTGCAGATGGCATACTGAATGTTCATCAGACCCACGACGTTGAGCGCCACCGCGATCCGGCGGGTGTAGTCGCTGATCGTGTCGATATGCTTCTTCGGCAAAGTCACCGGCGGGATGACGCAGGCCGAATCGCCGGAGTGGATGCCGGCCAGCTCGATGTGCTCCATGATCGCGGGGATGAACACCTCGGTGCCGTCGGAGATCGCGTCCGCCTCGGTTTCGATGGCGTTTTCGAGGAACTTGTCGATCAGGATCGGCCGCTCCGGCGTGACTTCGACCGCCCGGGCAACGTAGTGACGGAGCATCTCCTCATCGTGGACGACTTCCATCGCCCGCCCGCCCAGGACATAGGAGGGCCGGACCATCAGCGGATATCCGATCCGCTGGGCGATCTCGTGCGCCTCTTCCGGGCTGCCGGCCATGCCCGACTCCGGCTGCGGAATTCCCAGCTTGCGGTCCTTCTTGGCCTCCACGCGGAAGCGGTCCCGATCCTCGGCCAGGTCGATGGCCTCGCACGAGGTCCCCAGGATCTTGACGCCGGCGCGGGCCAGCTCGCCGGCGAGGTTCAGCGGCGTCTGGCCGCCGAACTGGACGATGACGCCTTCGGGCTTCTCCTTGTCGTAGATGCTCAGCACATCCTCGACCGTCAGCGGCTCGAAGTACAGTTTGTCCGAGGTGTCGTAGTCCGTGGAGACAGTCTCCGGGTTGCAGTTGATCATGATCGATTCATAGCCCTCATCGCGGAGCGTGAAGGCCGCATGGACGCAGCAGTAGTCGAACTCAATGCCCTGGCCGATCCGGTTGGGACCGCCGCCAAGGACGAGGACTTTGCGTCGCTTGCTGGTGCCGACCTTGTCCGGCGCGTTATAGGTGGAGTAGTAATACGCCGCGTTCTCCACGCCGCTAAAGATCGGAA
>JAMCWO010000222.1:0-11037 GCA_023481165.1 Planctomycetota bacterium | reverse complement strand
ACCCTGGGCGGCACCGGGGGCGGCGCGGTCTTCAATATCGAGGAGCCGCGTTCTCCACGCCGCTAACGGGTACGGCGTCCCACGCCTCGGTCACGCCCAGACCGATCCGGCGCTTGCGAATCTCGTCCTGCGGCACACCCAGCAGCTTCGCGAGGTACTTGTCGGCGAAGCCGTCCTTCTTGGCCTGGATCAGCAGCTTGTCCGGCAGCTTCTTACCCTTGTACTTGAGGATTTCCTCCTCTTCGGCGACCAGCTCCGCCATCTGCTGGATGAACCACCGCTTGATGTGGGTCTTCTCGTAGAGCGTGTCAATGCCGGCACCCTTGCGCAGGGCCTCATACATGACAAACTGCCGCTCGCTGGTGGCGTAGGTCAGCAGGCCCAGAAGCTGCTCCAGGGAGAGACTGTTGAAGTTCTTGGCGAAGCCCAGGCCGTGGCGGCCGATTTCCAGCGAGCGGATCGACTTTTGGAACGCCTCCTTATAGTTCTTGCCGATGCTCATCACCTCGCCGACGGCCCGCATCTGGGTGCCGAGCTTGTCCTCGACGCCCTTGAACTTCTCGAACGCCCAGCGGGAGAATTTGACTACGACGTAGTCCCCCGAGGGTGTGTACTTCTCCAGGGTGCCGCTGCGCCAGTAGGGGATCTCGTCCAACGTCATCCCGGCGGCCAGCAGGGAGGAGACAAACGCGATGGGAAAGCCCGTGGCCTTGGAGGCCAGGGCCGACGAGCGGGATGTACGCGGATTGATCTCGATGACGACCACCCGCCCGGTGACAGGGTCGTGCGCAAACTGAATGTTCGTGCCGCCGATGACCTCGATGGCATCGACGATGTCATAGGAGTACTTCTGCAACTGCTCCTGCAACTTCGGATCGATGGTCAGCATGGGGGCCGTGCAATAGGAGTCGCCCGTGTGGACGCCCATGGGATCGACGTTCTCGATGAAGCAGACGGTGATCTTCTGGCCCTTGGCATCCCGGACGACTTCCAGCTCCAGTTCTTCCCAGCCGAGGACCGATTCCTCGACCAGGATCTGTCCCACGAGACTGGCGGATAGCCCCCGGCTGGCGATGGTCCGCAGCTCCTCGATATTGAAGACCGCGCCGCCCCCGGTGCCGCCCAGGGTGTAAGCGGGGCGGATAATGGCCGGATAACCGATCCGCTCGGCGATCTTCTCCGCCTCCTCCACGCTGTAAGCGATCTCGCTGCGGGGCATGTCGATGCCCAGCTTCTGCATCGTATTCTTGAATTCCTGGCGGTCCTCGCCGCGTTTGATGGCATCGACGTTGACGCCGATGACCTTGACGCCGTACTTGTCCAGCACGCCCGCGGCGGCGAGTTCGGACGACAGGTTCAGGCCGGTCTGGCCCCCGAGGTTGGGCAGCAGGGCATCGGGACGCTCGGCCTTGATGATCTCCGTCAGGGCCGCCAGCGTCAGCGGCTCGATGTACGTGACATCGGCCATGCCGGGATCGGTCATGATCGTGGCGGGATTGGAGTTGACCAGCACGATCGTGTAGCCGAGCTTGCGCAGCGCCTTGCACGCCTGGGTGCCGGAGTAGTCGAATTCGCAGGCCTGGCCGATGATGATCGGGCCGGAACCGATGATCAGAACCTTCTTGATGTCCGCACGTTTTGGCATTGGGTCTTCTCCTCTATGCAATCCTTCCTCGACGCGTTAGCGGACGCGGCGAGTATTGAGGTCACTGGGCATCCAACGGACTCGTGGGATTAGACCAGATCCCGCCCCCCTTGTCAAATCCCGGCGTCCATCAAACGCAGCCGGGCTGTGCCCGGCCCCTGGCAGGGTGCGCACCACGCACCGCCTGGACTGAGGGAAACTTCATCCCCGCGGCTGCCGAAAGTCATCCTTAATTCAAGATCAGATTAGGGGGGCGTCCCCGAGATTTCCGGCCTTCAAGAAGAGACGACGGCTCAGACCACTTGCAGCTTTATGGCGGGAGCCGCTCTCAGGGAAATGCGTCCAAGCTGTAGCGGATGTACTCCAAGCGGACGTTGCAGCGAAAAGTTGTCGTACCTCTCCGTGCCAGGCGTCAGATCGAGATTGACCGAAGGATGCCGCTCCAGGAATTGGGTCGCTTTCTCGGGAGCGGCCGACAAAAAGCCGAAACGCGCCAGGGTCATCTGCAAGCGCGGAAACCGCCGCAACATGTCCTCTATCTCGGCATGGAGTGAGCAAATACCTGCCCCCAAATGCGTTTTTTGCCCAATGGCAACCGGGGAAAAAGAGGCGGTATTGTGACACCGCCACGGGGATTGCCTGAGCAGGCATCAGGGTTTCCCTCTCGATGGTAGCGCCGAGCGAGCAGGGAAAGCCCGATTCATCCGCGGTGCGCAGCGGTGCTGTGGGCAGCCTCAACTTGTGAGGATGACGACGTTCATCAAAACGGTCTTCTGCCGAAAGGGATGCTATGCTGGGGAGAAAGCAATCGTGGTTCACAAATTGGTACGTGGTCGCACTGCTGGTGCTGGCCGCCGAGGCAGCGGTCGCGGTGGGAGTTGAGGGCGGGCCTCAACCAACAGGGGCTGCCAAGGATCCCAATGCGGCCCTCGGGCAAGGCTTTGTCGGTTCTCTCTTGGGTCCGAGAACCGAGAACGAGTATTTCACTCCCTTCGAGCTCATGCAGCCCAGCTTTCCGGCGAACAACATGCAGGTCAAGATCGGCCAATTGGACGACATGCAGCTCTTCATGGGATTCCAGGCGGTGATGCGCGCCCAGGACTTGGTCCAGGGCGATGTCTACTCCGGAGGAGTACGGAAGCCCGGCCTCTCGCCCGGTTTCCAGACTCCGTTCGGGGATTTGTCCTTCCTGGCTCGCTTTGATGATGTCATGGAGGTCTACTACGATCTCTATCTCGCGAGTCGGCCCCATCCGAGCACCACCTATGGCAATGAAGGTTTCATCATTCTCCACCGGATGCCCGGTAGCCTCGGCGAGATCAACTTCATCCAGAGATTCTTCGAGATCGCCGACGTCAAGGTGGGAGCCTTCAATGTCGATTTCGGAGACTCCCGCTACCGTCGTTCCGCCAACGCCCGCGTCCAGTACAACCCGCTCGTCGGCAATACGGTCGTGGACCCGGACACCGAAGAGATCGGCGTCGAGATCTACAGTAAGCCCAGCCGCCTGAACTGGCTGGCGGGCCTGACGAACGGCACGACCACCGGAAAGGTGGATCGGCGCAACGGATACGGCGTACACGGGAAACTGTGGGGCCAAGTGACCCCCGATCTCCGCGCCGCCCTCTCCGGGTACCGGGCGGACCACAGCGCCAGCGGGACGGGGACCGCGGCCAGCGGGGACAAATCGTTCCTGTTCTCGAACATCCGCAGCGGCGAGCCCTATGACAGCGTCATCAACGATGGGGATGCCCCCGGACAGATCCTGCCCGCCAACGGCAAGGATGTCACTGCGCTGCAGGGCGATCTGACCTGGAACCACTGGCCGTACGAAGCCTACGGCAATATCGGGTGGACGCGGGATTCCGACATCAACGGCTCGGCCCCGGGCTCGCCCGACGAGAGCTGGTACTACGGGGCCGCCGAAGGCGTTTATCATTTGACCCCCGACCTGTATGTGGCGGCCCGCTACAGCGGCGCGTTCGCCAGCAAGGTCAACAACGTTGACTCGGACGGCATCGTGCATCGGATTCAGGTCGGCGGCGGTTATTGGTTTACCCGCACCATGCTGGCCAAAGCGGAGTATGTGTACGAGTGGTACGACGATTTCAGCCCGGCCGAGGGCCAGGTCGGCGGCATCGACGCCTGGCGTGGTCCCTCGTTCAATGGGGTGATTCTCGAAGCGTCTTTCAGCTTTTAGCCGGGGCGGACATCGGCAAAACGCCGGGGTGCCAGCCGATCCTCCGCCCGGAGGCAGAAAGGAGCAGTCATCATGGCAACGGGCGCGGTCAAGCACGGCATCCTGCAGGGGTCCAGAGGTCGAGGCAGTCCAGTATTCTTGCTCCTGCTTCTGCTGTCTCTCGGGCAGGCGTCGCTCGGCGCCGAATACACGGTGCACTATGAGCCGGCGCCCGGAGAAAGCACCGTCGAATTGCTGGGAACCTCCAATCTCCATGACTGGACGATCAAGGGCACGGTGATCGAGGGATACGTCGATGTCAATGAAACTTGTCAGCTCAATCCCAAGGTGCAGGAGCTGTCCGGCCTGAGCCAGGTCATGGCGTCCGTCAAGACCCACGCCGAGATACCCGTTCCGTCGCTCAAGAGCGGACATTCCGGCATGGACAAGAACACCTACAAAGCGCTCCAGTCGGACCAGTACCCCAGGATTATCTACAACCTGGAGCAGATCTCCCTCCGGAGCCAGCCCCAACTGCCTCAGATGACGGCCACTTTTGACGCGGTCGGCCGGCTGTCCGTCGCCGGAGCTACGCGTACGATGCCTATGACGGTCACCGCCGAACCGCTGGACGACACGCAGTTCCGGGTCTCCGGCCAAATCGCCATCAAGATGACGGATTTCGGCATCCGTCCCCCCACGGCGCTTTTCGGAATGCTCAAGACGGGAGATGCGCTGACGATCCAGTTCACCTGGGTTCTGAACCGCAAGACTCCGATGCCCCATCTGCCCAAGTATGTCGCGCCCACCGAGCAGCGCCAGGCAATTACGAAGGTGGTGCTCGCCTATCTGCAGGCAGAAAACGCCCTGGCGGGCAGCCAATTGCCTCAGGCCAAAGAGGCGCTACAGGCAGCGGCCGACGCCACGCAGGAACTCGCTCATCTCCCCGCTGCCGCGTTGCCGGAGGATGCGCAGAAGGCCTGGCAGGAAGACATCGAACGCCTGCGCGCCAGTGCGGCCCAGACCGCGGAAGCGGAGGGCCTCGAAGCGGTCCGGTTGGCCTTCCGGAAGCTCTCCCAGGATGCGGTCACCCTCGTGAGTGATTTCGGTTTTATGGATCTCGCGAGCAATCGGCCCCTCTTCTGCTACGGCTGCAACTGCGAGGATCCGCAGGCCAAAGACAAAGTATGGCTGCAGGACACCGCGACGGCGGATTCGCCCTATGAGCCCACCGTCCGGGGCCACCTCTCGTGCGGGACACCCTCCGCGATCTATTGCCCGTAGTTACTGCCAGGACTTGAGCCGATCTGTGTTCTCCCTGCTGATGCAGGACATGGAGCGGGTCCGGGCCTTCAGGAGAAAGCGCCGGCCCTCCGGCGTGCGGGTGTAAACCAGGTCGGTCGGCCCCACATGTCGTGCCCACATCTTGCGGAAGTATTCCGCCACGTCCTTATTCTTGCCCAGGACGGTCGGCACCGTGTGATAGTCTTTGCGCAGGAACCACCCGAGCAGCGACTTGCGCACGAGCACGTAGCGAGGGTTCTCGATGGGGCCGAGGACCTCCTGGAGGGCATCGAGGAAGATCGACCGCTCGCGGGTCGTGCCCCCTTGGAGCGAGCAACTGACGAAGCCGTAATCCAGGGGCCGGGCGACCACCTTCAGTTGCGAGAGGCTCGTCTCGATCTGCTCGCCCTGGACCATCGCCTTGAGCACGGCCTTGCCGACCTGTTTCATGCTGGAAGCGATGGAGCCGTGCCAGAGGAAAAGCCAGAGCGCCTTGAGGCATTTCGGCAAGGCCGCCAACGCCGCAGCGCCCGTGGCGACCGCCAGCAGGATGAGCAGGCCGCGCAGACCCATCTTATCCGAATTCCGCTCGGTGCCCTGCATCAGCAGGGAGAACACAGATAGGCCCCAGAACCACCCTTGCCAGAGCAGGGCCAAAATGGTGTTGCGAAAGACGAAGTCTTTCGGCAACGCCAACTGGGAGGCGGCGACCTGCTCCACCATGTGGCCGTCCCCGGCGGCGCCGAGCGCCCGTTCCCAATCTTTGGTGAGCTTCGCCCGATCGCAGGCTCGCCGGGTCATCACAGCGTTGATGTGGTCGATCCGGGTTCTGGGGTAGGGAGGCGCGCCCAGGCCGAGCCGGCCCAGGCCGCTCTCGATCCGGTTGCTCGTGAAGGACACGCCCACGAAGGACTTGAAACGCCGGGACAAGGTCTCCATGTCCTCATTGAGTCCCTTGGCGTGCTCCTCCTGGCACACGAGGTGCCAGATATTCGCGGTCTTGGTTGGGTTGCCGTCCTGGGTACGGATGGCCCGGCCGCGCATCTGGTTGGACAGCATGTACGAGCCGACGAAACTCGCCAGAATCAACGAGTTCACGGAAGGGGCGTCCCAGCCCTCGCCCAGCAGCGAAGTGGTCCCGATGAGGACCGTGATACTGCCCTGGTTGAACAGGCTCGTGATCAGGGCGACCATCTTGTGCTTGTCCGCCCCGCGAATGGTCACTTCGCAGAACCGGCCGTCGTGATCCAGCGGCCTGAAGTCGATATCCGCCGGATCGATATCCATCTTCGGCGCAGTGGTTCGCAGTGCTTCCCCCGCTTCGCTGGGTATGACCGTCAACGTCCCGCTGAGAATGCCGAGTTTAGCGGGCATGTGAGAAGCCGTCTGTTTCCCGGGTGGCATGGACAAACTCGGTTGTCCATGTCTGCCTCGGTTTGTTCCCTCCGCATCGGAAGACACGCTCAAACAAGTCTGGGCGTGCCACCCATCAGGGTCCTGGGCCGGGGCTGACGACGGCGCATCGCACACCCCTGCGGCCATGCTCCCTTCGGCCCGCCGGATCTGTTCGAAGATCGGCACGACGCCGAGACGCTTGATCGGCTTCACGTCAGCCTGGTCCTTGGGGAAGTCCGCCCGGCGGATATGGTCGGTGAGGACGACCATCCGCAGATTCGGTCCCAGGCTGTCACTCTCCAGCTTGACGATGTCTTCGATGCTGCGCAGCTTGGAGGCACTGCGGATCAGGAGTCGCGCGATGTTCGTATTGCTTTTGAGGCTGACGGTTCGGCGGTCCACCACGCCGGCGCGTTTGGCATCCCGCAGGAGACGCTGGAAGAGGTCCTTGTGAGCTTCGAACGACTTGGTGTGCGTGTAAAAGCAGCCGGTCAGCAGGATTTCCAGCCAATCGTAGGGTGGGCTGTGCCCACCATCATTGCCTCTTGATTGGTGGGCATAGCCCACCCTACGGCACTGTCGCGGCGACAAACCGAGGACGCGAATCAATTCCCGCGGCGGACGCCCGCGGACATGATTCAGGAAGAATGCCACGCTCGAATAGAACGGCGGATCGTCGAGGATTTCCTCGACGCATTCCGTGGGTCGGCTCACGCACCCGTGGCCCTCCAATGCGGCGGCGAATTCGTGATCGGCACAAAGCCTCTGCACGAACGCGTCGGCCTCTTGGCGGAACTGGCGGATCGCCTGCTGCTCCGCCTGCAAGGGCGTGGACATGTAGACGTAATCCTGGTGCGGGCAGAGATTCTTCTGCGCCACCAGCTCGGGCACGGAAATCTCCGAGTCGATCGGCCCGCACAGGCCGATGTACCGCTCCCACTCGAAGGGCGAGACATCGAACGGGGCCGTGGCGGTCAGCGCGACCACCGTGGGTTCACCCAGGTGCTTGTTCAGATCGGCCAGGCACTTCCACCATTCATTGCGCAGGTGGTGCGCCTCATCGAGCACGAGCGTCCGCACGCCAAGCTGCTGAAGCCGTTTCCGCAGGGCCTCTTTACCCCCCGCCGTCCGTCCTCTGTGCTCTGTTGCCTGTCTTCTGTCCTCCGTCCTCCGTTCTCCGTCCTCTGTCTTCCGCCCTCCGTCCTCCGGCGCGCCGGTATAGACGCTGTGCAGGCCCTGGTACGTCGAGGCGGTGATGAATTGTGGCTTACGAATATCCCGCGAGATCCAGGGCGGGACCGCCCGGCCGTTGTCCAGGAACAAAGCGACGAACCGGTCGATCCACTGGTCCCGGATGGCGACGGTGGGAGACAGGATCAAGGCCGGTCGGTTCAGCCGCCGCATCACCTCCAGGCCCAGCACGGTTTTGCCCGAGCCCGGTGCGGCGATGACGTGCAGGTGGTTGTCGTCCAAGTGGTCCTTCAACTCATCCAGCACGCGCTGCTGGTAGCTGCGCCAGGGCTTGCGGAATTGAACGTTGGAAGGAAAGGTATCCATTCGTCACTTCCCGTGCACCAAGTACCAGTAGCCGCCCAGCGCGACAATTTGCAGCAGGATGATCAGCACAAAGACCGCCTGAAAACGAAACTTGCGCGTCTTGTGCCGGAAGACCCCTTGCCCGAGCAAAGCCCCGGGACTGCCGCCGCCCAGAGCGGCCAGGTGCAGCACCAACTCTGGGATGCGGGTCCGGCCGACAACGGCCTGTCGTTTGTCATACCCATAGAGTGCGAGGGCAAGCGCGTTGATACTCATCAAGTACGCGTACACGGGAGCCACTCCCAGCCGCCACAGGGCCAATGACAATCCTACCGCCGCCACAGCGGCGCCACCGAGACTATATCGTATATACCTGTGCCTGTGCATCAGCTCCACGCGGCAAAGACACTCCTTCTATGTGGGGGGCACGCCCAAGCGCAGCGGCCCTCCTGAGCTTGCCGAAGGATGGAGCGCGTCTTTCAGGCTCGGAACGTTTCCATAGAAGCACGGTCAAATAAGTTTGGCCGTGCCACCCAGAGCTCTACCTACCCGGCCAAGCATAGATCATTCACTTGAGCATGGGATCGGCGCGATGGACGAACTGAATGGCCAGGCCCCAGGGGTCGCGGAGCATGGCGAGCTCGTCGCCGGCTTCGGTGGTCGTGACTTCGCCGACGGGAGTCGCCCCGGCGGCGATCAGCTTGGTGCGTGTGGCGTCCACGTCCTCCACCAGAAAGGCGACGTGCAGCAGCAGAGGGTCCATCGCGGCGTAGTTCGGCACCGCCGCCGGCGGATTGTGGTACAGTTCGAGCATCATATTGCCCGCGCTGTCGGCCAAGAAGCGGGCGTTCGCCGGCGCCGGGCCTTCGCGCAGGACCTTCATGCCGAGGTTGTCCACGTACCACTTCGCGGCCTTGACCGGATCGGCGACGTTCAGTCCGACGTGTTCCAAACGCACGCGATTGCCTTGTGCGGTCTGGCGTTCGGTGCGTTCCTTCTTGCGCGGCTTGTCCTTGCTTCGCTCACTGGCCATAAGTACCCCAACAGTTGCCACGGTCACGAGTACACATGATACACACGCGAGCAACATAGTCCCGGTTCTCTGTTTGCCAATCATTCGAGCCTCCTTTGAGAAATATAGTCCAGCCGCCCTCGGCTGGGAGGAAGACACCCCGAGGCGGGGGTGCTACATGGTTGGTCCCTGCCGCGCACCAGTCTCAAACGCCATACGGGTGTTTCCAGGGGGCACGGTAGGGCCGCTTCAGCAATTCGGCCGCCTTGGCGTTGTCGACGATCTGCTGGGATTTCTCATCCCACGTGATCTTCTCACCGACGTCATAGGCGATCATCGCGAGCTTGACGGTAGCCGTGGAGCGGTAGCCTTCCTGGATCGGGCAGCCCGGCGGCTTGCGATCGCGCACGGCGCGGAGGAACTCGGCCATGTGAGCCGTCCCCAGGTCCGCGGTCGCCTTGTGCTCTTCCCGCAGCCGGTTCTTGTCTTTCGAGATCACGACCCAGTGGTCATCGGTAACGAAGAGCGTACCTTTCTCGCCATAGAAGAAGATGCCATTCGACACTTCCGGGGTGTACTCCTGGGCGCCCCAGATACGATGCCGCCAGACGACCGGACAGGCATCGAAATCGAATTGGACGGTGAGCGTGTCCGGCGTGGTGATCTTGTCCTGGTACTGGCAGAGTCCGCCCATCGCCTGGATCGAGCGCGGCATCGTCAGTCCCAGGATCCAGCGCGTCGCATCAATCAGGTGAATGCCCCAATCCACGAGATGACCGTGACCGGTGGTCTTCTCAAGACGCCAGGCGAAGTGACCGACCTGGGGCGAGTAGGGGATCTTGGGCGCGGGGCCGCACCAGAGGTCCCAGTCCAGGGAGGCCGGTGGGTCCTGCGGCGTCGCGTCGAGCAAGCCGGCCGCGTAGTGAATCTGGGCATCCACTTGCACCACGCGCCCAAGACTTCCCTGCTGGAGGTAGTCGCGGGCCTGCCGCAGCGCCGGGCTCTGGCGGCGCTGGAAGCCAATCTGGACAACAATATCCTTCTTCTGGGCCGCCGCCACCATCGCCTGCGCCTCGCGGATATCGTAGGCCAGCGGTTTCTCGCAGTAGATGTCCAGATTCCTTTCGACCGCCGCCAGGAAGGGCAGGGCGTGCCAGTGCGGCGGGGTGGCAATGAGGACCGCTTGAAGGCCGGGAGTTGCCAACATCTCTTCGTAGTGCTTGAACGTCCGGGGCCGCGCGCCTTGCAGCTTCTCGACTTCGGCGGCGGTGTCGGCCAGATGCTGGCTGTCCACGTCGCACAGGGCCACCATTTCGACATTGCCCACTTTGAACGCGGCCCTGGCGTCGTTGCGGCCGTAGCTGCCACATCCGATCAAGCCGACCTTGAGCTTGGACGACTGGGCGGCCGACGCGTGCGGCACAAAGCCGTTCAGCGTCAGGCCTCCGCCAGCCACAGCGCCGATGAAGTCTCTACGGTTCATCCGTTCCATGATGTCCCAACCTTTCCTACGCCCCGTGAGCGTACGTACAAACGGTCACGATCCCATTGCGAGCGGCTGCGGTTGTCGAAGTCCGTACCGTCAAAGCAGACAAGACAAGCAACAGATAATCATACCGTGGCTGGTGACCCTGTCAATTGAGGCTCAGCGGGCAGGATGGGAAAAGACGACGCCGGCGGTGGAGGCAATGATAGCAGGTTATGGACCACCCCAAAACATGCGGGTATTCTACCATCCGGACGGTCGCACGTCAGGCCCAATGTCGCGGTGCAAAAGAAGATGCAGGGAAACGACGCTGGCACGTCCAGGGTGCGGTTTTTCGTTAATCCGGGGACCCTGGCACATAAGAATTCTCCTGAGTGCCGACGCACACCGCTTCCCGGGCCAACGTGGCGACCGTTGCCTTCACGACGTTCACCGCGAAGTCGTAGTCATACGTGACCCCGCTGAGATTGAAGGGATTATTGGCCAGAGCATTACTGGCG
>JAMCWO010000005.1 GCA_023481165.1 Planctomycetota bacterium | reverse complement strand
ATGGAGAAGCTACGTCAACTCCAGCCCCAAGGTGGGTGTTCTTCGTCAAATCCTGCACCACCCCGGCAGGTCACGAAACTCGCTGACTGGAAACGGCACTAGAGGTTGACCGTCGCCCGGCCCTCGGCGGGGTGGGTGCATCGCCAGGGGATGGTGCGGGCGGGGCCGGAGAGGAGCGGGTTCTTACCTCTTTGGGAAAGGAAGATGTCACAATGAAACGATTTTGGATCCCGGTTGCATTGGTCTTGGTTGTTGCCCTTGGATCGTATGCGATTCTGGCGCAGCAAGCGTCGCCTGCGCCGCAAGCCGGAGGCGGTTGCATGATGGGCGGAGGCACGAACGGCGGCATGATGGGAGGCATGATGGGCAACATGACCTGTCCCGGGGGCGCGAGTTGTGGCGGCATGATGCAGGGGTCGGTGGCTGCCACCAGCGACGGGGGCGTGGTCGTGGCTGGCAAGCTGATCAAGTGTGATGCCGCTTTCCAGAAGGTCAACGAAGTGGGCCTCGATGTCGATTGGAACGCCGTGAGTCCGAAGGCGCAGCAGACGATGCAGAACTGCCCAATGGGGCAGATGATGAAATAGCCTTCGTTCAGGTTCTTCCTTATTGAGCGGACCGACCGCCGGCGATACATGGCTGCGCTGATAAGCAAGGAGGTGCAGCGTGAAGGAACGACAGGCGGTCGGACGTGATGCGGCGCCGCGTTTTCTGGATACGACGGTTGCGCTGGAGAGAAAATTCCTGGAGGGCCGGCAGAACCGGGCCGAGGAGCTCGAGAGCGCCGTGCGGTACTTTCTCGAATTTCTCCAGGGGTTCGAGTCGCTCCACGTCACGGGCCCGGCGGTGACCGTGTTCGGCTCCGCGCGGTTCCCGGAGAACCACCGGTACTATCGGCTGGCGCGGGAAGTCGGCCGGCGGCTGGCGGAGGCGGGCTACGCCGTTATCACCGGCGGCGGGCCGGGTATCATGGAAGCCGCCAACCGGGGGGCCAAAGAGGCCGGCGGTTTGAGCATCGGCTGCAATATCACGCTGCGCCGCGAGCAGGCGCCCAACGCCTATCTGGATGACTTCGTGCAGTTCGACCACTTCTTTGTCCGCAAGGTCATGCTGGTCAAGTACTCCAGCGCCTTCGTGGTCCTGCCGGGCGGATTCGGGACCTTGGACGAGGTGTTCGAGACGCTGACGCTGATCCAGACCTGCACGATCGAGCAGTTCCCCGTCATCCTTATGGGCAGCGAGTTTTGGTCGTGCATGACGGAGTTCTTCCAGAAATCTCTGCTTGTGGAAAGGACGATCGATTCGGACGATGTGCGGCTGTTTCGCATCACGGACTCACCCCAGGAGGCGGTTGCCTTCATCAAGAATATTGAGTACGCGAACGTCGAGGACCCGCCGGCCTAGCGGAACGCGCGACAATTCGCGAACGCGTTCTGGATCATCCTAGGGGAGCGTCTGGGCCGGTGCGGGAAGGGCATTCAGTAAAGTCGTCAATTCTTCCTGCGCGACCTGCCCCACGGCGCAGTAAGAGTACCGGCCAATGCGGACAGCAGCGATGTTGCAGCATTGATGCCGGGCTTGCCAGACGTTCCGGTGGGCGGCCGTCTTGTGTTCTGTCGGGGCCAGGCCGAGGGCTTCCGGGGATTGGGGGACCGCGATCACGGAGATCGGGGTGTTGGCTCGTTTGACAACGTAGCTGGCCACGGGACGGCCTTGGAACTGGCGCACACAACAGCCGCACAGGTTCACCCCCGATCCGGTGCCCAGCAGGATCGGGCTGTGGCCGACCCGTTTCTCGAGATACTCACAAAGCGCGCCGGGATCGTCATTACGGGCCAATTGCCCGAGGGACCCGAGATTGGCGTGATGAATTTCCGCCAGTGCCACTGGTGCTGCCTTCGCCGATGAGCCGGTACTGACATAGAATCCTATCGGTATCGCCAGAACCACGATCGCCGCCGCGGCGGCAAGTCCAGACCACAGATGTCGCCGGACACACAGCGGAATGAGGCGGACCCGGCCTGGGGCAGTCGCCGCCGGCTCGCTCAGAGCGGCGACGCCGGCTCGGATCCGGTCGGCCAGGACGGCAGGGGCCTGGATGGAAAGAGACGCTTGGCGGACCCGCTGGACAATGGCGTATTTCTCATCGAAGCGGGCCCGGCAGAGCGCACAGCCGTTCACATGTTCTGGGACGTGCGCCGCATCCTGCAGCAGATCCTCGAATTGTTCTTCCGTCAGGTGGCTCATCGATTTCGCCCTACAAAGCCCATTTCCCGGGCACCTGCTCGTCGGAGAAGTTCTCCAGGAAGTCGCCGACATCCGACCAGAGCGCAGTATCGACCTTGGGCTCCGTGACCAGCAATTCCTGCTCGAGCGAAACTGCCGTGCCGGCGACCTTTCGATGGCGGACCCGGTCGATCCAGAGATTCCTCATGATTTGCAGGAGCCACGCGCTGCAATTGGTTTCGGGCTTGAACATGTCGAACCGCTCGAAGGCTTTCAGGAACGTCATCTGGGTCAGGTCCTCTGCCTCGTCGGTCCGCCTGCAGACGGCAACCGCCGCTCGGTAGACGCTGTCCAAATGGGGCAGCGCAATCTGCTCGAAGCGTTCCGGGCTTGCCACCCGTTGACCTTAGCGGCCCCCCCGATGTCTGTTGCCGCCTCTTTGAGCGGCCTGTATTCAGAACGATTCACCTGCCGGTAACGTTTCCTGTCCATGCCTTTTTTTACTTGGTGTTCTGTAACTACTTGGTCTGCCTGGGGAGTACCTCCGGCCTGGTTTCACTGAACCGCAGGGTACTTTCCGCTGTATTGACGAGCGAGATACTCATTGTGTCGATGAAGACCATCCATAATGGGAGGCACTGACATGACGGGATGAATCCTCATTGTATTGGCGGCTTTGATCGGTTTGGCCGGCTGCGCGCCGACTTCCGGGGTCATCACCGGGACGTCGACGCCGGCTTGGTATGCCGGGGCCGTGGCACCGGATGTGCAATACAAGTCCTTGGAGGGCAAACAGGCCAGCTTCAACAAGATCCGCCAGCCGGTTGCGATTGTCGCCTTCGTCGCGCCGCCGGGGACCGCCTGTTGCTGGCTGGAGCCCACGGTCGTCAATCTGGCCGGCCAGCTCTGGGATCTGCCGATGACCGTGGCGCAATTCTCCGAGCCCACGAGCAAATGTCCCCATGGCGCAGGCTGTGTCGAAGTCTGCAATCTGCACAAGGGCGCCGTAATGTCGCTATGCGATGCTCAGAAGCTGGCGTGGAAGGCGTACGACAAACCCGCGCCCGAGACGCTGATTCCTCATCGGCCCGGACAACAAGATGGTCGCCAAGGGGTCGTTGAGCAATCCCAAACCGATTCTGGAGGAAGCCCGGCGGCTTGGGGAAAAGCAGAAGAAATCCGGTCCCGGCGGCGAGCGCTTGGGCATCGATTGAGCGTAATCGCCAAACTGTTTGGGGGGCCGGTGTTGTCTCGTCCTGAGGATTGCGCGGTGAGCGATTTCCTCCGGTCGTTTCAGGAGAAAACCGTCTTCAGAGGGCGAAGGAAGGCTCCATAGAATGGTTATGACAATTCGATAGATAGTAGGAATGGATTCCGCCGCATGAGAAAGGAAGGTGTCACGATGAAACGATGGATGGTTCCGATCGCGTTGGTCCTGGTCCTCGGCTTGGGATCGTATGCCATTTTCGCCCAGCAGGAAGACCAGCCGCAGGATCAGTCGCAACAAGGCATGATGGGCGGGGGCACGGGAGGCGGGATGATGCAGCAGGGCGGCGGTATGCAGGGTGGCATGCAGGGCGGGATGATGGGCCGCGGCATGGGCCGGGGAATGATGCAGGGTCAAGGCGGGATGATGGGTCGAGGCATGATGGGGCAGGGTGGCATGGGTTGTCCGGCGTGTGGCGCGATGGCCGCCGGCTTGATGCACGAATCCGTCACCGCCACCAGCGACGGCGGGGTGGTCGTGTCCGTGGCCGGCAAGCTGGTCAAGTACGACAGCGATCTCAACCGGGTCCGGGAAGTGAACCTCAACATCGACTGGGCCCGGGTGCATCAAATGGCCCAGCAGTTCATGCAGAATTGCCCCATGCAACGTCGTATGATGCAACAGCCGCCGCAAGGGCAATCGCAGTGGCAGAGACAACCGGCGCAGTAGCTTGGCAGGCGGTCTGCCGCGTGCCTGTCCGCCCGCCGCTGTCCATGGCCTTTGAAGTGGACCCTCTGCGAACGACGGGGTACCCTCCGACGGGGGCATACCCCCTCGGAGTGATTGCCCCTCCAGAGGAAAGGAGCGATCCGATGATCGGGAGATCTTTGCCCCCCGGGGGCAATCTCGTCTGGTGGTCGTGTACTCTCGCGCAGACTAATCAGGGTGGCCCTGAGAACAACGGCCACATGGATGGGTATGGGCACATGATGAATTACTGGGGTGCAGGGGTGGCCATGTGGCTTTTCTTCATCGTGATCGTCGTGGTGATAGTTTACTTCCTGGTCAGGGCCTCAGGGGCCAGCGCGGCAACCCGAACCCCGACGGACACACCGCTGGACATCCTCAAGAAGCGTTACGCCCGCGGCGAGATCACGAAGGAGCAGTTCGACGAGATCAAGAAGGACCTGTAAGGACCGGCAGGAAGGGCACGCGGCGGGGAGGTCATCATGAGCCGATGGATCATACCCATTGACAGGGTTCTGGTCTTGTGGTTGACGTCGCTGGTGCTGACCGGATGCGCCGGCGAAGCTCCGCCAGCGGTCGGTCTTTCGCACCCCGCCTCCGCCGCCCCAGAGGCCCCTGTGACTATCATTTCTACAACCTTGGAAGTCCCAGCGCCGCCGACGGCAGCTACAGCCCCTCCCGGGGAAGGCCAGAAAAGCATGCCTGATCACGGGATGCCCGGGATGAAGATGCCCGGTGATCCGCCCGCGCCGCACTCCTCACACGATACGCCGGAAGCCTGGCCGGCAACATCGCCTGGCGCGAGGGGAGGCTAACCATGATGCGAGCATTTGGCCTTATGATGGTCTTGGGCATCCTGGCAGGCTGTGCCGCGGTCCCTAAAGATGCTGGTCTTGCGGACATCCAGCGGAGGACTCAATCCCGATTGGGTCAGCATGTGCAGTGGAATCGTGGGACCGAGGAGGATCATCAAGCGGACGAGGCGGTTCATCGGCTTCTGAGCGAAGAGATCGGTCCGGCGCAAGCCGTACAAATCGCTTTGCTGAATAATCGCCGCCTCCAGGCGGCCTTTCAGGAACTGGGCTTGGCGCAGGCAGCGCTGGTGCAGGCGGGCCTGCTGAAAAATCCCATCTTCGATTTTGAGCGGCGCTTCCACAACGATGGGAACAACAAGGCCATGGAGTTCGCCGTAATGGACGACTTCCTCCATGTCCTGCTGATTCCTCTGCGCCGCAGGCTGGCGGCCGTCGACCTGGAGCGGACCAAATCACAGGTGTTGGCCGACATCCTGGAGCTTTCCGCGCAAGTGCAGGCGAGCTTCTATCATTTGCAGGCGGATGCGCAGATCCTTCAGATGCGTCGCACGGTGTTGGAAGCAGCGGAGGCTGCTTACGAGTTGGCACAACGAATGCAGAAGGCCGGCAACTTGAATGATCTGGCCCTGGCGCGCGAGCAGGTGGCCTACGAGCAGGCACGACTGGACCTGTCTACTGTGGAGCAAGGGGTGATCGAGGATCGGGAACGACTCAATACGCTGATGGGGCTTTGGGGCGCGGACGTGACGTGGCGAATCGAGTCTCGACTGCCTGATCTGCCCCCGGAGGAAATGAACCTCGACCACCTGGAACGGCGAGCCATCGAAACGAATGTCGATCTGGCCGCCCTATACCAGAGATTGGAGACGGCCGGCCGGCAAGTCGGCCTGACGCGAACGGTCTCCGCGATCAGCCAAGTACAGTTGGGGGCGCACGTGGAACGCGAGCCGGATGGCTTGTGGACGGCGGGGCCGGCCTTATCGTTGCCGCTGCCGCTCTTCGATCAGGGGCAGGCGGCCGCTGCCAGTGCCAAGGCCAGGTTCGTCCAGTGGTGGAACCAGTACACGGCACTTGCGGTGGAGATTCGTTCCCGGGTACGACGGGTCCGGGACGTTCTACGCCTTACCCGCCAGCAGGTCATTTTCTACCGCGACCTTGTGCTTCCGCTTCAGCAGAGAGTGACGGAGCAGGCCCTGCTACGGTACAACGCCATGCAGATGACGCAATTCGAATTGCTCCAGACGAAGCGCGAACAGGTCGACGCGGGCATGCGATACATTAAGGCCCTGCGAGACTACTGGATCGCGCGAGCGGAGCTGGAGCATGCGTTGGCGGGCCATGTGCTCCAGGAGACGACCGCCGGGAGCGATTCTCGTAAGGGAGCGGAAGATCGAACCGGCCGCGCCAACCCCGGTAGCGACTCCTGATGAAGGGGAGAACAGTCATGCCCACGCGACGTGAGTTTCTCGTTTCCGGCGCTGTGGCGTCAGGCGCAGCGATGCTATCTCCCCAAGCTCGCGGTGCCGACACACCTAGCGCCCCGACGGCTGCTGTGCCGGCCTATGCGAACCTGCCGGTCTTCCCGCCGGGAGAGCCCGGCCAAGACTATACACCCGTTGTCACCCCCAACGGGGTGACGCTGCCCTGGAAAGTCGTGGGCGGAGCGAAGATCTTTCACTTGGTGGCGGAGCCGGTCGAGGATGAATTCGCTCCCGGCTTGAAGGCCCATTGCTGGGGGTACAACGGCCGAACGTCCGGCCCGACGATGGAGGTGGTCGAGGGAGACCGGGTGCGCATCTACGTGACCAACAAGCTGCCCGAGGCGACGACGGTTCATTGGCATGGCGTCATTGTACCCAACGGCATGGATGGCGTTCACGGTCTGAACCAGCCGGCGATCCCGCCGGGCGAGACGTTTCGCTATGAGTTCGCCTTCCCGCGTCCCGGCACGTTCATGTACCACCCCCATTTCGACGAACTGACACAACTGGGGATGGGCCTGAACGGGATGATCGTGGTCCATCCGCGCCAGCCCACGCAGCCCCGTCCCGACCGCGACTTTGTCATCATGCTCAACGAGTGGTTCATCGACCCCGGCACCAGCCGGCCCAACACGCTCATCATGACCGACTTCAATCTGTTCACCTTCAACAGCAAGGTGTTCCCCGCTACGGAGCCGCTGGTGGCCAGGCAAGGAGATCGAGTCCGCATCCGCTTCGGCAATCTTAGCGCTCAGGACCATCATCCTATTCACATTCATGGTTATTCGTTTGCGGTGGTTGAGACCGACGGCGGCCAACTCCCACCGACGGCCAGGTGGCCCGAGGCGACGGTCCTGGTTCCAGTTGGGGCGGTACGAACCATCGACTTTGTGGCCGATAACCCCGGCGATTGGGCGGTTCATTGCCATATGACACACCATGTTATGAACCAGATGGGCCACGATTCTCTGCTTCTGATGGATGTCGATCCCGGCGATCTGAACGAGAAGATCGGCCGGTTGTTGCCGGGGTATATGACCACAGGCCTGACCGGCAACGGCGGGATGGGTGAGATGCGTATGGCGCTCCCGCCCAACACGATTGCGATGAAGGGTATTGACTATCAGTTCGGGCCGATTGGCATGGGGGGCATGGTGACCGTGCTGAAGGTGCGGCCGAACCTCACCAGCTACGAAGATCCGGGCTGGTACCAGCATCCTGATGACACGGTGGCGCGGCGAGCCACCGCACAGGAACTCTCGGATGATGGAGTGAAGGACACTGGCGCTAAGCCTGCGTAGGAGCGTGAGTCTGAACAGTCACCGCGGCAGCGCCGAATCCTGAGGATCGAAATGTGCAGGGTGTATAGGAGAGATCGACATGGACCACCATACGCGCCAGCATCCGCAAACGGAGGAAGAACGCCGACCTGGGAGCCATGACTATGAGCGGCTCCATGGCCCGGTGGCTCACCCCGAGCGCGAGGCCCACGAGCAACGAGAGCCCAGGCGGCGAGGTGAGCACATGGAGCATGAACAGAAAGAACGGCTGGCAGCGCACGCCGCCCATGGCCGCCACGGGGAGGGTCACGCGGGACATCACGCCCAGATGGTGGCAAATTACCGACGGCGGTTCTGGGTGTCGCTCGTTCTGACGGTTCCTGTCATCCTCCTGTCACCGATGATCCAGAGCGTTCTGGGGCTCAGAGAGGCACTGCGTTTCCCGGGGGACGGCTACGTTCTCTTCGGCTTCTCAACCGTCATTTTCTTCTATGGTGGTTGGCCGTTCCTCAAGGGGCTGCTCGAGGAGTTGGGCAAGAGGGAGCCCGGCATGATGACGCTGATTGCCTTGGCCATCAGCGTGGCCTACGTCTACAGTAGTGCCGTTGTGTTCGGTTTGACCGGCGCGATCTTCTTCTGGGAATTGGCGACCCTGATCGACGTGATGCTGCTCGGCCATTGGATTGAGATGCGCTCGGTCATGGGGGCCTCACGCGCCTTGGAGAGCCTCGTGCAACTCATGCCGGCCGAGGCCCACCGCGTCACAGCGGCGGGCGGCACGGAGGACGTGCCCGTCAGCGATCTGCATCCCGGGGACCGGGTGGTCGTCAAACCGGGCGAGAAGGTCCCGATCGACGGCCGGATCGTCGAGGGTCGCACCAGTGTCAACCAGGCCATGCTCACGGGTGAGAGCCAGCCGGTCGAGAAAGGAGAGGGGGATGAAGTCATCGGCGGCTCGGTCAACGGCGAGGCGGCCTTCACCATCGAAGTGCAAAAGACTGGCGACGAAACCTACCTGGCCCAAGTCATTGAGATGGTGCGCAAGGCGCAGGAATCGCGCTCCCGAACGCAGGACATCGCCAACCGTGCCGCGGTCGGGCTGACGATCATCGCCCTGACTATCGGCGGCGGCACCCTGGCGTTCTGGCTGATCTTCGGGCAGAGCTTCCAGTTTGCCTTGGAGCGGATGGTCACCGTCATGGTCATCACTTGCCCGCACGCGTTGGGGTTGGCGGTGCCGCTGGTGGTGGCGGTCTCGACGGCCCTCTCGGCGAGTCACGGTCTGTTGATTCGCGACCGCTCGGCCTTTGAGCGGGCTCGCGATGTGAATGCCATCATGTTCGATAAAACCGGTACGTTAACCCAGGGCCGCTTCGGGGTCACCGACGTGCTCGTGCTGGGCGACCGCGCGGAAAACGAACTGTTGGAACTGGCCGCTTCCCTGGAAAGCCAGTCGGAGCACCCCATCGCCCAGGGGATTGTGGACGGGGCCCGCGCGCGGGGCGTTCCGTTCGGCCCGCCGAAAGACTTCCGGGCAATCCCTGGCAAGGGCGCGCAGGCGACCGTGGATGGCCACAATGTCAAAGTCGTCAGTCCGGGCTATCTGAAGGAGCACGACCTCTCGGTAGACAACGACCGCGTGCGACAAGTGGCCGGCCAGGGCAAGACTGTAGTTTATGTGCTGGTCGAGGATAGGATCGAGGGCGCGATCGCCCTCGCGGATCTCATCCGGCCGGAATCGCGGGAGGCCTTGCAGCGGCTCAAGGAAATGGGCATTCAGACGATGATGATCACTGGCGATGCGGAGCCGGTCGCACGCTGGGTGGCCCGCGAATTGGACCTGGATGATTATTTCGCCGAAGTATTGCCGGATCAGAAGGCCGCCAAAGTCCAAGAGGTGCAGGCGCGCGGGCTCGTGGTGGCCATGACGGGCGACGGTGTGAACGATGCCCCGGCCCTGACGCAGGCGGATGTCGGCATTGCCATCGGGGCCGGCACGGACGTCGCCATCGAATCGGCCGATATCGTGCTGGTGCGTTCCGATCCACGCGACGCCACCCGGATCATGGAACTGGCCCGCGCCACCTACCGCAAGATGGTCCAGAACCTGCTCTGGGCTACCGGCTACAATGTCGTAGCGATCCCGCTGGCCGCCGGCGTCCTGTATCGCTTCGGCATTCTCCTAAGTCCTGCAGTTGGCGCAGCTCTGATGGCACTCTCCACCGTCGTTGTCGCGCTCAACGCCAAATTCCTTCGAGTTCGGGGAGCCCCAGCGGGGGAGGCTATCCATGGCCCTTGATAAGGCATCCACGGCGCGGCTGTATCGCAGACGCGCCCCTCGGTACGATCTGACGGCCCACCTGTACTATTTGGTGGGCTTGCGGGGATTTGCCATCAAGCTCGAAAGAGATCTCCTTCTCGACGTATTCCAGATGATCGTGGCAACGCCGGCACCGTAGCTCTTCCTCGGTTTCATCGAATGGAGCGCGAACCGTCGGAGTCAAATACGCATTTTGCTTAGGTGCTCCCGGACCGGAAATCGGCGACAATGCGACAGGTGCATGCGGCTGGGCAAGAAAGCCGATCGACAGTGGTAAGCAGCGCGCGCTGGACCGACTTTTCCTGAGGGGACGTTATGGCCGAGAGAGTCCGCGACCCGGTCTGCGGAATGATGGTTGACAAGAGTCACGCCGTCACTTTTGAAAAGGACGGCTGGACCGTCTATTTCTGCAGCGAGCATTGCAGGAGTCAATATCAGGCTCCAGGCGCTCCAGCCCTGGCCCAGGCAGCGCAGGCGGCCCCTGCCGAGGAGGAACGGCTGGTGGCCCATGCCGCGCATGGGCCCCATGCCGGAGGGCACGCGGGGCACCATGCGCACATGGTGGCGGATTTCCAGAAACGGTTCTGGATCTCCCTGGTGCTGACCGTGCCCATCGTGATTCTTTCGCCCACGATCGGGCCCACAGGCCAGTTTCCCGCGCGCGGCCTGTTGCTGTTCCTCTTCTCGACTGTCATTTTCTTCTATGGCGGCCGGCCTTTCTTACAGGGATCTGTGCAGGAGTTGCGGGACCGGCTGCCCGGCATGATGACCCTGATTGCCGTCGCGATCACTGTCGCTTACGTGTACAGCGTGCTCGTGCTGGCCCATGCGCCGGGGCAGGTCTTCTTCTGGGAGTTGGCGACCCTGATCGACATCATGCTGCTGGGGCACTGGATTGAGATGCGGTCGGTGATGGGGGCCTCCAAGGCCCTGGAGGACCTGGCCAAGCTATTGCCCAACGAGGCGCATCTGATTCGACCGGACGGGTCGGTCGCAGATGTGCCGCTTGCGGAGCTGCGGGCGGGGCAAACGGTATTGATCCGGCCGGGCGAGCGGATTCCCGCCGATGGCAGCATTGTCGACGGCGAAAGCGAAATCGATGAGTCGATGCTGACGGGTGAGTCCCGACTCGTCGCCAAGAAAGAGGGGGACCAGGTGATTGGCGGGTCTGTCAACGGCACGGGCTCGCTGATGACCCAGGCGACCAGAACGGGCGCGGAATCGTACTTGGCGCAGGTCGTCAAGCTGGTAGAGCAGGCCGGCGCGAGCAAGTCGCGGGCGCAGGGGCTGGCGGACCGGGCGGCCTTTGCCCTGACGATCATCGCGCTGGTCGGCGGCTTCATTACACTGGGCGTCTGGCTGGGGCTGGGGCAGGGACCGGCGTTCGCCATGGAGCGGATGGTCACGGTGATGGTGATCACTTGCCCGCACGCGTTGGGGCTGGCCGTGCCGTTGGTGGTGGCGATGATCACCGCTATTTCCGCCCGCAACGGCCTGCTAATCCGCCAGAGAACGCCGTTCGAAAACGCCCGCCGTGTGGATACCGTCGTCTTCGATAAGACTGGAACTCTCACCAAAGGCGAATTCGGCGTCAGCGATGTCGTCAGCTTCGGCGATTGGGGTGAAGAGAAACTGTTGCGCCAGGCGGCCTCGGTTGAGCAGAACTCCGAACATACCATTGCCCGAGGCATTGTGCGCCAGGCCGAGGAAGCAGGGCTCAGGCCGGCGCCGATCTCGAATTTCGCCTCCCTGCCCGGCCGCGGGGCGAAAGCGACAGTAGATGAGGAGGAGGTCCTTGTCGGAAGCATGCGAATCCTGGCAACGGCAGGAATCCGCGAGCGCGAGATGGCCGCCCGCGTCGATCCTATCGCCGCCCAAGGCAAGACCATTGTGCTGGTCATCTCCGGCGGGAAGGTTCAGGGCCTGATCGCGCTGGCCGACCTCCTTCGGGACGAATCCCAGGAGGCGGTGCGCATGCTCAAGGACCGCGGCATGGAAGTTGCCATGATCACCGGCGATAACGAGCCGACGGCCCGTTACGTGGCCGAACGGCTGGGGCTGAATACGTATTTTGCTGAGGTGCTTCCGGACCAGAAATCGGAGAAAATCCGGGAACTGCAGCGGCTGGGCAAGAAAGTGGCGATGGTGGGCGATGGCGTGAACGATGCCCCGGCTCTGGCGCAAGCCGATGTGGGAATCGCGATCGGGGCGGGAACGGAGGTGGCGATCGAGACGGCCGATGTCATTCTCGTGGAGAACGATCCGCGGGATGTGGCCGACGTGATCGCTCTGTCGCGTCTGACCAATCGCAAGATGGTGCAGAATCTGTTATGGGCTACGGGCTACAACGTGGTCGCGATTCCGCTGGCGGCCGGCGTGCTGTACCACTACGGCGTGGTGCTGCCGCCGGCGGTGGGCGCGATCGTGATGTCGCTGAGCACGATTATCGTGGCGGTGAACGCGCGGCGGATCTCCTACCGCAAGAAAGGACGCGGCGCAGACGCGGGCTCTCCGGTGCGCGAAATCGTGTCTGAAGCCCCGGTGGGGCCTGCCAGGTGAAAGATGAGCACGAGCCATTCAATTTCCGCCGATAACCTGTGCCGTTGGGTGGATTCGCTGGCAGGCCGGTTTCAGGTGCTGGGACCCGTCGCCGCCAAACGGGGGCAGAACGTCTTTGCGCCAATCGACAACAGCGCGCCGCTTGCGCTGGACTATTGCACGACGATGCTCGGCCCGCGTTTCTTCATCTATCCATCGGTTCAGCGGCTATGCAAGATTGATCGAGAAACCAACACGTACATGGCGGCCGATCCCGGCCCGGCCCGCACGCAACTGATCTTTGCCATCCACCCATGCGACATGCACGCCATCAGCGTGTTGGATCGAACGTTTCTGGGCCCCAACAAGGATTTCTATTACGCGAAGCGGCGGCAGGAAACCTATACGGTGGTGCTGAACTGCAGTCGAGCCTGCGACCAGGGCTTTTGTGCCTCGATGGGCACAGGTCCGTTCCTGCGGCTCACGGAAGGATTCGACGTGGTCATGACGGCCCTCGATGGGGAATACCTGCTCGAAGCGGGCTCGCCACGAGGTCAGGAACTCATCGAGACCGCTCCGGGCTTGCAGAAGACCGGCCGGATGCGGCTGTATGAGAAATCCCGGCTTGAGCAGCAGGCCGCCGCCTCGTTTACCAAGAGCCTGGAAACGGAGGGCCTGCCGGAGCTTCTGATGCGGACTTTTGAGCACCCTGTCTACAAAGAGGTGGCCGATGCCCGGTGCCTCGGTTGCAGCAATTGCGTGCTGGTCTGCCCCACGTGCTTCTGCTACAAGATGGTCGACCGGGTGGACTTCGAGGCGAAGATCGTGGAGCGCAGCCGCCACTGGGATGCCTGTCAGGACTACTGGTTTGCCGAGGTGCATGACGGCAACTTCCGCCAGCCGCAACAGGCCCGACTGCGGCAGTTCATGACGCATAAACTGTGTACCTGGGTCGAGCAGTATGGCTGCTTCGGCTGCATCGGGTGCGGCCGGTGCATGACCTGGTGCCCCACAGGCATTGATATTACAGAGATGGCCAAAGAGATTCAGCGGGCCCCGACGCGGCAATTGGAGTTGGGGTAGGCGATGGGAAACGGAAACGGGAGCGACATTCTGGAGGATAACCCGTTGATACCGCAGTTGGCTCGGGTGCAAAAGAAGATTACGGAGAGCGCCGACACGATCTCGTTGCGGCTGGTTCGGGCGGACTCTCGACCTCTGGGCTACCGGCCGGGCCAGTTCAACATGCTCGGCCTGCCCGGCTTCAAAGAGGCGCCGTTTTCCTTCAGCTCCTTGGAGGATTACACCGGCACGTTCGTCCACACGATCCGAGCGGCAGGGAACGTGGTGTCCGCCTTGTGCCGGCTGAGGCAAGGCGACCATGTGACGTTCCGCGGCCCGTTTGGCACAGGTTGGCCCCTGGACAAAGCGCTGGGCAGGAATCTGATCCTGGTGGCGGGCGGCATCGGCATGGCGCCGCTGCGGCCTGTCGTGGACTATGTACGAGAGAATCGCGACAGTTTTCGCGACGTCTTTCTCCTGTATGGTGCGAAGACCACGGATGATCTCCTCTACCGCCGACAATTGGCGCAATGGAATGAGGAAATCACCGTCCTGCTAGCGGCGGACCGGGTGCGGGGCGAATTGCCTCTGCCGGTGCAAGAGGGCGTGGTCACCAAGCTGCTCCCACGCGTGCACACCGCTTTGTCGGAGACGATCTCCTTCATGTGTGGGCCACAAGTCATGATAAAGTTTGCGGCGGGGGCGCTGCTCCTTGATGGCCAGTCTGCGGGCGATATCTACGTGTCGCTCGAACGTCGAATGGAGTGCGGCGTGGCTCAGTGCGGGCACTGCCAGATCGGTGCCAAGTTTGTCTGCAAGGATGGGCCGGTCTTCGCGCTGGCGGACATCACGAGATTCCAGGACACGCTGTTATGAGCGATGGCAAGCCGAGAATCGGTGTTTTCAAATATAGCTGCTGTGCGGGCTGCGAGTTCCAATTGATCTTCTTCCAGAAGCACGTGCTCGAGACCCTCGGCAAAGTCGAGATCGTGTTCTGCCGGATGCTCCAATCGGGCGGCGTCGAGGAGGGGCCCTTCGACGTGGCCCTGATCGAGGGGACCATCACCGAACAATGGCAGATCGAGCAGTTGCGCAAGATCCGGAGCGTCACCACGTACGTGATCCCCATCGGGTCCTGCGCCGTCTGCGGGGGCGTGCCGGCCATCAAGAACAATGAGCAGGAATACACGATTCAGAGCCGGGTCTACGAGGACACGTCGAGGCTCACGTCCATCCGGGCCCATTCGGTCGATCAGTACGTGCCGGTGGACGGTTATATCAAGGGCTGCCCCATGGGCGAGCGCGACTTGGCGGAGTTCGTGACCTCGCTGCTGCTGGGCAAGCGACCGGAGTTCATCCAGTACCCGGTATGCGTCGAGTGCAAGCTCCAGCACAACATCTGCGTGCTGGTGGCCTACCACTGGCCCTGCATGGGGCCGGTGACCAATGCGGGTTGCGGCGCACTGTGCCCCTCCCATGATCGGGAGTGCTACGGCTGCTGGGGGCCGATGAAGAACGCCCACGCCCGGGCTCTGGCCAACCGGTTTGCCAAGATGGGGCTGAGCGAAGAGGACATCTGCCGACGATTTACGGAATTCGGAGAACCCACGGTGGAGTGGAAGCCAGGACAGGTGCGACGGTGGGACGTGGTGCAAAAATAGAAATCGATTACCTGGCGCGCGTCGAAGGCGAAACCGCTCTGACGGTCGAGTTGGACGGCGCGCCGCTTCTGCAACTGAAGATCTTTGAGCCGCCCCGGTTCTTCGAAGGCTTTCTGGTTGGCCGCAAGTACAACGAAGTCGGCGACATCGTCTCGCGCATCTGCGGGATCTGCCCGATCTCCCACATGACGACGGCGATCCTGGCCGTGGAGAAAGCGACGGGCATCCAAGTCAGCGAGCAGACGACCGTCCTGCGCCATCTCTTGGCCGTCAGTCAGATCGTCGCCAGCCACTTGGTCCATTTGTACACGCTGGCAATGCCGGACTATTACGGTTACCCCGGCATCACGGGGATGCTGGAGCGCTTCCCGGACGAGATGGCCCGCTTCATCCGTATGAAGAATGTGATGAACCATTTGAGCGGGTTGATCGGGGGGCGGCCGCTTCATCCGGTCACTCATCTACCGGGGGGCTTCACCTCCATTCCCCATCCCGACGAGTTCGGCGGGGTCCTCGAAGAATTACGATCGATCCGGGCGGACGCCGAGCAGGCGGTCCGCGACGTGGTCGACTTTCAGCTCCCGGAGTTCTTCGCCCCTTGCGAGAACGTGGCGCTGAACACCGAGAACCGATACTCCTTCAATGAGGGCCGCATTGTCTCCGACCGGGGACTGGACATCTCCGTGGACGACTACGACGCCCATTTCAAGGAATGGGAGGTGCCGTACGCGTTCGCCAAGCAATCTGCCATCGCGGGCCGGAACATCTTCCGCGTGGGGGCCTTGGCCCGGCTAAGCAACAAGTTTGATGAGCTGGCCGACCGGACGAAATCTCTCGCCCACGAGGTGTGTGCGGGTTTGCGGGAGCCGAACCACAATCCCTTCAACAACAACCTGGCCCAGAGCCTGGAGATCGTGGAAGGTATCGAGCAGTGCATCGGGATTCTGGAGTCCCGGGTATTCGAGGAGGAGGAGATCGATGCCAGCCCCGAGCCCGGCGCAGGCGGCGCCGCCACCGAGGCTCCGCGCGGCCTGCTCTACCACTGGTACCGGATCAATCGCAAGGGCGTGGTCGAGCAGGCCAAGATCGTCACGCCGACAGCCCACAACTTCCTGGTCATCGAGCGCGACCTGAAGGAGTTGGTCAGCGAGCGCCGGGACTTGGACCGCGGCAAGCTGCGGCTGCTCTGTGAGCAACTTGTCCGTGCCTACGATCCCTGCTTTTCCTGCTCTGTGCACTAAGCAGAATCTTCCCGGAGCCGTATGAGCAAAATCCTATTACGCCCCCGGACGAGGCGATGCCGTAAGCAGGATTGGCATGAAAGTATGAAGTGGGAAGTGTGAAGTCGGAAGTGGCGCGACTGGAAACTTGAGATTTCCAACTTCAAACTCTCTTCCCAGGAGATGCGCGATGATCAGTTATGGATATACAAAATGGTTGGACATGGATTTTGAGTCCGTGGTGGAATTGGTCAAGGAGCAGTTGCAGAGCCAGGGCTTTGGCATCCTGATGACGCTTGACATGAAACGGAAATTTGAAGAGAAGCTGGGCATCGACTTCCGGAATTACGTGATCATCGGTGCCTGCGATGCGGTCAACGCCTGTAAAGCGATCATGGCGGAGGAGAACATCGGACTGCTGCTGCCGTGCAATGTGGTTGTCTATGAGAGCGAGGGCGGCACGGTCGTGGGGGTAATTCGGCCGACGGTGGCCATGCAAATGATCGACAACCTGGACCTTCATCGCATCGCCAAAGATGTGGAATGGAGATTGAAGAACGTCATCGATTCGCTGCAGCCGGTCGGTGCCGCCGGGACCCCAAACGCGAAGGAACGCGTTTGGGAGCCCGGACCGTAGGGGCGAATTCGCCCCTGCCGAGGATCATTGGTGCGGCCAAGGCTTCTGCAAGAGCACGGCGTGGGACAGGCGGATGAGCGGGATAGGGCTCCCAAACGCGGAATCATGCGTTTGGGGACCCACACACATGTTCGGTCATATTGTCTATGATACCGGCGCGCTGCCCCAGGGCAAGAGACAACAAGGGCAGCCGACGGCCAATGTCGTTGCTTGCCAATCGGTCTTGATTACCTTGCAGACGGGCGTGCTGCCGTCTTCGGCGCCGGGCAGCAGCAGGGCCAAGCACGCCGTGGGTAAACGAGCCGCTGAATCCGTTCGAGAAGAGGACCAGCCGCGTGAGTTGGCCCGCCAGGGTCGCTTGTCCCTCCAGGACGCAGCAGGGGCTCCACATATACGACAACTCGTTCCCATAATCGTTACCGACCAGCATGACCCGGAAGGGGATTTCCCGCCCAGGATGGTGGCACACAAGACAGTCCGGCCGTCAAGAATGCCGAAATGGACGAAAAGCCGTCTTGTCTGGCACGGTGGATATGGTAGACTCTAGCGAACCGACGTAGCATGGGCCAGGGGTCCCCACCCCCGCCTTCGCGGAGGGAGCCTGCCCCCGACCCGATCGGGGGCGGCATTGTGCATTGGGGGCCCCACGATGCCCATACTGCTTTGCTTATGACCAAAAGGAGTGAGTGTCATGAATCCGGAGATCTTCAAGGCGTATGACATCCGGGGAGTATACCCCGATGAGATAAGCGAAGAAGATGCGTGGAAGATCGGGCATGCCGCGGCGCGGTATCTGCCGCCGCTGATCAAGGGCTATGATCGCGGGCGCCCCGGATCGACGGCCCTGTGTGTCGGCCGGGACATGAGAACACACAGCGAACCGCTGGCGCAGGCCCTGATCGAGGGTATCCGGTCCGCCAGCATCGCGGTAATCGATATTGGGATGATCGACACGCCCCAGATGTACTTTGCCATCAACCATCTGGGGACATGCGGCGGCGTGCAGGTCACGGCGTCCCATAACCCGGCCAAGTACAACGGCTTCAAGATCTCCGGCAAGGGGGCCGTCCCGATTGGTGTCGATACCGGCCTCAAGGAGATCAAGCACTTGGCGACCGCTCTGCTGCACACCAAGGGCAACCCCACCGGTTCCCTGGAGCGGCGGGACCTGTGGCCTGAATACAAGAAGCATGTCCTGCAGTTCCTCCGGCCCAGCCTGCGCAAGAGGAAGATCGCCATCGATGCCTCGAACGGCATGGCGGGCAAGGCGGTGCCGCTGTTGTTCGGCGACCTGCCGCTGGAGATCGTCGCGCTCAACTTCGAGCATGCGGGCAAGTTCAAGCATGATCCCGACCCGCTGAAGGACAAGAGCCTCGCGCAAGTCAAGGCCACGGTGAAGAAGGAGGGCTGCGCCCTCGGAATCTGCTTCGATGGCGACGCCGACCGGATGATCCTAGTCGATGAGAACGGCACGACGATCCCCTGCGACCTGCTGACGGCGCTGCTCGTGCCGTACTTCCTCGAAAAGAAACCGAAGTCGGCTATCGTATACGATCTGCGGAGCAGCCGGGTGGTGATGGAAGAGATCATCAAGTACGGCGGGACGCCCCGGCGGGAGCGCGTCGGGCACGCCTACATGAAAAAGGCCATGCGCGACACGCACGCCATCTTCGGCGGCGAGTTGTCCGGCCATTACTACTACGAACAGAACTTCTACGCCGACTCGGCCATGATTACGATGGTGCACACCCTGAATGTGGTCGATGCCGCCAGCAAGGCCATGAGCGAGTTGATCCGGCCGCTGCGCCGGTACGCCAGCAGCGGTGAGATCAATTTCAAGGTGGACAACAAAGAGACCAAGATGGAGGAGTTGGCCCGCCGCTACAGCGAGGGACAAGTCGATTACTTGGACGGTGTCACCGTCGGTTTCAAGGAATGGTGGTTTAACTGCCGGCCGAGCAACACCGAGCCGCTGCTGCGCTTGAACGTGGAGGCCAAAACCCCAGAACTGCTGAAAGAGAAGCTCGCCGAGATCGAGCAGCAACTCGGCACGCCGATATAATGGGAAGCGTGAAGTTGGAAGTGTGTAGGGGTAGACCCCTGTGTCTGCCCATCCAGAGGGCGGCCACCGGGGGCCGCCCCTACGAGGATTTATCATGGAAGCCCATACAAAGATTTATCAGACGCCGAACGGTCCGGTCGAGGGGATTCAGACCCGCTGGCCCGGGTTCAGTATTCTCATGGTCACCGGGACCAAGGGATTCCTGGCATGCCCTGCGCTCGATATCGAGACCTGCCAACGCTATGGAGCGGCGGCGGCCCTCGTCGAGAGCACGCCGCAGAATCCCATCGGGACGCTGGATCGGTTCCCGAATCGCAAAGTCACCAAGGTGAACGAAAAGGCCAGAGCCCTGGGTATTCATGAAGGCATGGAGGCCGTCGAAGCATTTGCCTTGATCGCTTGATGCATGGGAGTGAAAGAATGAAGCAGGACAGTCTATCCCGCCGGAGTCTCCTGGGGGTCTGCGGCGCGGCATTTGGGGCTGGCCTCTTGGCAGGCGGCCGCACCGAGGCGGCGTCAATGCCGGCCGGCACAGGGAGCACGGGGCCCTTCAAGTATTGTCTCAATGCGAGCACCATTCGGGGCCAGAAGATGGGCTTGGCCAGGGAGATCGATATTGCCGCGCAGGCCGGCTACTCGGGTATCGAGCCGTGGATTCAGACGATCCAGGAGTACCTCAAGGCCGGCGGCAAGCTCGCGGACATCCGCAAGCAGATCGAAGACCGCGGCCTGACAGTCGAAGGGGCAATCTCGTTCCCGCAGTGGATTGTGGATGATGATGCCGCCCGGGCCAAGGGGGTTGAGCAGGTCAAACGCGAGATGGACCTGCTAGCGCAGATCGGGGGCAAGCGCATCGCAGCTCCCCCGGCCGGCGCCAACGGCAGCAACGCCCCCGACCTCGATCTGATGAAGGCAGCCGAGCGCTATCGGGTCCTCTTGGAGCTTGGCGACCAGACGGGCGTCACTCCCATCCTGGAATTGTGGGGGTCCTCCAAGAATCTGCACCGGCTCGGCGAGTGCATGTTCGTGGTGATCGAAAGCGGTCATCCCAAGGCGGGCCTGTTGGGCGATGTGTACCACATCTACAAAGGGGGCTCGGATCTCAACGGCTTGAAGATGATCAGTGCCGCCGCCATGCCGGTGCTGCACATGAACGACTATCCGGCGAGCCCGCCGCGGGACAAAATTGCCGATCGTGACCGAATCATGCCGGGCGACGGCATCGCGCCACTGACCCAGATTCTGCGCGACCTGCGCGCCAAGGGCGGGCAGACGGTCCTGTCCCTTGAACTATTCAGCCAGGTCTATTGGCAGAAGGACCCGCTGGAAGTGGCGAAGACTGGCTTGGCCAAGATGAAAGCGGCTGTAGAAAAGGCCCTTGCTCCGGCTTAAATCGTAAATCATAAATCAGGGGCTGTGACGTGACCAATCGAGAGCGTGTATTGGCGGCGATTCAGCACCGCTCGCCCGACAAAGTTCCGTACGATATCCGCTTCACGCAACCGGCGCACGCCCGGATGGTCGAGTACTACGGCGATCCCGAGTTCGAGAGCAAGCTGGGCAACTGCTTCACGTGGCTGCGGCCGCATCCGCCCGAGGCCCGTTACACCCAGGTGGACTCGGACACGTGGCGGGATGAGTTTGGGGTCGAGTGGGACCGGCGAATCGACAGAGACATCGGGGTCGTCTGTAATCGCCTCGTTACACCCGAGAACGTGGGTAGCTTCGACTTTCCCGACCCCAACGATCCGGCACGATACGGCTCCTTCGATGAAGTGATCGCGTCGAGCCTGGACAACGCGGTGCTCGTCAGCCTCGGCTTCGCGCTGTTCGAGCGGGCCTGGACGCTGGCGGGCATGGAAAATGTTCTCATGGCAATGGCCGCGGATAAGCCTTTCATCAACGCCTTGCTCGACCGAATCCTCGAATTCAATCTGGGCATCATCGAACGGGCCTGTGCCCACAACGTAGATATCTTCCGGTTCGGCGACGACTGGGGCCATCAGCGCGGCGTGCTGATGGGGCCGGGTCTGTGGCGCGAGTTTATCAAGCCGCGGTTCCGGCAGATGTGCCAACTGGTCAAGTCCAAGGGCAAGTTCACGATGCTCCACTGCTGTGGCAAGGTCGATGAGTTGTTCCCCGACATGATCGAGTGCGGCCTCGATGTTTTCAATCCGTTCCAGCCGGAAGTGATGAGCGTCTATAAGATGAAGCAGCGGTACGGCCATGCATTGACCTTCTACGGCGGGATCAGCATCCAGCGGAGCCTGCCCTTCGGGACGGTGCAGCAGGTCAAGGATGAAGTCCGGCGGCTGCTCGACATTGTCGGCGCCAACGGCGGCTACATCGCCTCGCCTTCGCACGACATCCCCCGCGATGCCCGTCCGGAGAATATCGCCGCCATGATCGAGGTCCTGCAGAACCAGTGATCGGCCCAAGCAACATCATGATTCCGCAGGGCGATGCGAAACGGCTGCAGTTGATTGCCTGCAAAGTCGTGCAGCGCGAGGCGTACTTCTGCGCAGCGCGGTCGAAGAACGTCGTCGATATTGTCCTGATGCCGCAGGGCCTGCACGATGAGCCGGACCGGCTGCGCCGGGAAGTGCAGAAGGCATTGGAGCGGACACGCGATATCCAGGACCGGCCCTACGATGCATCGCTGCTCGGTTATGGTCTGTGCAGCAACGGCGTGGTCGGGCTTGGCGCCGAGATTCCCATCATCATCCCCCGGGCCCACGACTGCATCACACTGCTGCTCGGCTCGAAGGACCGCTACCAGGAGTACTTCGATTCGCATCGCGGCGTCTATTGGTACAGCCCCGGCTGGATCGAGTCGGGCAGGCAGCCCAGCCGCGAACGATATGATCTGCTCCTCCGAGAATACGTCCGGAAGTATGGCGAGGATAACGCCCAGTACCTCATGGAGGTCGAGCAGACCTGGATGAAGGAATACAATTGGGCGACCTACGTCGATTGGGGCCTGATCGACTCTGAGGGCTACAAGGCTTTCACCCGCGAATGTGCCGCCTTCCTGAAATGGGACTATGAGGAATGCAAGGGCGACGCCGGGCTGATGCAGCGCTTTGTCGACGGCCTCTGGAGCGACGAGGAGTTCCTGACCGTCCCGCCCGGTCAGCGGATCGCCGAGGATGTCACGAATCGGGGGATCATCAAAGCCCAATGATTACGATGTCGCTCCGTGAAGGGATCTCCCTGCTCATCTTCCTGCTGCTTCTCCTCTTCCTCTATGGCGCGGAGACATTGCTGCTGGTCGATTATGTCTGGGGCCGAATCTGCAAGCGGCCCGGCAAGAGCGAACTGTTCGCCCGACGTTACCTCATTCTCCACCTCGTTGCCGTCGTCGGGGTCGGCTGCTGGCTGTACGGCCGTTTCATTGAGCCGAACTGGGTCGAGGTCCACGTGACGACCATCCATACGCCCAAGCTCAAGACCGCCGGCTTTCGCATCGTGCAGATCTCCGACCTGCATTGCGACGGGAGAATCCGCAACGAAGAGAAGATGGTGCAGATCATCAATTCTCTCAAGCCCGATGTCATCGTGGCCACGGGCGACTATCTCAACCATACATCGGGTCTGCCGCACCTGCGCGACGCACTCACTCGGCTGCAGGCCCCGCTGGGGAAATTCGCTGTGCTCGGCAATCAGGACGGCGGTTGGCCGCGGCTGCCCGATCTGCTCGACGGCGCAGGTTTTCGCTGGCTCAATCAGGAGGCAGTCACCGTGGCCAAGGGTCCCGATAGTCTCGGCATCTCGGGCCTCAACTTCGTCCGCTCCCATGTCCCAATCGATTCCGTCAAGGCTCTTCCGAGCGACCGGTTCAATGTCTTTCTGTACCACACGCCGGACCTGGTTGAGGATGTCAGCGGCCCGGGTATCGATCTGTACCTTTGCGGCCACACCCACGGTGGGCAGGTGGCCTTGCCCTGGTACGGTGCCTTGATCACCTTCTCGAAATTCGGCAAGAAGTACGAGACCGGCCTCTATCGCGTGGGACAAACCACGCTCTATGTCAACCGGGGCCTCGGCCTGGAACCGCGGCCCGGACCCCAGGTGCGTTTTCTCGCCCGGCCGGAAATTGCCGTGTTCGACATCGTGCCGGAGCAGCCGTAGTGGTTGTTGGTGCCCCGAATCAGGATTAAAGGAGAGCAAGCTTGATCAGTGCATTTTTGCTGGCGATGGTCGCCGTTGTGTTGGCGGAAATGGGCGACAAAACGCAATTGCTGGCCATGGCGTTTGCGAGCCGTTTCCGCTGGCAGACCGTTCTTTGGGCGGTGTTCGGGGCCACGCTTGCCAATCATCTGCTGGCCGTGGCTGTCGGGAACGTCGCCACGCAGTTTCTGCCCATCGCCTGGATCAAGCTGGCGGCGGGCGCCTCGTTCATCGCCTTCGCCCTGTGGACCGTCCGGGGTGACGAGCTGGAAGGGGAAGACCAGCGCCAGGGACGAAGTGCCTTCTGGACGGTCGCTGTCGCCTTCTTTCTGGCGGAAATGGGCGACAAGACCCAGTTGATGACGATTGCCTTGGCCGCCGAGCAAGCGGTAAAGGTCGGCGGCGCAGGTTGGATCGTCAAAGCCCGACAGATCGTGCCTGTCTGGATGGGGACCACCACTGGGATGCTGATCGCTGACGGCATCGGCATTGTCGTCGGCATTGTTCTTCATCGACATATTCCCGAGAGGTTGGTCAAATGGATCGCGGCCTGTGGTTTCGCGGGCTTTGGACTGCTGGGCTTGCATGATGCTCTGGATGAGTTGTTGCCCCCGAATTCTCCCTGGTATCACGGGATCTTGATCGCCGCTGTCCCGGCGGTCCTCTTCGCCATGTGGCTTGTCGCCCGCCTGACAAGGAAGCAGTGACCCTCGGCAAACGCTTCGGCCATTTCTTCGAGAGCAACGTCGAGATCGTCGGCGGGCTCATCCTCATCCTCATCGCCATCGGCGTCAAGATCGTCATCGAGCATCTCACGGCGTGAAATCGCACGGACCGTGCGTACGTAAACCCTTGTGGTGGAGACACTTAGGGAGTCCTGCTGTCCGGGCTGTGAACCCGAAAGTCGGCTCGGCCGTATCTTAACTTGTAGAAGATGCATGTTGAGTTTCTGATTCCACCTGTGTCACAGGAGGATTCGACGCATGTTTAGATTCGCTTCTATGGCAGGCCCTTTGTTCCTTCCGGTGTTTCTTATTCAGTTTTCGCGCTTCAACGGGATGTCTTTCTAACCAGTGGAGGTGCTATCGATGCTTCTAAGAATCAGCGGGCAGAATGTCAAAATCTCCAGCGACTTCAAAGCGTACGTGGCCCAAAAGGCTACCAGCCTGGCCAAGTACTATCATAACCTTGACGATGTAACGGTGACGCTTCGCCGCGGAACCAACGGCTCGGCGATCGCCCGGATCATCGCCAGCGGCAAGAAGAGGCATCGCTTCGTTGCCCAGGAGACCGCGGACAATGCCTATGGCTCGATCAACCGGGCCACGCGCGACCTGGAGCGCAACTCATCCAGAGCCAAAAGCAGGAGAAACAGAAAGCACACCCCCAAGCCGGCGGTGGCTTATGGCATAACGGTCGGTTAGCAGAACCCGACATCCGACGGTCTCGCGGAGATGCGTCCAACCGGGCGTACCTGAGGAGCCGGATCACGGGCTAGCGCACCGAAATGGAGGGCCGGAACTATCGGGCTCTTTCTTCGTCCTTTCCTTTGTTCCTGCTTCTCTCCGCGCCTCTGCCCTTGAGATCGCGCGGGCTCTGCCGCTCCGCCGTGGGGTTGGACGGCGTGCCAACCTCTTGGCTGCCGGGCGTGACCGCTCGGCCGATGATCGGCGGCCGGGGGATTCTCACACTCTCCGGCTTGGTCACGTGCAGGTCGCGGGGGGAAACGAACGGTGGCGCGTGCTCCGCCGGCGCCGGGCCTGCAACTTTGCGCTCTGTGGACGTCGATGCCGTGGGCGGATTTACAGGGGCCTTTCGCTCCGGCGCCCCGACCGTCGGCTCCTTATGCTCGGCGGATGGCTTCGCGGCCTCCTGGCGTTTCGCCAGCGGCGGAATCGTCCTGCGGCTGGTGGCCGGCGATTCCCAGCGAACGCGTTCGTTGCCGAACTTGCGCACCTCGGTCGTCTGCCGCGTGATCCTCTTCTGCTCGCTACTGCTGACCGGCTCAAACTTCAGCGGTGTCGTTTGGCGGGCGATGACCCGGTTCAGGGGCCGAGCGATCTGCAGATTCCGCCGTTGCAGCTCGGGCAGCTTGGCCTCCCGGACCTCCATCTCGTGATAGGTGCGCGGCGGGCGAAGATTCCGATCCGCCCGGCGGAGGTCGTACTGGTGACGCTCGTTCTCTACCCAATGAGCATCGGTCCTGATGTGCCGCCAGCGGTCATAACGGTAGATGGGGTCATAACATACGCGAATTCGCTCGCTCTCCCAGCGGGGGTAGATGCCGATGCGGAGGAAAGCGTCGTCATACCAATCCCCAAAGCAATAGTGGCTGTAGCGCGGATAGGTGAACAGGTTGACCCGCAACACGCCGAGATCGACGACAATGCTGAGCCGATAGGAGAATCCCGGCCGCCTGTGGATGTGATGCGGGAAGTAAACCGGCGCGAACAGCACGCCGCGGCGGTCCAGCGCGTAGTCCCAGTGCCCCGGCACGAAGACATAGCCACGCGGCGTCCAGGTATAGTGCGACGGGATCCAGATCCAGCCTGGCTGCCCGTGGAGCCAGTACCCGGAGCGCAGGATGTAGTGCCCCTCGTACCAATAGTGGCAGGGCGGCACCCAGATATCGTCCGGAGACGGCGGCAGACCGGACGGGTCCAAGTCTTCAATCTCCGGCGGGGCGGGGAGATAGTCGATCTTCTGATTGGCGACCGGGGCCCAGAAGCCGGGAATCCACTCCCAGCCCTCGGGCACGCGGGCCCAGTAGCCCGGGACCCAGTATGTCTTAGGCGGCGCAGCCCGCCAGCAGGCGCTGACCCAGATATAGCCATGGCGGCTCGCATCCCAGGCCCAGTAGCCCGGCACCCAGACGAACTGCGTGCCGGCCGGCTTCTCGTCCGGTGGGACTTCCTGGATCTGGGCCGGCGGCTCGTCCGAGACCACCAGGCCCGCCTGAGGCTCCAGATTGACAGGTTCCGCAAAGGCCTCGTGCACCGGCCCGCTGGTGAGAACTTCAGGCTGCTCCTGTTCCGGCGTAGGCGGCGGCTGGTCCGGATTCTGAGCATAGAGCGGACCGGCAGCCCAAACCAGCATCATCATGATGACGGCAAGTCTCATCTGTCATTCTCCAACACTGTGTCTTTCAGGCCTCCAACCCCTTCGCCAAGGCCCCATTGAGGCAGCATTATCCCGGCCCCCGCCCGCTGGGGCAAGCGAAAAAGCCTGCTGCCGTCCATGTAGGACCCCCGCCCTCGGGGGTCGTTCGCCATGGCGGAAATTGGGTTCGTTTCGTATGGTCGGTCCCGTCGGCAGAAATTGGGTTCGTTTTGCGCGTTTCGCCTTCTGCGGCCGCACCCCGACCGGCGAAATTGGGTTCGTTTTGTACAATCGGCAGGGGGATTGGAATGGTGGAATGATGGAATAGTGGAATAATGGGAGCTCTCCACGGCCATAACGGCCGACACCGCCTCGGTGCCCCGCTTCGGGCAATTGGGTTTGTTTCGCACGATTGCGCCGTGCGGTCCGGGGCGAGGTAGACGGAGTCCTCGACTTCGGGCAATTGGGTTTGTTTCGCACGATTGCGCCCGCCGTCGGCTTACCCGCCCATCCAGGGGTGAAATTGGCTTTGTTTCGCACTTCAAACCTCAAACTGCACACTTCACACTTCTGCTCAATTGGGTTCGTTTTGCACATTGCGTTCCCTGGACGCCACCCGGCCATCGCCGAATTGGGTTTGTCTCGCCCATTTGCCCTCCGGGGCCGCAACCGACCCGGCAAATTGGGTTTGTCTGACAAATGGTCCCGGGCCCGCCGGCAGAATTGGCTTCGTTTCGCACGATTGCCCTGTGTCCCGCGCTCCTGTGGCCCCCTCCCGCCCGGCCCGACTGAGAATTGGGTTTGTTTCGCATGATTCGCTCCGGCCAATTGGGTCTGTTTGTACAACTGCCTACCGGCTACTGACTACCGACTACCGCCTTTTGGCTTTGTTTCGCATCTTTCGTCCACTTGGAACCTAGCCCTGCCCAGCCGGGCCGAATTGGTTTGTTTGTACAGACGGTCCGCGCGGGCCGGAGGCGGCAGGCCGCAGGCTGGGCGGCCCGGCCGCAACTCTGTCTTCGATCCGCAAGGCAGATTGCCGCGCTTCGCTCGCAATGACATGATCCGCAAACCGCAATTCAACTCGTTCGCGTCCTGACGACTCTTGCTTCCGCTTTCCAATCATAAATCATACTTCATGAATCATAGACCCGAGGGGCCGCCCCGGGGCAGAGTGTTCCCCCATCTAGGGGCCGTGTTGCACGAATCGTGCCGAAATTCTGTGCACGCGTGACATCCATGAATCGCGTAACCCCTTGTGCCGGAAGGAGTAAAGAATTTCTGGCTCGCAGGGTGTTCTACCTTTTCGACTGTTGCACGAACGTGGTCGCAAGCAGAACCTATCTCGCGCCAAGACGCCAAGAACGCAGAGAATCGAGGACAGAGGACGGAGGGCAGAGGACAGACCGCCTACCGATTACAGACTACCGACTACCGACTACTGGCTACCGGCTACTGCCTCTTCCGCCGCAGAGGAACCGGGATGGACCCCGCCCGGCCTTTGCGGGGACCGAGGCGTTTAACGCTTTACGGGTACCAGCGGGGAGGTTGTCTTGCGCGGCACCGAAGAAGTGATCGGGACACCGGGGCAAAGAACCAAACCAGTCCCGGCGGGACTCTCGGGAGCCACGCCAGGAGATTGCTTCGACAGTATACTTGGCGCGTCAACAAATGCGGTGCGTCCGCCGGTTTCTCCCACGCCCTCCGAGTGTGGTCGCTTACTTCATCACGAATCTGGATAGGCAGCCGGAATCTGATATAATCCTCCCCATGCAGGAGAATAGGACGTTACAGAACCTTGATGCACGCACCCGCGAGGCGGTGGCGCATTATTGGAGGACTCGATCAGCCCAACGTCGGAGACAACAGCAAGTGGGCAAGCTCGACCAAGGCCTAAGGGGGGCCGTGACAGGTGGAGCCCAGATGGATGGTTTCATCCACCTGTTCACGAGTCTTATTTGTGATGCAGGAGTCTCACGCGAATACCTCTTCTGCGAGAGGACCCTTGAATTGCCCGGGTTCTTTCGACCGACCAAAGAGTGGGACCTAGTCATTGTGAAGGAGGGTACCCTGATCGCGGCAATCGAAGCCAAGTCCCAAGTGGGCCCGTCCTTCGGGAACAACTTCAATAATCGAACTGAGGAGGCAATGGGCAGCGCCCTGGACTTGTGGACCGCCTATCGGGAGGGCGCTTATCTTGCGAGTCCCCAGCCATTCCTTGGCTATTTCTTCATGCTCGAAGACTGTCCCGCCTCCAGTCACCCAGTAAGCGTAAAGGAGCCTCACTTCAAGGTCTTCCCCGAATTCGTCGGATCATCCTATGCACGACGTTATGAGCTTTTCTGCCGCAAGCTCGTTTTGGAGAGGCACTACATTTCGGCGGCATTCATAACCTCGCAGGCGGCAACCGGTGAGAACGGCGATTACGTGACGCCTGCCGAGGATTTGTCAATGGAGAGATTTGCCAGATCGCTGATCGGGCATCTGGTCATGGTCACATGGCGCCTATGGATGGAACTACGCACAAGCTGATCAATGGCGACGCAAGGGACTTGTCCTTCATCCCGACCGAGAGTGTGCATCTCGTGGTCACTTCGCCACCCTACTGGAATCTCAAGCGATACAATGAGAACGACAGCCAACTGGGTCATATCAATGACTACGAGACGTTCTTAGGCGAACTTGAAAGCGTATGGCGTCACGTCCTGCGTGTCCTCGTACCAGGTGGGCGTCTTGTCTGCGTGGTGGGGGACGTCTGCGTATCGAGGCGCGAGTTCGGCCGTCACCTCGTATTTCCTCTCCACGCAGACATCGCGGTGCGTTGCCGCAAGATGGGGTTCGATAACCTCAACCCCATTATATGGCATAAGATTGCCAACGCTTCCTACGAGGTGCCAAACGGCTCTAAATTTCTAGGAAAGCCATACGAGCCGAATGCGATTATCAAGAATGACATCGAGTTCATCTTGATGCAAAGAAAGCCCGGTGGATACCGGCAGCCCACGAACGGCCAACGGGAGAAGAGCAAGATCGACAAAAAGGATTTCGATCAGTGGTTTCAGCAGATATGGAGCATCCCCGGGGCCTCCACGCGGAGCCATCCTGCGCCATTCCCGCTCGAGCTTGCCACTCGATTGGTTCGCATGTTCTCTTTCTCGGGCGACACGGTCCTCGATCCTTTCTGTGGCTCCGGTACAACGATGGTTGCCGCCTTGAAGAATGGCCGGAGCAGCATTGGTGTGGAGATTGATCGGGAATACTGTCGGATGGCTGCTCGGAGACTGAAGACGGAGAACTCTGGCCTATTCTCTTCCTCCGAATTAGTCTTTGAGAAGACGGAGCCTGAGCCTTCCCGACCAGTGCTTTATCTCGATCCGGAGTTGTCTCGCCTCCGCGCTACTCATCAACGTACGTCCTGATGTCCGCCGTATCGAATGGGCCGTTTGCGCGGTCGTCCCAGTAACCCACATCGCTAACGCCCCATTTATTCCTTGCCCCGTGCATTTCCCCTTCGCGGTTCATCGGAGTTTTGCGTGTTTCGAGGCTGTCGTCCCTGGCGGGACTTCCTTTGTCTTTTGCCCCAGCGACCCAGCCAGGAGGAATCGGTTGTCGGTAGTCTTTGGATTGATGATTTATGATTTACGATTTATGACTTTCTCCGTGGCCTCCGTGTCTCTGTGGTGTAGAACTGGTTGTCGGTAGTCTGTAGTCGGTAAGAAACCGGCAGACTGCCGCGCTTCGCTCGCAATGGCATGATCGGCGTTCATCTGCGGTTGAAAAGCAGTTCTCAGTTGTCAGTTCCCGGTTCCCAGTCTGTCCTCTGTTGTCCGTCGTCTGTCCTCCGGCATCCGTCCTCTCGGGGGACATTCCGGACTACGGGAGATTTTGCTTGACCATCCACCGGGGTGCTTGTATGATAACCAAGCAACTGGATGGTGAATTGTAGATAGGGAATAATAAATCGTAAATCGGTAAGGAGGTCCGTTGGCGGCGAAAGTGTATTTTATTAAGGCCTCGATCGGGGACGGGGAGCGGACGATCTCGGAGAAGGCACGGCGGCTGTTCCAGGCCGGTGGGTTCAAAAAGTGCTTCCAGAAGAACGACTTCACGGCGGTCAAGGTCCACGTGGGGGAACAGGTCAACAACACGTACATCAAGGCCCCGTGTCTCCAGGGACTCGTGGAGGAGTTGCTGAAGCTCCAGACCAAGCCCTTCATTACGGACACCAGCACGCTATACACGGGTCGGCGGCACAATGCCATCGATCATACGGTGTTGGCGACGGAGCGGGGCTTCAGCGTCGCGGGACTCGGGATTCCGTTCCTGGCGCCCGATGGTCTGTTCGGAACGGCGGAGACGGCGGTGCCCATCGAAGGCGAACTGCAGCAAGAAGTCTCCCTCGCGGCGGATATCGTCCGGTGCCAGTCGATTCTGTCGGTGGCCCATTTCACGGGCCATGTCGCGACGTGCGCCGGGGCCACTCTCAAGACGCTGGGCATGGGCTGCTCGAGCCGCAAAGGCAAGATGCGCCAACATTCGGCGCTCAAACCCCAGGTCAAGAAGGGCAAGTGTACGCGCTGTGGCGAATGCTACCGGCATTGTCCCGCCGGAGCCATCACGCTCGACCAGCTCCAGGCCCATATCGACCAGGACAAGTGCATCGGCTGTGCCGAGTGTGTCGCGGTCTGCCGGTTCGACGCGGTCCAGTACGATTGGAAGCAGGAGAGCGAGATCCTGCAAAAGAGCATCGCCGAGCATGCCCTGGGGGTCGTGAAGGGCAAAGAGGGCCGTGCCGCCTTCTTCAACTTTCTGCTGTCCATGACGAAGGATTGCGATTGCTTCGACAAGGCGGACATGCCTACAATGGTCCCGGACATCGGGATCGTGGCCTCGACGGACCCGGTGGCCGTGGACAAGGCGGCCATTGACATGGTAGAGACACGCGGCGGCCGGGGGCTGCCGGAATTGATCGAAAACACCATGCTCGATTGGCGTCACCAGATCGAGCACGCGGTGAAAATCGGCTTGGGCCGGGCCGACTACGAATGGGTTGAGGTGAGTTGACGTGAAGAAGGTGAAGACTATGTCCCTCGGACAAATCATCCGCAGCAAACGGGAGCAGTTAGACCTGACACTGGACGAGGTCAGCAACAAGGTGGGGTATTCCAAACCTTACCTCTCGACGATCGAGACGGGCAAGGTGAAGAACCCGCCCAGTGACGATCTGCTGACGCGGCTGGAGCGGGTCCTCCAGTTCGAGGGCGGCCTGCTCCTGAACATCGCGCACCTGGAGCGGATGCCGTCCGATGTCCGGGGCGCGTACGAGTCGCGCGAGGCGGAGAACCAGAAGCTGCGGAACCTGATCAAGCGGCTCACGGAGAAGGGGACCAAGGCCAGCGAGATTCACTCCATGCTGGCCGAAGTGAAGATGGCGAAGGATAGCAAGCTGTCGCTGGCGGCGGGCCGGCTGGTTCCGATCATCAACAAGGTGTCCGCCGGCTACCCGACGGATTTCAACGACTTGGACTACCCGGTCGGCGTGGCCGATGACTACGTGCGCTGCCCCGACCTGCACGATCCGAACGCCTTCGCCGTGCGCGTGGTTGGCGACTCGATGGAGCCGCGCTTCTTCGAGGGCGATATCGTGATCTTCTCCCCGGCGGTGGAGGTGCAGAACGGCGACGATTGCTTCGTCCGCTTCACCATGCCGCACGAGACGACGTTCAAGCGGGTCTTCTTCGAGAAGGAGGACAAGATCCGGCTCCAGCCCCGCAACGAGCGCTATTCCCCGATGGTCGTGGATGGGCATCGCATCGACGGCATCTACCGTGCCGTCATCCGCTACGAGAAGCTGTAAGCGGGGCGGACGGAAGGTATCTCAGCGCACGTTCTGTCCGGCGACCGCGAGCACGAGGGCATAGACCCGGGCGGCACCCACCTCTTTCAGCGTCTTGGCGCATTCATTCAAAGTCGAACCGCTGGTTTTGATGTCGTCGATGAGACAGATGGTCTTGCCGCTGAAGTTGTGCCCAGCACGGACGACAAAGGCCCCGGCGACGTTTCTGGCCCGCGCGGCTGGAGTTGGCATCTGGGGCTGAGGATCGGTCCGACGGGCACGCACCAGGTCCGTGCTGATCCGGGCGCGCGGGTGATGCAGACGCCTGGCGATGAGGTAAGATTGGTTGTAGCCCCGGCGCAGCCGCCGGGTCCAGTACAGAGGGACGGGCACCAGCAGATCGATCCGGTCGTAAAAGCGGCTGCCTTGTAGCGCCGCATCGGCCCATGATGCCAGAGTCGTGGCCATCTCGCTTCTGTCGTGTTTGAAGGCAAGGATCATCTGCTGGAGTGCATCGGCGTACACTCCAGCGCGGGCGATGCCATCGAAGTAGAATCTCTGTTCTCGGCAAGCGGCGCAGGCACCGCCTATTAGACCATATCTGCTGACAACATCGCGGCCACATCGGGGACAGTAGTTCCCAGCTGTGCACTTCAGAAGCTCGCCCCAGCACTTCGGGCACAGATTCTTGTCTGTGTCGCAGATGGCCTCGTTGCAGACATCGCAAACCGCGGGCCACAGAAGCTGGCTGAAGCCCTGCCAGGTCAATGCCGGTACGCCCTTCGCCCGGCGGATCGCGCTATGAAATCGGGACGCTGTCACGGGGACATTGTACCGAGGCGCGTTCGCAAGGGGCAAACCAATCCGATTCTACTTCTTGTAGGTGGTTTTCGGATCGTAGACCTTGGTGGCGGTCCATTCGAGGTCGGTCTTGCTGGCCGGTTTCAAGGCGCGATAGAAGCAGGACTGGTAGCCCACGTGGCACTGGCCCTCGTTGACGGCGACCTTCAGAATCAGGCAATCCTGGTCACAATCGACGAGGATCTGCTGGACGGCCTGGAAATGGCCGGATTGCTCGCCCTTGGTCCAGAGTTTGCCCCGCGAACGGCTGAAATAGGTGGCCCGGCCGGTCTCGATAGTGCGCTCCAGGGCCTCGCGATTCATCCAGGCGAATATCAGGACTTGGCCGGTCCCGGCGTCCTGCGCGATGGCGGGGATCAGGCCCTCGGCGTTGAACTTGGGTGTAAACTGCAAACCTTCCTCAATCTGCTTCGAATCCAAGGGTATCGACCTCGAAAAGCGTATACGTGCGTCAAATCTTCCGTCGCAAGGATCGGGCTTTCCAACCGCCCCGGAAACCTCCCGTTTCACACCTCCCACGTTGGAATGGCGGTCGGTAACATCTTGTCAGGCCGTGTTTTACAGGTTATGATTTACTATGACAAGCTCTTTTTGGGAGATTCGTTTTGCAGGATGCTACAAAGCAGGATGCCACGAATGCCGGCAGGAAGGGGCATTTGTCGCTGATCGTACGGATTGCGGTGGCGATAGCTGCGATCTTATGGGTCCTGTGGGATCAGGATTGGGGGCAACTGGCCGGGGTTTTCCGGAACCTCAGCCCCTGGTACTTTGGACTCAGTCTGATGATCTACGCGGCGGCCCAAGTGATCATCTCGGTCCGCTGGTGGATGCTGCTGCGGTCGCAGTCGATCTACATCGACGTGCTGACGGCGGTGCGGTTGTTCTTTCTGGGACTCTTTTATAACAATCTAATGTTGGGGTCGGTCGGGGGCGACCTGCTCAAGGCCTGGTACGTTACCAAGCACACGAACAGGCGTCTAGAGGGGGTGTTGAGTGTTTTCGTGGACCGGGGTATCGGGCTGGCGGGGACGCTCCTGATCGCGGTTTTCACGTATCTGGTGTTCGTGCGGGGGCACATCGCCGCGCGGACCGGGGCACAGGAGGCGGGTCCGCCGGGATGGCTTTCGCAGCATGGGGGAGCGATTGCGTTATGGGCCACCGTGGCAGTTGGAGCGATTCTCGTGATTCTGCTGGCGCATCCGGCCGGCCGGGCGGGATTCGTTCGGGCGGTGGCAAAGGCACGTCTCAAAAGCGTTTCGCTGCTGCGGCGGGTGAAAGACGCCGTCGTGGTGTACTGTTCGAGGCCGCGGACCTTGTTGGCGGCCATGGTCTTGACGTTGATCGGGCAAAGCACTGTGATCGCGGCCTTTTGGCTGCTGGGGAGAAACCTGGGGATTGAGTCGGGGCCGCGCTACTACTTTGTGGCCTTCCCGGTCGGCTGGGTGGTCGGGGCGATTCCGATCAGCTTGGCCGGGCTGGGTATCACAGAGGCGGGGACGGTCGGGCTTTTCTGCCGGCTGACCGGGGCACCCGCCGAGAAAGTCCTGGTCGTGGTGCTCTTGCTTTGCCAGAGGTTTATCTGGGTTTTGTCCTCGCTGCCGGGCGGGTTAGTGCATCTCTTGGGCGCCCACCTGCCCCAGCAGGAGATTTCTATTGACGGTCAGGAGAGTAGGAATTAGGCTATTGGGGTGATTTGCCGGGGGCGCACCCCGAACAGGGTCTACATGGAAGGCAGCCAACGGCTGTCGTGGTTGGATGAGCGTAGCTACAAGTGTCAAGAGGTACTTTCTGCGCGGGTTGGCGGTTCTGCTGCCGACCATACTGACCCTCTGGATTTTGGCCTGGGGTTACAGTTTCCTTCAAGAGCACGTGAGCATTCATGTCAACCGCGGCTTGGTCAGAGCCCTGGTGTGGTTCCACCAGAGTCGGGGCATGTCCCAGGAGGCGCTGGCGCAGTACCAGACGGCCTTGGAGGGGATCTTCGTCCGAGGATTTGCCGGCTCGGCGGTCGGGCTCCTGCTCGCGGTGGTGGCGATCTTTCTGTTTGGGGCGTTCCTGGCCAGCGTGATCGGCAGGGTCCTGTGGCGCGTGCTGGAATCCACGATTATGAGCGCGCCGGTCCTGCGGCGGATCTACCCGCACGTCAAGCAGGTGACGGACTTTGTCCTGACGCCGGAGCAGAAGAAGAAATCATTTCTCCACGTCGTGGCGGTCGAGTATCCGCGCAAGGGGCTCTGGACGCTCGGTTTCGTCACCGGCACGGGCCTGCGCGAGATTGCCGAGCAGGCGGGCAAAGAGCTGCTGACGGTGCTGGTTCCCAAATCCCCGGCGCTCGTCAGCGGGTATGTGATCACGGTGGCCAAGGAAGACGCGATCTTCCTGGACATGACGGTCGAAGAAGGGTTCCGGTTCCTGGTCAGCGCCGGTGTGATCTTGCCGGAGAACGAGCGGCAGGTCCCGCGGCCGCGCGCCGAGGCGGGTCCGGTGCGGCAGCCACAACTAACCTGACTATGGATGCGATGAAAGGAGGTCTGAATTGCTTTTCACGATCACAGGCAAGCACATTACGATCACGGAGGCCATTCGCGCTTATGCCGAAGACAAGACGTCGAAGCTCCCGCGCTACTATGATGGCGTCAACCAGGTGGAGGTGATGGTCGACGGCAGCCCCGGGGCGAACAAAATGGCCGTGGAAATCATAGCACGAGGGGAGCACGGGGCCGTTTTCGTGGCGACGGGGACGGGCGAGGGCGCTTATGCGTGTATCGACGCGGCGCTGCATAAGCTCGAACAGCAGTTGCGCAAGAAGAAGGCCAAGGAACGAGATGACAAACACATGGGTGAGGGCAGCAGTTATGCGGGCCCGACTCAATTGTAGCGGCGACGGGGGCACCGCTGTAGGATGGTTGCGATATCGGATAAGGCTGGACGCAAAATGAGATTCGATGAGTTCGTTTGTTTTGAGGCGACGATCCCGGAGTTGCAGGCGGCGGATCGAGACGGCGCCATTACGGAGTTGATCGCCGCCCTGGTCAAGGCCGGGAAGATTTCCAGTGAGTCGGCCAAAGAGGTAGCCAAGGCGGTCATCAAGCGCGAGAACGAGGCGAGCACCGGCATGGGCAAGGGGGTGGCCGTGCCCCACGTCAAGCATGCGGCGGTGAAACATGTGCTGGCGGCCGTTGGACAAAGCAGCGGGGGGATCGATTTCGCCTCCTTGGATGAGCAGCCGGTCTATTCGGTGATTCTGCTGATCAGTCCCGTCAACAATCCCGACAAACACCTGCAGGCCATGGAGAACGTTTTTCGTCATCTCCAGAAAGAGAAGTTCCGCAAGTTCCTGCGGCAGTGCCGTACGCCGGCGGAGCTGGAGGATCTGCTCAAAGAGGCCGACGAGAATCCCTCGTGGTAAGCCGCCGCATGCTTGACGTGGGCAGCGCGGCCCGGTAGGCCAATGATGGGAGAAAGGGTCTTGGAGAAACTGGTTCGCGAAACCACCGTTGAGATCAAGAACGCCGAAGGCCTTCATATGCGCCCCGCGATGCAGTTCGTCGATACGGCCAGCCGCTTCGACTGCGACATCATCGTGAGCAACGGTCAAACGAACGCGGACGGAAAAAGCATTATGCAGATGAGCATGCTGGCGGCCACCTGCGGGACGCGCCTGCACCTGCAGGCCCAGGGGCCGGAGGCCGAGCAGGCGCTCGAGGCGCTGCGCGATCTGGTGGAGGTCAAAACGTTCGGAGAGCCGCCGCCTTGAGGCCGCGGTAACGAAATTCTAAGGATGGGCCGATCGTCTCACGCGGACAACGCCTGAGGCGGACGACCCGAAACGAATCCGGCATGGAGATCAAAAAGGGAATTGCGGTCTCGCCGGGGGTAGCGATCGGTAAATCGCTCATTGTGGACTCTGAGGATTACCGAATCCCACGGCGGGAAATTGACCCCTCCCAAAGGGCCGCGGAGATCCAGCGCATCCGCAACGCCTTTCAGGAAGCCATCGATGAGTTGGATGCCCTGGAACGGGGGCAGGATGAGGCGACCGGCGGACATATCAAGGACATCTTCGCGGTGCACCTGCGTTTCCTGCGGGACCGGAGTCTGCGGCGCCGGATCACCGACACGGTCCAAACGCAGTTGGTGACGGCCGAGTTTGCCGTCTCGACGGGGCGGCGGGAGATCGCGTCCCATTTCGAGACGAACGTCAAGGACACCTACATCAGTGAGCGTGCCGCGGATATCTACGATATCGAGAGGCGTCTGCTGCGGCGGCTGCTCGGGACCAAGCGGGAAGACATCCTGCATCTGAAAGACCCGGCAATTGTCGTGGCGCGGCAGCTCAGCCCCACGCAGACCGCCGGCTTCAACCGGGATTACGTCAAAGGGATTGCCTCCGATGCCGGCGGGCGGACCAGCCACGCCGCTATCGTGGCCCGCTCGTTGGGGATTCCTGCGGTGGTGGCCCTGGAGGACCTGACGGAGGTCGTGCGCGGCGGCGATCAGGTGATCATCGACGGCAATCGCGGGATCGTCATCGTCAATCCGGATGAGGACACGATCCATCAATACGAGGCGTACTCCCGCGAGTTCGTCGCCCTCGAGCACAAGCTCGACGCGCTGCGCGAGAAGCCCGCGACGACGCGGGATGGCGTGCGCATCCGGCTGCTCGGCAACATCGAATTCCCCGATGAGGCGCATCTGGTGCTGGAGAAGGGCGGCGAAGGCGTCGGCCTGTACCGAACGGAGTTCCTTTACCTCAACCGGCCCACGGAGCCGGTCGAGCAGGAGCAGTACGAGGCTTATGCCGAAGTGGCCCGCGTCTTCAAGAACAAGCCCGTGGTGATCCGCACCTTCGATCTGGGCGCGGACAAGTACACCCAAAGCCGGCGCGTGGCCCCCGAGCCCAACCCGTTCCTGGGTCTGCGCTCCATCCGCTTCTGCCTGCAGAACCTCTCGATGTTCAAGACGCAGCTTCGGGCCATCCTGCGGGCTTCGGTCCTCGGGCAGATCAAGATCATGTTCCCGCTGATCACGAGCATCCAAGAACTGATGCAGGCCAAGATGATCGTGCACGATGTGATGGAGGACTTGGACGAGGAGAAGATCCGTTACAATCGGGACATCGAGATCGGTGCGATGATCGAGACGCCGTCGGCCGCCCTGATGGCCTCGACGCTGGCGCGCGACGCGGACTTCTTCAGCATCGGCACGAACGATCTGACGCAGTACACGCTGGCGGTGGACCGGGGCAATGAGCTGGTCTCGTCGCTGTACTCGCCGGCCGATCCCGCCGTGCTGCGGCTGATCCGCACGGTCATTCAGGATGCGTACAAGGCGAAGATCGATGTCTCCGTCTGCGGCGAGACCGCTTCCGAGCCGGAGTACGTCATGCTCCTGCTGGGCATGGGAATCCGCACGCTGTCGTTGACGCCGCCGATGATCCCGGAGATCAAGCAGGTCATTCGCTCCGTCACGATCGAGGACTGCAACCATCTGACGCGCACGGTCGTGGCCATGAACTCGGAAAGACAGATCTCCAGCTACCTGCGCAGCACCGCCCGGAAGGTCTTGCCGGAGGCCTTCTGAATTGATGAAGGATGATTGATTATTGATGATTGCTGACTCAACGGCGGCCATTCGATTCCGGATCGCGGGAGCGATGCGATTTCTTTCGCATGCGGAAACGGCGCGTGTCTGGCAGCGGGCCTGCGCCCGGGCGAATCTTCCCGTGCGATACTCCGAGGGGTTCAACCCGCACCCGCGGATGTCGCTGCCCTTGCCGCGGCCGGTGGGCGTGGAGGCCGAAGAGGAGTTGCTCGTTGCCAGGCTGTGCGAAGCAGACGCCGCCGTGGAGAGCCGGGCCGAACGGGAGGCGACGGTGAAACGGGCGCTGGCGGAGCAGTTGCCGGAGGGGATGGAAGTGTGGGCGGTGGATCTCGTGGCGGCCGGCACCTCGTACCATCCGCGCTCGGCCGAGTACATCTTGCCCTTGCGGATCGCGGAGAGGGCGGGCCTGGCGGAACGTTTGCAGGATGGGATCGTAAGAATAATGGAGAGTGAGCACCGCATGGTGGAACGGGCTTCCGGGGAAGGCAAACCGGCCCGGCCGGTCGATGTCCGGCCGTTTCTGCTTTCGGTGCGCCTGGAGGGTGGAGCCCTGACCGTGCAGCATCGGACCGGGGAGGGCGGCTCGATCCGCGTGGAGGAGATCCTCCGGCTTTTCGGGCTGACTGCGGCGGATCTGGCGGGGCCGGTCCGCCGGACCAATGTGATCTGGGAGACAACCGAACGGAAGGATTCATCGAAAGAGCCCTGCATGGAAACCAGGGCAGAGGATTTGGAAGATGGCACGTGAGATGTTGATTAACGTCGCCGAGCGGGAAGAGTGCCGGGTCGCCGTTGTGGAAGAAGGCAAACTCGAGGAGCTCTATGTTGAGCGGGCCAGCGCGGGCACTCATGTCGGCAGTATTTACAAGGGGAGGGTCGTCAATATCGAGTCGGGGATTCAGGCCGCGTTTATCGATATCGGAACCGAGAAGAACGGCTTTCTCCACATCAGCGATCTGCATCCCCGGTATTTCCCCGGGAACAAGAACGGGGTGCTGGAAGTCATCGGCCGGCGGCAGGCCCTCAAGGACCGTCCCCCGATGCAGAATTGTCTGCGCCGCGGCCAGGAGATCGTCGTCCAGGTTACGAAGGAGGGACTCAAGACCAAGGGGCCGACTCTGAGCACCTATCTGGCCCTGGCGGGCAAGCACCTGGTGATGATGCCCTGGATGAAGAACTACGGCATCTCGCACAAGATCGAGGATGAGGAGGAGCGCAAACGGCTGGCGCAGCTCTTCGACGAGAGCAAAGCCCCGAAGGGGCACGGCTTCATCATTCGAACCGCCGGCGAGGGCGCCTCGAAGAAAGACATCCAGGCGGACCTGAAATATCTCGACCGGCTCTGGCGCGCCATGCAGAAGCGCATGGACACCGAGAAGGCGCCGGGGGAGATCTACCTGGAGTCGGACCTGGTGATTCGGGCCCTGCGGGACCTGATCGGCAATGACATCGTCACGATTGTCTGCGATTCCGACGCCACGGTCCGCAAGATCAAGGACTTTCTCTCGATCGCCGCGCCGCGTCTCAAGCCCAAGGTGACTCATTACGACGAGAAGATCCCGCTGTTTCACAAGTACCAGATCGAAGAGGAGATCGCCAAGATTCAGGCCCGTGAGGTGGAGCTCAAGAGCGGCGGTTCCATCGTGATCGAGCAGACGGAGGCCCTGGTCGCCATTGACGTCAACAGCGGGCGGTTCCGCCGGCAGAAGAACGCCGAGCAGACGGCTTATGAGAACAATCTAGAGGCCGCGAACGAGATCGCCCGGCAACTGCGGCTGCGCGACCTCGGCGGCCTGATCGTCTGCGATTTCATCGATATGCGCAATGCGAAGCACCGCAAAGAGGTGGAGCGGATCTTCCGCGACGCGGTCCGGAAAGACCGGGCGCGCTCCAAGATTCTGCACATCAGCCGGTTCGGCGTCGTCGAGATGACGCGCCAGCGGATGCGGCCGTCGTTGCAATTCAGCACCTTCCTGGCCTGTCCGCACTGTGCGGGCATGGGCTTCGTCAAGAGCCACGAGTCGCTGGCCCTCGAGATCATCCGCCTGCTGAACTTGGCGGTGTCGCGGGACCACATCCGACGGATCGAGCTGACGGTCTCCCAGGAAGTCGGCGATTACCTGCAGAATGAAAAGAGGACCGCCCTCGCCCAGATCGAGCAGACCAGCGACCGGCGGATCATCATCCACGCCTCGCCCGATGTGCGCGGCGAGCAGCGCACATTGCTGTGCTACAACGACCGCGGCAGCGAGGTGAAGCTGTAGGAAGCACGGAATCCGGGTTCGATCGCAAGATATGGCAGGGAATGAACACATCGCGGCCCAGAACCATCGGACCGGCGCTGCTCCGGTGGCCGCCGCAGGGAGTCCGAAGGCTGTGGAGTTTGACTTGGAATATGCCCGGCGGGTCATTGTCTCCGAGGCCGAGGCGATCGCAGCGATGACGCCAATCGTCAACGGCGCGTTCGCCCGTGCCGCCGAGATGATCTACCACTGCCGCGGCTCATGCATTGTCAGCGGGATTGGCAAGGCCGGTATCATCGGGCGAAAGATCAGTGCGACTCTGGCCTCCACGGGGACGCCGAGCCATTTTCTGCATCCGGTCGAGGCCGTCCATGGCGACCTCGGACGTCTGCGCCGCGAGGACATCGTGATCGTTCTGAGCTACGGGGGCGAGACCGATGAGATCATCCGGCTTATCAACCTGGTCAAACAGCTCCAGATCGCACTGATCGCACTGACCAGCGACGAGGATTCGACCCTGAGCCGGCATAGTGATGTCGTCCTGTGCATGGGCAAGGTGAACGAGGCGTGCCCGCTGGGCGTGGCGCCGAGCGTCTCGACGACCTGCATGCTGGCGGTCGGCGATGCGCTGGCGTTCACCGTAATGAAGGCCCGCAAGTTCAGTGTGGAGGACTACGTGCGTTTCCATCCGGGCGGCTCGCTCGGCGCGAAGCTGATGACCGTGGAGCAGTCGATGATGTTCCGGCCGGGGGAGAAACTGCCCCTCGCCGGCGCGGGCGACTCCATCCGGCAGATGCTGGACCGGACCAGCGACCTGAAGCGCCACGGGGCGGTCATGGTCGTCGATGAGGCCGGCCGGCTGGCGGGGATCATCACGGATGCCGACCTGCGCCGGCTGCTGACCCGCGCGGGGGCGGCCGCACTCGACCTGAAAGCCGGCGCCGTCATGACCACCGGCTGCAAACGCATCCGGGCCGATGCCTTGGCTTCGGAGGCTACCGCGCTCTTCCACAAATACCGTATCGACGAGTTGCCCGTGGTCGATGCCCAAGACCGGCCTATCGGCTTGATCGACGTGCAGGACATCGTAACGATCAAGGTGGTCGGATGAGCAAAAAGCCTAAGGCGGACCTGAACGCCATCGAAATGCTGGTGCTGGATGTCGATGGCGTCTTGACGGACGGCCGGATTATCACTCATAATGATGGGAGCGAGAGCAAATGCTTTCATGTTCTCGACGGGCACGGCCTTCGCCTGTGGCAGCGGGCCGGTCTGAAAGTAGCCTGGCTCAGCGGGCGCAGCTCGGTGGCGACGAGCCGCCGGGCCGAAGAGTTGCAGATCTCGTATGTCGTGCAGGACTGTCATGAAAAGCTGCCCGCGTTGCAGAAGCTTCTGACGGAGGTGGGTGTACCGGCGCAGAAGGTCGCGTACGTGGGCGACGATGTGATGGACCTGCCCGTCCTGGGCTATGTCGGCTTGGCCGTGGCGGTGGCCAACGCGGTCGACGAGGTCAAGGCGTGTGCGGATTATGTCACGGCCCGCGCGGGCGGGGATGGGGCTGTGCGCGAGGTGATCGAGTACATTCTCAAGGGCTCCGGCCGGTGGCAGAGCCTGATGGAACGCTATCGCACGTAGCGATGGGGGACATGGACGATGCAGGCGCCCCTTCGCAAATTCGTTGTGGGTTTGATCGCTCTGGCCGTACTGCTCGGGGTCTATTGGCTCTATGCGCGAGCCAATCGGACGCCGCCCATCGCGGTGGAGATCACCAAGGCGCTGCCCGTGCCGGTGGCTGATGTGAACGTAAGTTCGCCGCAGGGGGTCGGCACGGTCCTCGGCGTCGACATTGGCAAGGTCGAGCAGACCCGCTTCCTGCACCGCAACGAGAACAACCAGGTGGATCGGGTCTTCGGCTTCGAACAGCTTCTGCACAAACAGAGCAAACAGTGGGAAATCACGAACCCCTACATGAAGCTGTTCTTTCCCACCTTTCGTTGCGAGGTCACGGCTAACCGGGGCAAGGTCCAGGTCGAGGCGATCTTCTCGCAGCTCATGGCCGAGGATGCGCAGTTTTCGGGCAATGTCGTCATTCATATCCTCCCCACGGAGCCGAATGACGCCCTGGAGTGCTTCATCCATCTCGACGATGTGGGCTTCCAGGCGGCCCAGTCGCTGTTTTCCTCCACCGGGGCCGTCCGTTTCCTCTCCCGCCAGGCGCAGCTTACCGGCACCGGCATGGAGCTGATCTATGATGGAGGCCGCAGCCGGTTGGAACTCTTCCAGATTTTTCAGCTCGACAGCCTGCGATTGAGCAGCCGGGAGCTGGGCTCGGTCGCCGATCTGACGCCGCGACAGCGTCCCCCGGCGGCCGGACCCGCGCCGGGTGCCTCGGCCCGACCGACGCCGGCTGGGACCGGCCCCGATCCATCGCCTGCCGACCGCTACCAATGCATCTTCCATAGCAATGTGGCCATTGCCACGCCGGAGCGTGTGGTCACGGCACGGGACGAATTGGCGATCGACCAGATTCCCGGGTCCGGCTCGAAGAAGCCCAAGGCATCGGTCCAACGAGCGGCAGACCGCAGCGAGCCCAATGCTGTTCCTTCCCCGGGGGCGGAGGCCCTGGTCCCGACCGCCTCGTCGCATTCTGTCATCAGCGCGATCCCCCCGGAGGCCTTTGACACAGTCGTCACCTGTGATGGCGGGCTCGAAGTCACGCCCATGGATACGAAACTGAAGCCGGAGGCCAGGCGACAGAAGGCACAAGGCCGCGCCGCCCTCCGTCCTCCTTCTCCTGTGTTCCAGAATCCGCCCGCCGGGACGCCGGACCGGCAACGGGCGGCGGCCCGGCGGATTCACTTCGATGCCTTCACTACCGACACCGCGCTGGAAGGCCCGGTCGAAATAGCGTTTCCGCTCGATCCCAACGGCCTCAAGGGAGCCAAGACGGCGGCGCAGGCGCTGCCGATGACGATCACGGCCCAAAAAGCGGTGCGCTTCCTGGCGGCGACCAACCAGGTGCTTTTCGAAGGGGGGTGCCAGGTCGTGTTGCTGCGCTCCGAGCCGAATCTGACGTATGAGTACCTCCTGACGGCGCCCCAATTGACTCTCGATATCGCGACCGACCCCAATCGGCCGAAGGGCGACAATGTTACGGCCCGCAAGATCGTCACCGAGGGTGGTCCGGCGGCCCTCCGCATCCTGCGCAAAAGCCGCGACAAGCTGGTCGGCGGGACGACGCTGGAGGCGGCGCAACTGCAGTACGAAGCTGGCCCCAAGGTGACAGCCCTCGGTCCCGGCGAGATCTGGATGCGCAACGACGAGTTGGTCAATCCCAAGGCCGATCCGAATCAATTCAGCTTCGGCCGCCCGTGCATCGCCCGGTTGACCAATTTCGACAAGCTGATCTACTCCGGCGCGACGAACCGCATCGTCGCCGAGGACAAGGCACAACAGCTTCTGCTCGACTATTTCCCGCTGACCAACGGCAGGTACGACCGGCACACGCGGGCGATTGCCGGCCACGTCGAGGCCCTGCTGCGCGAAGTGACCAAAGGCCATCTGGAGCTCGCCTCGCTCACGGCGACCCAAGGCATCGAGTACGAATACGAGGACCCGACGAGCGGCCAGAGCTTCATCGGCTCCTCGCTGTCGTATGATTACGCTCAGTCCCTCGTGGCGGTCCGCGGCGACGCCGAGCAACCCTGCTATCTCAACGGCGCCTTGGTCGATCAGATCGACCTCGATCTCAGAACCGGCCGCGCCCAGGCCGAGATCCTCGCCCCCAGCACCTTCCAGGTCCGGCGATAGGCACGTCCCCGTGGCGATGAATTTCGGCTTGTAACACCGTGTAATGTGCAGTATGGTGTCGGTGTTGTTTCCCGAGTCATACGAACTGACAAAGGAGAATAATTGCATGCCGACCATATCGATGTTCTATGGCATCATCATTCGATTGTACTTTGCGCCTGGTGAACACAACCCGCCACATTTCCACGCATTCTACAACGAGTTTAAGGCGTCGGTTGACATCCGCACAGGAGAGGTCATTGAAGGTTCTCTTCCGCCCCGACAGCGGAAGCTCATTCAGGCGTGGGTGGAACTACATCAAGAGGAACTGATGGCTGATTGGAACCTCGTGATGAGTGGTGACGAGCCGTTCCGGATTCAACCTCTGCAGTAGGAGAGCGTGAGATGTATCAAGCCGTCGTCAGTGTCCGTCCGAACGAGGACTTCTCTCTGTTCGTCGCCTTTGAGGATGGAATTGAAGGTGTTCTGGACATGACTCCTTATCTGAATTTCGGCGTGTTCAAGAAGCTCAATGATTTCGAGCAGTTCAAGCGGGTGCGCATCGCATTCGACACTGTAGAGTGGGAATGTGGAGTGGATTTGGACCCAGAATTCGTACGTGCCAAGTGCAGGGTTGTGGAAAGGACATAGGACATAGTCGAGGCATTATCATCGTGAGGGATATCGCGGATGACTTGGTCCTCGCACCGTAACGAGTGCAATGAGTGTCCCTCTACCGCCACAAGCTGAGCGTCTCAGTCGAGCAAGTTACTTGACCGGGTACGGAGGTAGCGGGGGGATGGTCTTCTCCTTGGTTTTGAGCTCTTCGAGAATTACTTCAATCGCCTTGTCGAGTTGCTGGTCGACGCCGGCGTATTCCTTCGCAGGGTCGTTGTCCACCGTGATGTCCGGCTCGACGCCCTGGCCCTCGATGATCCAGCTCTTGCCGTCCACGCCGTAGCGCGAGAACTCGGGCTTGTTCAGGTAGCTGCCGTCCAGCAGCGGCAGGGTGCCGCGAATGCCGATCACGCCGCCCCAGGTGCGCTTGCCGATGACTTTGCCGAGCTTGTACTGCTTGAAGCGGTAGGTGAACAGATCGCCGTCGGAGGCGGAAAACTCGTCCGCCAGGCAGACCATCGGCCCGTAGATCATCTCCTCCGGGTCCGGCGCTGGGACGGTGTTGCGGGCGAAGTCGATCATCGCGACCTCCCGCCGGAGCCGCTCGATCAGCATGGGCGAGACGTTGCCGCCGCCGTTGCCGCGCACGTCGATGATCAGGGCCTTCTTGCGGATCTGCGGGTAGAAGTGCTTGACGAACTCGTTCAATCCAGGCGCCCCCATGTCAGGCACATGGAGGTAGCCGACTTTGCCGCCGGTGGCCTTCGTGACCTTTTCGATGTTGCCCTGGACCCAGGCGTAGTAGTACAGGTTCTCTTCGCTGTCGGTCGGCACGACGATTGTCTCGTGGCTGCCGGCCAGTTCCGGCTTGGAATTGACCTTGAGCGTCACCTGTTTGCCCGCCTTGTTCACCAGCAGCTCATAGATGTTCTTCACCTCGGCGGTGGAGCGGCCGTCGACGGCGAGGATGAAGTCGCCCTCTTTGGCCTCGACCCCGATCTCCGTCAGGGGCGACCGCTCGCTCTTGTCCCAGTTTTCGCCCCGCAGGATCCTGGCGATCTTGTAATATCCGGTCTGGGCATCCCGCGTCAGCTCGGCGCCGAGCAGGCCCAGCGGGATGCGCTCGGGCTTGGGGCACTCGCCGCCGCCGACGTACGTGTGGCCGGAGTTCAATTCGCCGATCATCTCGCCGATGATGTAGGTCAGGTCAGCGCGGTGATTCACATAGGCCACCAGCGGCTCGTAGCGGGCCCATATCGCCTGCCAATTCACGCCGTGTCGTCCTACCG
>JAMCWO010000006.1 GCA_023481165.1 Planctomycetota bacterium | reverse complement strand
GACCTGATCGGTGCCATCACCGAGTACGTCAATGAGCACAATCGCTGCCCCAAGCCCTTCATCTGGACCGCATCCGCGAACGACATCCTCGCCAAGGTCAAACGGGCTCGGGCCAGGCTGAATAAGTCATAAACTGTTAGGCGGAGACCACTAGCATAGGGGCAATCCCCCATCGTGCAAGTATTATCCGATCGTCACCCAGAAATGCGACGGCAGTGCGAAATGCAAGAGTCCGGGGCGACCCAAGACCTCCCAGGAGATTATCGACTTGGTGCTCCAAGTCAAGAAGGAGAACTCGTGCTGGGGCTACGTCGGTGCCGGCAGCAGGGCTGCCAAAACTACCAAGGTGTACTTCATGTATGTTCCCTTCGTGTTGTCTGTTTCTTTCCTCTCTCAGTCAGTCTTCACGGGTCGATGGGACGGGCCAGGATCGGCGCTATCTCTTTGCGCAGCATGCGGCCGGCATAGTCGGCCAGCTTCAAATACCAGTCGCTAGGCAGCATCTCGCCGTCAGCATCAAGGGGAAGGAAGCAACGGCCACCCGCGAGCACCGGCTGGGTAGCGACGCTCGGCGCGGCCTTGTACATCGCCGTGCCTTCGTCAACCTCGTCGAACATGGCGTTGTAGATCATGGTGGCGTTGGCGGAGACCACGTTGTGCACCTGATGCCAGTAGAAGCGGCCCCCAAGGCGTGGCTTGTCGTTGTAAGGCTTCGCGGAATCGGCGTTGTGATAAGAGTAGCCGGGGAAAACGGTTGGAATGTAGTCGATTCCCAGGCGAGCACATTCCTTCATGTCAGGGATAACGACCTCATCCCTCCACTTATCGGCGCCCGCCTCGTCACGGAAGCGGCCCACCGGCCATCCCGAGATCACGTCGAAGGAGCGGAATACGGCCGGCCAACCGGGGTCCGGCTTCGCGTCTCGGCCCTGAGTACGCCAGTAGCCGGGCAGGGCGCCCATGAGAGTCACCCGGTATTTCTCGGGTGCGTTCGACTTGAACCAAGCGATGAGTTGTGTGGCTTCCTCCGGCGTGATCAGACGGGTGCCGCCGGCCATGCCGAAGTTGCGCAGCACCAGCAACGGTTTGCCCCGGTGGTGCAGGTAGGCTGGGCTCAGTGTCACCTGCAGGCCGTCAACCAAGGCCATCCAGTCGTTCTCGATGTCAGCCACTATCGAGCGACCCGTGTAGTCCGAGATGTCGTACTGCGCGGCGAAGATGCGGCCATGGGCCTCGGCGGACTTGCGGATGTTGTCGAGGACTTTATCGTAGAAGACGCGCACCTCCGGATGAGTGGATAGGCGGCTGATGAACCGATAGTGCAGGGCGCCGTCCAGGTTGTAGTCTCGCATCCAGCGAAGGTGACGCATGACGGTCTTAAGGTTCCACGCCGAGTAGAGCTTGGCAACCGAACCGTCGGGATACCTGAGGCCAGTGTCGTACAGTTCGTCGGTCTCGTACTCCGACAGATCCGGCCACAACTGTACGCGCACATTGTTGACGTCCGGCTGCTTCCGATCCCGGCTCCAGTGGTTCCAGCTGTGCAGCGGGCTGCCGTCGCCCGCCGCCGAGAACCACCCTTGGTAACCGAAGACCAGCTTGCCGTACAAAGTCGTAGGATCGATCTGGCGCGCGGCGGCGGTCTGGTATTTCCCGAGCGGAGCCGGCGACCGCGCCTGGGCCGGGACAGGGGCAGACGCCGTCGACTTCTTGCGCGCTGGCTGATTGGCGGTAAGGCTGTAGTTCACCAAGGCCAGCAATAGCAGAAGGACGGCAGCGGCGATTCTTCGGTTTGTATTTCTATTCATAGCACACCTGTATCGTCCGCTCTGAGCCGCCTTGGATACCCGCCCACTACGGCGATCCTGTGCGCGAGAGCGGAGCTACTTCCCCTTGGCGGATTTCTTCTTGCCGCCGGCTTGGGCAGGGGAACCTGCCAGTGCTTCTTTCCCGTGCGCGGGCGTTTGCTTCATCCACTCCGCCAAATAGGCGCGCAATTGCTTCTCGACGGCAGCGTATTCAGGTTGGCCCGCCAGGTTAACCAGTTCTTGAGGGTCTTTCTCGCGGTCAAAAAGCATGTCGGGAAACTGCTTGCGAAAATCCCGCTGCGCATAGCGCGAGGTGGGATCGATCCAGACGCCGAGCTTGTAACGGTCGGTGACGACCGACACCTGGGACCAGTTCTCGGAAACCGCATAGGTGCGGCCGGTCGGCTTGCCCTCGGTCAACGCCGGCACGAGGGAAAGGCCGGCCAATCTGGGCGCAGTGGCTGGGCGGTGCAGATGCAGCAATTCCTGCAAGGTCGGATAGAGGTCCACCAGTTGTGCCAGGCTACTGCACGTGGCGCCCTTTTGAAAATGCCCCAGCCATGAAATAGTCATTGGCACATGCAGGGTTTCTTCGTAAACGTTGTGACTCACCGCGCATTTTTCGATCATCCCGTGCCGGGCGACAAAATCCCCGTGGTCCGCCGCATAAATCACGATCGTATTGTCGCGCAGGCCCAGCGCATCTAGTTCGGCCAGAACTTCCCCGATGAAGTGGTCGATTTCCGTCACTTGGGCGAAGTAGTAGGCAATATATCGCCGGTATAACTCGGGGTTTTCCGCCGCTTTGGCCAGGCACCACGGGTCGGTGGTTCGGTTCCGCCAGACTTGGAGCCCGGGCGGCAAATGATCGATCGGCTCATTCCAGCTTGCCGGCAGCGGCATTTTGTCCACCGGGTAAAGCGCGGCCCACCGGGCCGGCGGCGTGTAGGGCTGGTGCGGGCCGTGGAAAGAGCACCAGCAGAAAAACGGTTTCCCTTGCTTCTGGCATTCACGCAGAAACTCCCTGGTCTTGAGCGCCGTGTAGGCCTCGATCCGGTTCTCAGGTTTGACTTCGGAGATATGGCAGCCCATGTCAGACTGGAGACTGCCTGGGTTGTCCTTCTTAAACGCCTCCGCCTGGCCGGGGCCGCGCGTCTGGATCCAATCCTCGTAGTTCTCGTCGGAGGGATCCTGCTTGGGCGAAATCACCGTGGCCGAATGGTTCCAGCCCGACGCGAGAGCGGGACGCGGCAGATGCCGCTTGCCGAAGCAGCCGGTCAGGTAGCCGGCGGCTTGGAACACCTGCTGGAGCGGATACAGCTTCTCCTGGGAGACCGGTGAATCGCCATTATCCAGGCAGCCGGTGGTGCGGGGATACAGGCCGGTCATCAACGCGGTCCGCGAAGGCACGCAAATGGCATCCTGGCAATACGCCCGGGCGAAGCGCACGCCGCGCGCGGCAAGCTGGTCGAGATTGGGTGTCTTGACGATCGGGTGACCGGCGCAGCCCATGACGTCGGCATTATGCTGGTCGGCAAACAGAAGCAGGACGTTGGGTTGAGCGGCTCCTGAGAGAGGATTCGGTTTCTTCGTCCCGGCGTCTGCAAGCTGCCCCGCGAAAAACGCCGTCGCCGAAGCAATGCCCGCGGTTCTGAGAAATTCCCGCCGGTTCATCCTGTTCATGCGCGTATGCCTCCATCATTCGATGTTTTGTCACTGTACGGCGCAACGGGTCGTCGGATGACCGCCTTTGCATACTTACACGCTCCAAGGTTTGCGGTATTCCTTGGTCATCCACTTCGGATCGCAGGTGTTGCCGGCGAAAGCCAGTTTCGCGGGGTTCCACTCGATCTTCTGATGGTGGAGATAAGCCTGGTTTAGCAGGTGGCAGCAGATGGCCGAGCGCGCCCCGATTTGCTCGCTGGTGATCGGTTTCTTGCGGGACTTCATGCAGTCGATGAAATTCGCGAGATGGTCCTTGCTGTCATAGAGCTTAATCTTGGCATCCATTAGAAATGCTTTTTCCGCCTTGGCCACCTCCGCGGTGCAGGAGGTCCTCCGACTCCTGTCGCGGGTTTCAAAGGAGGCGATGGTTTTGCCCTGATGCTCGAAGACGAACTTGTCACGATTGACCTGGACCCGGCCTTCGGTACCGAAGAAATCCACGCCAAAACCCTTCTTGTGTTCAACCGTGATACCGTTGGCATAGACCAGTTTTGCGCCCTCTTTGGCCTCCGGCGAAGCCGGCGGCACGGCCGCCACCGGGCCGCTGCCATCCATGCCCAGCCCCCATTGGGCAATGTCCAGTTGATGGGCGCCCCAATCGCCAACGCCGCCGCTGCCATATTCGATGTATTTGCGCCATTGCGGCAAGCGCTTGGGCAGGCCCCGCGGGCTGACGATGGAGTTGTAGGGCCGCGTCGGCGCCGGTCCCAGCCAGAGATTCCAGTCCAATCCCGGTTCAAGCGGTTCCTCCGGCAGGTCACATGGGATGGGCGGCGGGCCAAAACTGCATTCCACGCGCTCGACCTTGCCGATCGCGCCGTTGCGCACGAGTTCGCAGGCAATGCGGAACTCCTTCATCGAACGCTGCATCGATCCGGTTTGCAGGATGCGCTCGCCCGATTTCATCGCGTTGAGGATGGCAATGGACTCATGGATGGTGTGCGTCAGCGGTTTCTCGCAAAAGACATCTTTGCCGGCGGCCAGGGCGGCCAGCACCGGAATCGTGTGCCAGTGGTCCGGAGTGGCGATACAAACCACATCAATGTCCTTCCGGGCGATGAGTTCCCGGAAATCGTTGTAGGCGTCGCACGGATTGCGTTGACCTGCGTTCCCGGCATAATGTTCAACCACTTTTTTACGCGCGGCTTCGCGCCGGGTGGTGTCCACATCACAAACCGCCAGCACCTGCAGTTCTTCCCAGGCAAGAAAGGTATCCAGCAGATGACCCCCGCGCACGCCCAGACCAATGAAACCGACGCAGATCTTACCGTTCGGTTTGGTGGCCGCCGCCCAAAGGCGAGAGGGAAGAATCAAAGGCAGGCTTGCGGTGGCCGCCGTCTGCAGGAAGGATCGTCTCGTGAAACCCATCGTCATGTTTCCTTTCTTTTGATTTCGTGAATGTTGCCGTCTGGCTTGTGATCGTCGTCCGATTTCAATGAACCAATGCGCCTTCTCCGGGCCGAAGTGGTCGCGAAGGTGTTGTCGCCGCCTCGAGATCTCCAACGGCAAACTGTATTCCCCCGAGCCAGAATTTCAGGATCGTTGGGTCGGCAAAGGTGGACATGGCATGCCCCAGTGAACAGTAGAAGATGCGCCCTTGGCCATGGCTGCGCGTCCACGCGATGGGGTAGTCGCCATCGGTCCGTCGCAACGGCCGATTCGGCTTGTCCGATTTGGCCAAATCCAGCGACAGGATGACGTGTAACTGCGTTCGGTCGTACGGTTCGCGGAACTCATAGATCTCATCGTTGAATTTGAATTCTTCTTTTTCGAATACGCCCTTGGCCAGGGCAGACTCGGGGTCTTCGACCTTGATGGTAACCGTTTCATTGGGCCCCCATGCATGCTGGGTGAACACGGCTCCGATCATGTCGCCGTAAGCCTTTCGTTTTTTCAATGTGTCGGTCGCGGAGTGAATGCCCACAAAGCCCCCGCCCGCCCGAACATAATCTTCCAGGTTCTTGACGAGCCGGGCCGCGTTCTCCTCTTGCTTGCGCTTTTCATCCGCGCTCAGGGCGGCGAACTCGTCCTTGTCGGCTGGGCGACAGAAGACCTCGCCCGTGGTGTTGGCAAAGATCACGGCGTCGAACCTCTTCAGCTTGTCCGGCTCGAAATTGGCCACATCGTCGCTGACAACGGCTTCGTACGCGCCCGTCTTTTTGCCCAGCAACGCGAAGACCTGTTGGGCGGTGCGAATCGTCGTTCGGTGCGGGCCGAAGCTGATGCCATAGACCAAAACCCGGCGGGGTTGCTTGCTTGGCGCCGCGGGGAGTGCCGCCGCAGTGGACGCCACCGAAGCCATGACTTTCGGATCAGGGTCGTTATAGCTCGTCTTGGCAGCGACCGCGTCCTGTCCAGAAACCGTCAGCGCCAGCAGCAGGGCACAAAAAAGTGTGAGGATCGGTTTCATGGCGATCGCCTTTCATTTCACGGTAAGTTGGAATGTTTGGAACTTTGCAGTTGGGCAGGTTCAATGATATTTAAGGCCTTGTCGAGAACCATGCTCTCGCCTTCCTTCACATTGAGGGTGGCGGTCTTTTCGCCGTAACGCACCTTGCAGGGCCTGCCCATGGTGGAATGAATCACTGCGCGGGTCAGCTCGCCTTTGTCCCAAGCCAGATCGACAAGGAATCCATCCCGTCCCCGGATGCCGCGCACGGAGCCCGTACGGAATTTGGCCGGCAAGGCCGGCAGCAAGTGGAGTACGCCGCTTTGGCTTTGCAGCAGCATTTCATAGATGACCGCCGGAGTACCTAGATTGGCGTCAATCTGGAATTTGTCGCTATTGCCGGTGGACGCACCTGTATTGATGGACGACAAGCCGTTGGGCCAAACGTGCTCCGTGATGAAGAACTCCACCTCTTTCAGCGCCTTGTCACCCTGGAACAACCGTGCCCAGGTGCCTGCACGAATGATCTCGCTCCAGCCTGGGCCGTGCTCTCCGCGATGCTCCAGACCTACAACGGCGGCTTTGGCCAGGTCTGGCGTCGTGAGGGGCGCGATCTGGCGTCCGGGGAAAAGTCCAACCAGATGCGAGATGTGACGATGTTCTTTGCCCCAGAGTTGCGGTTGATCGGTTTGCCATTCCATGACTTCGCCGCGAGGACCGATTTTGGGTGTGGCCAGCTTGTTGCGCATCGCCGCGATCTTATCGCGATGGGCCTTATCCGTGCCAAGAACGTCAGCGAGTTCAATGTATTCGGTGAACAGTTCCCAGACCAGTTCCTGGGCGTAGAGGACGCCATCTTCGGTTGGACCCCACTCCGACGATTGCACGTTGGGGGCCAGCAAAACCCCGTCCTTCTCGATGAGAGTGTCTTCCCAGAAATACACCGCGTCGCGGATGAGGGGGAAAGACACCTCTTCCATCAGCTTCCGATTGCCGGAAAACCGGTAGTTCTCGTAGAGATGCATGCAGACCCAGGCGCCTTCCACCTTCTTTTCAATCGAGCCGCCCCCAAACAGGTTCAACCCCCATCCGGCGGCCCACCCGCGCGCGCCGAATTTCGCCTTCGTCTCGTGCTTAAGCACCGGCATGATGGACTGGAGCCAGTAGAGCAACGGCTCGTCGCACTCGGAGAGGTTGCCCGGCCCCGTTTGCCAGTAGTTCATCTGCAAGTTGACGTTCAGGTGGTAATCCGCGCTCCAAGGCGCGAAGATGCGCACGGGATTCCAGAGACCCTGGAGGTTGGCCGGCAGCGATCCCGGCCGGGAGCAACTGATAAGCAGATAGCGGCCGAATTGGGCCAGCAAAGCCACCAACTCGGGATCATCTGCATCCTTTCGATACTCCTCCAGCCGCTGGTGCATCGGCAGCGCGGTTTTTCCGGAATCACTCTTGCCCAAGTTGAGCTGCAGCCGGTCGAAGAGAGACTGGTAATCGGCCACATGCCGGGTCAGAAGTTCTTCGTAGGATCGTCTCGCCGCCGCGTCAATCTGCCGGGTCACCTTGGTGTGCGGATCGTCGCCCCGCCAGGACTTGGAGAAGTCCGCCAGATACTCCGTGCCCGCCGCCAGGAGGATCAGCACGCTGCTCGCGTTAGTCACCTTGAGTTCGTCGTCCGCTCCTTGGGCGAGAGTTCCGCCCTCCGCGATCACCCGCATCTGCGCCTCGTACTTCATGTTGTTGCCGGCAAAGACGTGGGCCGCGTTGGCAATCTGCTCGGGCGTGCCATACGCGATATCGGAGAAACCCTTGGCTATGTAGATTTCTTGATCAAGCTTCCCCCGAGCCGTAATGGTATTTCTCTCGGTAGATATCTTGGCGAAATGCCGGTCCGTGAGCCGAACGCTGCTGCTGATGCTCCCCGGCTTGTCGGCCGACAAGCGGATCACCATCACTTGGTCGGGGTAGCTGGCAAAGTACTCACGCCGATAAGTGACACCGCCGCTCTTATACGTGACCGTCCCCACGGCCCGGTTGAGGTCCAGATCCCGTCCATAATCAGTGAACTCCGGGTGGGGAAGCAGAATATGGATGTCACCGAAAGGCTGATAGCTTCCAAAATTGGTGTTCGTCGGCCCTCTCTCGCTCGCCCTTTTCACCCAGATATTGGCATCCCCACCCGACCACAAGGAATCCGCGTTGAACTGGACGAGTTCGTCGGCAACGCTGCCATAGAACACAGCGCCCAAGCGGCCATTGCCGATGGGTAGAGCCCACACGTCCCAGGGAGCCCTTGTCACCTTCGCGTTGTCCTTTTTGGCATTCGCCTTCTTCTTGGCATTTGCCTTGCCACTGTCCGACGACACTTCGGGATACACCGGTGTATAGACCGGTGCATCTTCCCAAATGTGCAGAGAACCACGGGCAGCGTCCTGACGCGGCGTGGAGGCGTACCCCCGTCCCGCGGACACGACGAAGATCAGCGCGAGTGCGAAGAACAAGGCTCGGGGGCGCTTTTCGCATCTTGTCCGGGTTTCGTATTTCTTTTCAAACATGGTCGTTTCTCTTGCCGTGGTCCTTTTCATTTCCGCCGGGAAAGTCCGCCTCACGTGCACCGGCCGCAAGGTCCTCGAGACCACGCCGCCGCCGGACTAATGCGTGAGCGGTTGCTTGAGGTCCACGGGGTATCGTTGCCAGGGGACCGCGCCGGCCTGAGTGACGTGGCTTTGGAGGGCCGTGAAGAGCTTGGCGTACCTCGGGTGCTTGCGGCCGAGCGGCTTCTGCTCCTTGGGGTCGTCCCTGAGATTATAGAGTTCCATCGGCTCGAAGGGACTGTTCTGCAGGAGCTTGAAGTCGCCTTGCCGGACGGCATAGTGGGCGCGCCCGCCGCACTGGGGTCCCCCGTCCCGACGGACCCAGAAGAGGATTCGCTCCTCTTCGGGTTGCGTCTGGCCTGTTAGCGTCGGCAGGATGCTGCGGCCGTCGATCTCGTGCTCGACAGGGACGCCGGCCGCCGCGCAAATCGTCGGGAACAGGTCCATCGTCAAGGCCACGCGATCGCTACGCGAGCCGGCCTCGATCTTGCCCGGCCAGACGGCGCACGTCGGCACCCGGATGCCCCCTTCGTTCATGGTCCCCTTGCCGGCCCGCAACGGTCCGTTCGTGGCGCCGGCACCGAGATCGCCTCCGTTGTCGGAAGTGAAGATGACCAGCGTGTCGTCACTCAGGCCGGTCTCTTTCAGGGCCGCGAGGACCTTGCCGATTCCGGCGTCAAGATGCTCGATTAGGGCGACCAGTTTGGCGCGTCCATCGGTGATTCCGTTCTTCCGCTCCTTTACGCGGTCCAGCCACTGCTGTGGCGGCTGAATCGGTCCGTGCGGGGCGTTGTAAGCAAGGTAGAGGAAGAAGGGCACGTCTTTCCTCTGCGAACGCTCGCGGAGGTAGTCGATGGCCCACTGGGTGAACAGGTCAGTCGCATGTCCCTGGGGATCGACTTCCTGCTCGTTGAGCCGCAGGTAGTTGAAACCGTGCCGGCGGTGGTTAACGTAGTCGTCCATCATGTCGCCGAGGAAGCCGTGGAAGTGGTCGAAGCCCCGCTCGTTGGGCAGATTCGGCGCGGCCAGGCCCAGGTGCCACTTGCCGATCAGAGCCGTGTGATAGCTGGCCCGTTTGAGCATCTGGGGCAGCAGCACAGCCTGGGGGAGCAGGTAGCCCCAGCTGTTGGTGAGGTGGGTGCGGATCACGCCGGGGACACCGACGAGGTCGGGATACCGCCCGGTCATCAACGATGCCCGCGTCGGCGAGCAGACGGGGCAGTTGGCGTAGAACGAGTCGAAGCGCATCCCCGCCGTGATCAGTCCATCGATGTTGGGTGTCTTGAGGTCCACGGCCCCATAGCTGGACAAGTCTCCGTAGCCAAGATCGTCGGCCAGGATGACAAGAACATTCGGCCTGCCCGGGGCGGGCTTGGCAAGGTTGCGTTGGGACAGGGCCAGCACAGCGGCACCGGTGCCTGCGGTGCGGAGGAAATCACGACGAGTCTGAACGAGTTCTGCCATGGCCGATTCCTCTTTGCGGGGGGCCTCTGTCCTCAGGACAAAGGCCCCGGTTTCTGTCACTGGCGTAGACTTTGCCGACCGGTCGTGCGGCGGGTCACTTGGCTGTCCCTGGGCCGGCGGCGGGCGCTGGGCGGCCGGCGGCGATGTCGTCAATGTACAGCGTTCCGACCCCGTGTTGGGGGGCGGTTTGATCGCCGACGCCCAGGATCAGCGTCTTGATCTTGGCCGGGTTGACGGGCGCCAGGTCGGTCAACGGGATCGGCCACTGCTGCCAGCTCCCGGCCAGGACTGCTCGGGGATCCGTATTCTTGAGTGTCACGCTATTACCGGCACTATCCTTGACGGTCACATAGAACGTGTCCGGCGTGTTGCCCGCGGGCTGGGCAATGCCCAGGTCCACGGATTGCCAATCGCCGGTGACCGTGCCGGTGCTGCTGATGGCGGAGAACTCCGCCTGCGTGACCGCACTGGCGCTATGGCTGGTGACGGCCAGGCCGATGTAGGTGGGGCCGGACATGGTAATCGTCTGCGGGTTCCAGGGCATCGGCGTCCACGTCGTGACGGTGACGCCGGTCGCGTAATACCCGTTGAACTGACTGCCCTTGCGTTCCAGCTTGAGCCACACGGGCACGGTCACGCCTGCCTGGTCGGCGGTGGTGTCGGTGGCGGCGCTGCCATTGGTGAGCAGGCGGGCCTGGAAGTGGACACCGTGGCCGGGGCTGGCCAAGACATATGCGTTGCTGGAACCCGCGTCGAGCGTCTGGCGGATCATGACGCCGGCCTTGGCCCAGGGGTTGGTGTTCGTGAGGCCCTCGACCCGGGCGATGATCGTGCCGTCACCGGAGAGCTGCTTATAGACGAAGCGGCCCTGGTCCGCCGTGCCGTAGATGTCCGTGCCGATGCCGTTCATCAGAATGTGGTCCGGCGCCAGTTGCAGGAAGCCGGCAGGGTTGCCTTGGAAGTACAGGCTCAGGGTAGTAGCGCCATTACGCGTCCAATCCTGGGGCGAGGTCCAGGTGCGCGTGGTCTCGCTGACGAGGTACTTCGGACCGCCGTTGTTGTAGTGCAGGGGCATGGACTGCTTGCCGGGCGGATGGACGGTCGTCGTTTCGCCGAAGGTGCCGTTGGCGGATTTGTCGTTGCCTACCTGCGCCCCATATTGAACGGTGGCCTTGAGATCATAGTTGTCGGGCCAGGTGTCGTAGATGATGTTGTTCGTATCGTTGTAGCTCTCGAAGTCGTCGATGGCTTGGTACACTTGCGTAGCGAAGCTCCAGACCTTGCCCGTCCAAAGACCGGGCGTCTCGGCGGTATTAACCTCATCGACCCGCCAATAGTAAGTCGTGCCAAGGTTTATGGCCGCCGGCGTGAAGCTGCTCTGGGTCGTTGTGCCAGCCAAGGTCAGCGCGTTTGGGTCGGTGCCGAGATAGACCTGGTGCGAAGCTGCCTCGTGGCCGGTCCGCCAGGTGAGAGTGAGACTCGGGGCCACACCCGTGGCGGCGGTCGCCGGCTGCGGCAACCGGGCCTGCACGGGCTTGTAATAGAACCGCACCTCGCTGAGGCCGATTTGCGGCATGATACCACCCCAGTTGCTGTTGATCGTCAGCTTGACGTACTTGGCGGCCGCGCCGTTGAAAGCCACGGTGGTGTTGTGGGCATATCCCGCCGTGCCAGGGGCCTTGGCAAGGGGGGGCACGCCGGCCAGCGTCGTCCAGGTTGCCCCATCGACAGAGTACTGGACCACCACGTCCTTGACGCCCATGCCGGCGGTAGTCTCGATCGACTGATTTGAGTTCCACACCCACATCTCCTGGAGCTTGTAGACATCGTCGAAGGCGTACTGAATCCAGGCCGGCGTGGAGCCGTCCGACAGCCACATGGTGGTGTCTGTGGTGCCGTGCAAATCACTGGCGTCCAAACCGGAGCCATCGGTGGTCTTCTCCGGTCTCTGGCCGAGGGCCGAGCCGGAGGCGGAAACGGTGATATTCTTCATCGCATAGGTGACAGGCTCGACCGTGAAGCTCCACACGCTGCCTTTGTGGACCGTTTGGTCGGGGCTCTGGTTGACCTCATCGACCCGCCAATAGTAGGTCTGGCCATAGGCGAGGGCCGCGGGTAGATCGAAGGTGGTGGCCTCCTGGCCCTTGCTGGCCAGGACGCCTGTCTTGTCGGCCTGCGTGGCATTGTCCACGTCGGCCCATGTCGTCCCGAAGTACACGTCGTGCGTCGAGGGATACTGGCCCGCCGTCCAGATCAGCGTCACGTCCCGGGGCATGTCCGTCGCGCCATTCGCCGGACTGAGATTCTGCGCCAGCGATTTGTCGGCCAGACCCTGCATGATGCTCTGGATCTCCGCGACGGACAGGGCCTTCTGGTAGACCTGGACATCGTCCACCATGCCGGTGAACCATTGGCTGCCGCCATTCAACGAGCCCACGACGACATTGCCGGACGTCCCCTGGTACGGGGTGGACGTGCCGGTAGCCACCTCCACGCCATTGACGTAAACCTTCTTCGTCTGCGCCACCAGATCATACCGGCAGGCAATATGATACCAGGTATTGTCCTGGATGAGACCGCCGGACGTCTGAAGGTCATTTGCCTTTGTGGACCGTTTGGTCGGGGCTCTGGTTGACCTCATCGACCCGCCAATAGTAGGTCTGGCCATAGGCGAGGGCCGCGGGTAGATCGAAGGTGGTGGCCTCCTGGCCCTTGCTGGCCAGGAC
>JAMCWO010000245.1 GCA_023481165.1 Planctomycetota bacterium | reverse complement strand
AGGACGCGAGCCCGGGGCAGGGGGATGTGGACCAGCAACTTCGCCAAAATCCAGCCGCTGATCGACTGGAACAACAACTGCGGCTGCGTCACCGTGACCTACGACGCCCCGCTGAAGAAGTACCTCATGTGTGTCACCGATGGCTGGCCCACGTGCGCCAAGATGAGTTCCTACATCCTCGAAGCGAACGAGATCACCGGCCCCTGGCGGCTCGTGACCTACATGAAGGACTTCGGCGAGCAGGGCTATTTCCTCAACATCCCGACGAAGTTCATCAGCGCCGACGGCCGGACCGCCTGGCTGTGCTATTCCGGCAACTTCGCCAAAGACTGGCGCGGCGCTATAATGCGGGAGAAGCCCCCCGGCAGTCATTACGGCCTGGTCCTCCAGCAGATCCGGCTCCTGGACGAGCCCGCCCGCCGGAAATATGCTCGATAGACGTCCTGTGTCCCGTATGCGGGGCCATGTCCACGCGAGCGTAGACATGGCGCGCAAGCAAAAGGCCTCGGCCGTGCATTGAAGTTCATGCACGGACGGGGCCTGAGAAAGATCACGGAAGGAATCAGGCTCTGGGATAGCCGGCGAGATACTCCGTTTGGGGCAGTTGCCCGACCAGGGGCATGGCGTACTCAATGAACTTATCGGTGACGCCGTTGCCATCGGCGTTGACGAACTCCTCCGGCATCGACTTGGTCTTCTCCGCCACGTTCTTCAACTCCGTACGGAACAGTTCGATCCCGTAGTTCTTCCCGCTGCCGGTCCGCTTGATCGCCACGGAGCCGCAGGCCTCCTTCATGGTGTACTGGACCGCCGCACGGCCGCAGCGCCGGGCCTCGTCGGCGGCCACCGGCGATTGGAAGCCGGGGAAGCTCCGCTGCAAGTAGCCGAACGTGTCCGCGCGGACGCGCTTGATATTGAGGTTGTTCTTCACCTGGGCCGCCAGGAAATCGGCCAGGGCCCCGGTGCCGGAGAGTTGGATATTGCCGTGCGGGTCCTTCTCCGCCGTCTGGGCGATCTTCTTGGCCCAGGTCTCGCCGTCGGCGTCACAGATGCCCTCACTGACGGCGATCACGGCCCGGCCGAGCTTCTTGTAGACCGCTTCGACGTCGCCGAGGAACTTGCCGATCGAGACGGGCCGCTCCGGCACATAGACCAGGTGCGGGCCATCGTCGTCGCGCTTGCGCCCCAAGGCAGCGGCGGCCGTCAGAAAGCCGGCGTTGCGACCCATGATCACATCGATCTTCACGCCGGGCAAGGCCCGGTTGTCCAGGTCGTCACCGATCAAGGCGCAGGCGACGAACTTCGCGGCGCTGCCGTAACCCGGGCAGTGGTCCGTCACAAGCAGGTCGTTGTCCACCGTCTTGGGCACGTGGAATGCGCACATGTTGTAGTCGGCCTCCTGGGCCACGGTGCTGAGGATGAAGGCCGTATTCGCCGAATCGTTGCCGCCGAGGTAGAAGAAGTACCGGATATCGCGTTTCTTGAAGATCGCGAGGATCCGGCGGCAGTACGCGGCATCGGGCTTGTCCCGGCTCGTGCCGAGCGCCGACGATGGCGAGACCGCCACGGTTTCCAGCGTCTCGCGCGAGAGCTTGCCCAGATCGATGAACTCGTCCTTGACCATGCCGGCCACCGCGTGCACGGCGCCATAGATCGTCTGAATCTCCGGGTGCTTCTTTGCCTCTTCGATGACTCCGACCAACGAGGCGTTGATCACCGCCGTGGGCCCGCCGGACTGCCCGACCACGGCGTTTGCCTTGGGTGCACTTGCCATATTCATTCATCTCCATACTAACCGAGCGGTCCACACAGTCCAACCCGCCCATCTGCCTGAAAGGGTCCTCCATGCGTCACACAGCGTTCGGGGACCCGCTTGACACCTCTGCGGTCTACGCAAGCGGGTCATTATACAACCGACACCCCCGCGCTCAACAAGTACCGCAAAGAAAATTCTCGCACGCTTTTCCTCGCGGCGTAGAGTTGTTATTCTTGGCACGCACGAGCTTGGAAAACAGGAGAAATCCGATGGTACGTCGCGCGTGCTCTGTAACGATTGTTCTACTGAGTGTTTCGTTCTCATCTTCCGGTTATTGTGCCGAGAACGCCCCCGACCAGTCAACGGCCCTGACCTTCTTCGGCTGGTCGGACCAGCACATCCAGGCCGACGGCGACGGCCAGCACCTGATCCCCGCGATCGAGGCGATGAACGCCCTCCCCGGAAGGCCCTACCCGGAGGCCATCGGCGGCACGGTCGAGAAGCCCGCCTTCGTATTCAATATGGGGGACATCAGCGAGTGGCCCAGCCGGGCGGCGCTGGATACCTATGAGCAGCTCATCACGAAACGACTCAAGTTCTCCAGCTACGACATCGCCGGCAACCATGACCTCGGCGGCCTATCGCCCAGTGACACTGTTCTCAACTGGCTCCGGCAGCGTCACGGGGCCCTGCGGTACACATTCGAGAAAGGCGGCGTCTGCTTCATCGCCCTGTTCTCGGAGTACGATGAGAAACTGAACGACCCGGCGCAGCCGATCACGAAGGAGGCCTTGGACTACCTGCGTCAGGCACTGGCCAAGATCGCCGAGGGCAAGCCCGTGGTTGTTGCCACCCATCTATGCTTCGAGGCAATCACCAACCGGGACCAGTTCGTGGACGCCTTCGGCGAGGCCCACGTGATCCTGGTCCTGGGCGGGCACTATCACAAGGCGACGGTCAACTACTATCGGGGCATCCCCTTCGTCCAACTCCCCTCCCCCGCGCCGAAATCTGCCGGTGAGTTCACCGTCTTCCGTATCACCTCGGACCGAGTTATCGCCTCGCCATTCAACTACCGCGCGAACAAATGGATGACGGATAAACGCAAGATCCTTGATGCAGCAATCAAGGGACCTGCCAAAGCCGAGGCGCCAAAAGAGCAGGTCCATCCCTGATGCTAAGGGTCAACCGGCGTCGTACGCACGTTTGACTTCCTCGGCGATAATCTGAATGCCCGCCGAAACGACTTCGGGGTCCTGCGCATAGTTGACGCGGAGGCACTCGTTCGTATGGGACCACGGCTCCGTCAGGCCGGGGAAGAAGTGCTGGCCGGGGACGACAAGGACGTGCCGCTGCTTGAGCCGCTCATACAGTTGCTGACTTGTGATCGGCAGGTTTCGGAACCACAGCCACACGAAGAACGCGCCTTCCGGCTGGTGGACCCGGTAATCGATCCCGTCGAAATACTCATGGATCTGTCTCACAACCTCCTGCATTTTGCAGCGGTAGAACGGCTGGATCACCTCGTGGGCGAGATCAATGATCCGACCCGAATGAACCAGGTCGGTCAGAAGGGCCGGGCCGACGCCGTTGGGCGCCAGGCTCGTTACGGCGTTGACTCGGGCCACCATTTCAATGATCTGGGGACGAGCGATCACGAGGCCGGTCCGTACGCCGGGCAGGCCCACCTTGGAGAGGCTCATGCAGACGATCGTGTTCTCGTTCCATAGCGGCCGGGCCTCAATGAAAACGATGTTCGGAAACGGCATTCCGTACGCGCTGTCGATGATCAGCGGAATCCCCTTGGTCTGGGCAAGTTCATTGAGCCGTTCCATCTCCGCATTCGTCAGGACGTTGCCGGTCGGATTCGTGGGTCGGGAGACGCAGATGGCGCCGATATCCGCCGCGACTTCGAGCCGGTCGAAGTCGATGTGGTACTTGAACATGTATTCGTCGATGAACTCGATCGTGGGCCTCCGGGCCGCGAAGAAATCGTGGGTCAGGCCCACGTCGCAATAGCCGATGTACTCCGGGATGACAGGAAGGAGAATCTTCTTCTTCGTCCCATCCTCGTAGTCGCCGGCGAAAAGGTTGAAGAGGATGAAGAACGCCAGTTGGCTGCCATTGGTCAGGGCGATGTTATGCCGGCCGATGTCCCAGCCGAACCGGCCCCGCAGCAGATGGGCAACCGCCTCGAGGAATTCCGCGCTCCCCTCCGGCGGGCCGTAGGTCCCTACGGCATGCTCGAACCGGTTGCCATCGGCCAGCAGCGCGGCCAGGCTCTGGCGCAGGCGACGATGTACTTCCGGGATATGGGCGGGATTTCCGCCCCCGAGCATGAGCACTTCCTGCCCTTGGGACTGGGCCGCCCCGAGATCGTCCATCAACTGGCCGATGCCGGACGGCACCGCCAGCTTCTTGCCGAATTTGGACACGTTCATGGCTCACACCTCCACAGCTTGGCGCGGGGCAAGGAAGTACAACCACTGTGCAAGGACTTTCTCCCGACAGATGGCCGCCGCCGCCCGGGCGTACAACTCCAGTTGCCCGCGATAGACCTCGGCCCGTCTGCGCACCTCATCGCCCGACACCCGATCTGTTTTGAAGTCAATCACGAGGAGTCCCTCGGGTGTCCGCACGAGCAGATCGATCAGACCCTGGACCACGACGGTCTCTTTCTCGTTTGTAGCGACGCCGTGAGGCGTTTCGTCAGATACCCTTACGGGCGCACTACGAACCGGTTCGCTCGCCGGTAGACCGAACGTGAACGGCCACTCCTGCCAGACGGTGTTGCGTTTATCGCACACGAGAGAGCCGAGCTTGCTTTCGAAGAACGCCAGGATGGCCTCCGTATCGATGCTCTCGGCGATACTCCCCGGGATAGCCCCCTCTTTGACCAGTCGATCCCTTGTCTTCTCAATCACGCTCAACGTGACCGGTTTCTTCAAATCGAGCGTCGAGATCACCAGGTGAGCCGCCGTGCCTGCCAGCCGTCCCGCGCGAGCCTCCGGCATCGCCTTCTGCGAGGAGGCCGCCAGTGCTACGGGCTGGCGGTCCAGGGCCTCCGAGTAGTCCCGTTGGGCGAACATGTCGTCCTGGTGCGTCAGCTTGGTCACCGAGCTCTTGGCGGCCAGTTGCACCGCGGGGGCAAAGGCATATTTGTGGCTCAGCATGGCCTTGACCTGGGTAAGCATTCTGCGGCCATCTTCGTCGGCCGATGTCTTCTTTCGGGTGAAGAATACGGACTTGGCTTTGCTCGTCCGCAAGGTCAAAACGAATCGGGACAGGTCCTTCAGTTCATTCTCGCCGTAGAGGCGAAAACCGAATAACCTCTGATCCCGAGTGTTGTCCACCAGATCGGTCCCGAACGCCTGGTGCAGGATGCGCTGGTCGCACAATCCGTACAGGACCCACTCCAGCGCATGTTTGCAGGGCTTGAGGAGCCAAGCCGGGATAGTGTCGCCGCCGAGCAGCAGACCATTCGCGAGAATCTTGCCGCAGTCGGTGTGTTTCTGCCCGGCGGTCAGGATCAGGCGCTCGCGGGCCCGCGTGGTCGCGACGTACAGAATCCGCATCTCTTCGGCCAGCGTCGTTGCCAGCCTCTTTTCGCCGATTACCTCATGGCCGAGCGAGCGCAGTTTCGTATTGGAGCGCGGCTCGATCACCTGCAACCCGATGGCATCGTCCGAATCGGCGATCAGATCCGCATGAATATCCCGCGTGTTGAACTGAGTCTCAAGCTCCGCGAGGAAGACGACCGGGAATTCGAGCCCCTTGCTTTTATGGACGCTGAGGATACGGACGGCGTTGCCCGCAGCACTGCCCGGCTGAGCCGGCGCCCAGTCCTGCCCCGCTTCCTGGAGGCGTTCGAGGAAATCCACGAACCGGGTGAGCGAGGCAATGCCCGTGTTGCTGGCAAAGCCCTCGAACTGGACCGCGCGGTCGTGCAACCGCAGCAAGTTGGCCTTGCGGGCCTGCCCGTTTGGCAGCGCGGAGACAAACGCCAGGAAGCCGCTTTGGCGGTAGATCCGCCAGATCAGGCTGGCCAGATGACCCCGGCGGGCGAGGCTCCGCCACTGCTCCAACTGTGCGAATACCTGCTTGAGCTTGTCCCTCAAATGATCGTCGGGTCCATCCTCCACGTACCCCGCGGCACAGGCGTGGAAACTCGCGTGCTCCGACTTCTCCTTGCCGTACAGCCGAATCTGTGCCAGTTCTGTGTCGCTGACATGAAAGAAGGCGCTGCGCAAGACGGTGGCTAACTCAATGTCCCGCTGCGGATTATCGAGGACCTTCAACAGGGAGATCATATCGCGGACCTCTGTCGCCTCGAAGTACCCGGCCGTCGCCTCGCAGTTCACCGGGATGCCGGCCAGCCGCAGAATCTCCACGTAGTCATTCGCCTTCTTGGCCAGTGACCGCATCAGGATCACGAGGTCCCGATATTGCACATCGCGATAATCGCCCGTCTGGCGATCCTGGACCTGGAACTCGGCCCGGCCGGTCTCTACCCCCACGATTTCTCGAATCCGCCGGGCGATCAATGCCGCCTGGCGCTGGCGCGCATTGATAAGAGCCAAACCCTCCGATTGCGGATTTGCAGCCGAGTCGCCCTCTATCTTCTGTTCTCCGTCCTCCGGTCTCGACTCTCCGTCCTCCTCATCCGGCGTACCTCGATTGTTGCCTTTCTCATCAAGGATGTGCAACTCCACAATCGGACTCGGGACAGGACCGTCCTCCGTCTTCCGTCCTCCGTCCTCTGTCGTCTGGTCGGCTTTGGGCGCCGGTCGCAGCATGGAGGCCTCATCGTAGTCGATGTGGGCGACCGCGCGGGTCATGATCCGTCCGAAGACCTTGTTGACGAAGTCCAGAATGCCCTTGACCGAGCGGAAGTTGTAGTTGAGGTCCACGCGGAAGCCATGCGCGAGGTCTTTCGAGTCGGGCGAGGCCGGACGGAGGCGGTCGAGGAAGATCGCCGGCTCGGCTCCGCGCCAGGCATAGATGCTCTGCTTGACATCGCCCACGACGAAGATGTTGTTGCCCGAACTGAGGGCATCGAGGATCGCCTGCTGCACCGGGTTGATGTCCTGGTACTCATCCACGAAGATGTACTGGAACCGCCGGCGCAGGGCCAGGCCGGTCTCGGAGGGACGGAGTCGCTCGCCGTAGCCATCCTCGGTCGTCAGCAGCTTCAGCATACAGCGTTCCAGGTCGGCAAAATCCAGGCCGTTGAGGTTGTGCTTGCGCTGGGTATAGAGCTGGTTGAATTGCTGGACCAGCTCGATAAGGATGCGCGTTTGCCGGCTCGTGGAGCGTCCCACCAGGTCGAGATAGCTCGGATTCAGGAGCGCCAGGTCATTGAGGCTCACGAACGCTTCGACCGCTTTCTTCTGGAGATCTTTGAGGACCTTTGTCGTCGCCTCCGGCAATCCTTTGGGCGTGCTGAGTCGCGGTTTGACAAAGCCGCGAATCCCCGCAGCGCAACCGCGCCAGTTCTGCGCGTGCAACTGGTCCAGGCAGGCCGTGATCGGCTCGATCAAGTTCTCCTCCATCTTGTCGCCCCAGTCGCCATCCGGGACTTCGTCTTCGTAGATCCTCCTGGCCACGCGCAGCTGGGCGAGGATTGTGTCCAGTCGCTCCTTGATGATCTGCTGCTGCTTGCCGCCCAACTCGCTGCCCAGTGGCTCCATCTGCTCCGCCAGGAAGCGCGCCCGGTCGCACCAGCGGTCCGGACTAACCACGCCTTCGAGGAACTCGCTGAGCCGGATGACGCCGCCGAGAAAGCCGTCGCTACCGCGCAGGTCCCGGCGCTGCAAGAGCTCGTGCATTCCCTGGACCAGATGGTCCTGCCGCCAGGCCCATTCGATGGTTTCTTCGAGCGTCTCGGCTTTGAGCAGCATGGCCTCATCCGCGTCGATCACCCGGAACGAGGGATCCAGAGAGAGCTTGTGGAAGTGCTCCGTGATGATCCGTTTGCAGAACGAGTGGATCGTGCTGATGTTGGCGCCCTGGAGCAGGACGAGTTGGCGGAGCAGGCGCGTGTCGCGCGTCTGCTGGTATGCCTCGCGCAGTTGCCGGGCGATGCGGGCGTGCATCTGCTCCGCCGCCGCCTCCGTGAAGGTCAGCACGAGCATATTCAGCACATCCGGGCCGAGGGCGGCGTCCGAGACGAGGCTGACACACCGCCCGGAGAGGACGGCGGTCTTGCCTGTCCCGGCGGAGGCGGTGACGAACACGTTGCTGCCGCGGGCCAGAATCGCCTGCTTCTGCTGCTCGGTCCAATGGACACGCTTTTCCGTCATCTGCTCTCGAACCTCGCGATCAGGTCGGGTTTCTTCATGGGCGGCAGGAAGTTGTAGTCGTTGATCTGCCAGTCGAAGTGGCAAACACCCATGTAGTCGCAGAACGTGCAGCCGCGCTCGCTGCGACAATGGTACGGCCGCAGTTCGATTCTGCCCGAGACGATCTCCATCGCTAACCGAATAAGGTTGTCCCTGGCCCAGTCCAACAGCCGGGCGAAGTGAACCGGCATCAGGATGTTGCTGGTCTCGTATTTCCCGTAGGGATCGCCGTCCTTCTTGACGTAGAAGTTGTAGTACACGCTATCCTTCGCCGCATTAGTGTCCAGGTACTGCCAATAAGCGCCGTTGAGGACGCCGCCGGCCTTATAAGGAAACTTGCGCGGCTTCTCTTCGTCCGCCAATTCGGCCAGGGTCGTACTCGCCGGCGTCGTCTCGATCGGCACGCAAAGCGCTCCCGCCACTTCGTCGGCAATCCCCGCGCCGCAATGATGCACGGCCAGCATGTAAATCGCCAGTTGGACATCCAGTCCGTGGTAGAAGCCGCCCCAATCGAACAAGGCGCTGGATCGGCTCCGCTTATAATCAAGAATCAGAGCCACGTTCCGGCCATCGATCTGCGCCACATCCAGCCGGTCGATCTTGCCGTCGAGTGACAGGACCCGGCCGCCCGGCAGGGGCAACTCGAAGCGCCCCAGCCGCCCCGCCTCATTCTGCGGGCGCCCGAATCCCACTTCCGACAGCACCGGCCGGAACGACCCCGCCCGCACCATTTGGCGGACCCCCAATACGCACTCCTCCAGGACCCGCCCGGCACTCTCGAGGACAAAGGCATTGTGCGCAGAGCGCCGAACGAATTGCGCGAGGAACGGGTCCTTCTCCGCCCATGCGGCGACTTCCTCATGCAGAACCTGTACGAGACAATCGCTTTCAGTCTGGGCCAGATCCATCTTCTCTTCCGTCAGCCGCTTCTGAAACGAATCCAGGGCGGCGTGATAGAATCGGCCCAGGTCCAGGGGTTCCAGTTTGAACTCGCGCCGCGGCTTCAAGTCGAGCACATATTTCGCGAAATACCGGTACGGACAGGCAGCAAAAGCCTCCAGCCGCGTCGCCGAGGCGTGCAGGTAATGGCCGAACAATTCTGTGGCAACACCGGGCTCCAGAACAGCCCGGTTTTCATAGCTCAGAGCCGAGATGATTCGCCGGGCCTGCGGCTGATATTCGCCATCCGTCTGCATGGTCCGGAGTAATCCCGCCAGTCCATCGTCGGAGCCGCCCGCCGGGAGGAACACATCCCGACCTAATCGGCCGCAGAGAAGTTCGCTAAGCTCGGAAGTGTTCTGGATCTCGCCGAGCTTCAGCAGGTCGTCGGCCGCGTACTCTTCGCCCAAATCTTCGAACAGCGACTGAAGCTCATCGATGAAATGCGACCGCATAATGGGGCTACCCTTCTCATCGATACAGGGGTAGCTGATGCACATAAACTTGGAGGGTCGCGTGAAGGCAATGTAGGCCAGGTATTGGCGGTCGGTCAACGATTGCGTGGACGATGGGGCGAGGTGGAACTCGGCGGTCTCCGCTGCATCGCGGTCCTCATCGCTCAAGACGCCGGAACTGGCCAGCGGGATCGGAAACTGCTTTTGTGTGGCCCCAAGCAGGAAGACTGCCTTGAGATTCGGATGACGGCTGCGCTCGATCGACCCGACAAGTACCTGGTCGAGCTTCGGCGGGATGAACGCCAGCGTCATCTGCGAGAAAGCCGAGGCCAAGAGGCCGAAGTAGTCCTGGGCTGTCATTTCCTGGTGTTCGAAGATCTCGACCAGGGCATCGAAGATGTCGACGAATGTATCGAAGAACTGCCGATGCTCATCCGCGGTGGTGAGATCGCCGCTCTCGTGTGCCTCTGCCACCCATTGATTGATGGTCTTTCGCACGTGCAGCCGGTCCAGGAACGCGAAAATGACACGGGTGAACTCGCTGGAAGTCAGCCGCCTCCGGAGGTCGCCGTCCGGGCACAGGGCCTGTCTCAATGCCAGCAGCGGCCCAATCGCCTCATCGCGAATGCGGTTGATCTGGTCCTCGTCGAACTCTTGGTCGTCCTTGCCCTGAAAGTGCCACGGTGCCGCGCGGGTACGGTCACGCATGTCCCTGTCCGGCATGGACGCAGGGTGGGCTGTGCCCACCACGTCTTTTCCGTTCTTAGGAATGGTGGGCACAGCCCACCCTACGGACGGCGCCTCGACAACGTCGAGCCGCCCGCCCCCATTCGACGAGTCCGGGGCAGACCTGGCGGCAGCCCAGTCCCTCCCATCCACGCCGAAGGCCAGACAGTAATTCTCCAGGGCATCGATCTGGGACCTGTTCATCGGGACCAGGTCGGTCTTGAGATAGGCGAAGACATCGGCGTACGCCAGCCCCTTCGTCACCGCCTGGAGGGCCGCACAGATCAGTTCGACCACAGGGTGCTGGTTGAGCGGCTTACGCTTGTCGATGAAGAACGGGACGCCATAGTCCTCGAAGTAGGCCCGGACGTACTGCTCATAGCGGCTCAGGTCGGAGGCGACGACAGCAATATCGCGATACCGGTAGCCTTCTTCCTTGACCAGCCCGAGGATCTGTCGCGCCACTGCCTGAATCTCCAGCCGCAGGCTCGGGGCCGCCACCAGACGGATAGCCCCCCCTGTCTTCGCCTGGCTCGCGCCCAGGCGGAAAATGTTCTGCTCCACGTGCGCCAGCGCAGGGCAGTCACGAAAGCGCGGCACCTGACTGAGGATCAGGGGCTTGACCACTTTGACCTTGGCCTCCGCGAGCCGTTCGAGCATGTCCCGGTACGTACGTGCGGTCGGCTCAAACAGGCCGGCCCGCGTGGCTTCACCCGAGTCCGGCACGCCAATCCCTACATCCCCCGGATCGACGCATAACGCCAGATGGGCCTGCTCGACGGTCTTAAGTAGCTCTGTGAGCAGGGCCATCTCGCCGCCGGTGAAAGAGGCGAATCCATCCACCCACAGGCGAGCCCCCTTGATGAAATCAGCCTTGGCGACCGCCTTACATGCACTCGTGATCTGGGCATCCGGGTCGACGAACTTATCCTGCAGGGCCTCGCTGTACCGGCGAAAGACCAGGGCGATGTCGGCGAACTTCAGGGCCGAGAGGCGGCCGGGCCCTGACGATTGCGGACGGAAGAGGTTGCCGTCTTCCGTCCTCTGACCTCCGTCCTCTGCCTTCTGTCCTCTACCCTCCAGGTACTTAAGCAGTGTGTCGATGTCTTCCGTATTCTTCGCGTACTGGTGCAGTTCCGTGATCGTGGCGGCCATCTCGCGGGCGAAGCCGGGCAGCAGGGCTGAGGAGCCGAAGATCCGCAGGTTGTCCAAATTGTCGCGGAGGATCTTGTGAACAATCATCTGCCGGCCGATCCGGGAGATGGCGGGCCGGGCCGTATTCTTGCCCAATAGCAGGAATTGCAGCCGGTCAAAGGAGAGGATATGCAGCCGGTGATAGCCTCCGATCCGTGGGTCGGACAGGATCGCCCGTTCCGCCTGGTAGGTCGCCTGTTCCGGCACGAGGAATAGCAGCGGCTGTTCGGACGGCTCCAGCAGCGCATCAGCCAGCGCCCGAACACAATAGCTCGTCTTGCCCGTCCCGCTCCGTCCCAGAACAAACTGAACCGCCATGCCAGCCTTCCATGAGGCCCCCAGAGGGGATATCTCGCCTTTGGGGGGCCCGTGCACCCAGCCAAAACGTCCGAGACTTTCTACCAGACCGCCAACCGCTTTTCAACAGAAATGCAGGCGAAATCAGAAGCGAAATGTATCCGGGGTGTCTACGGCAATCCTGTAACAAGGCATCTTCAGAGTTTTTGACCCGGCCAAGGGGCACGTCTGAGCATGGTCTGTCAGGCGACGCCGACGAGGTTGAGGCTGGGGGCTGGGGGTTTGGTGGCCAAGGTCGCGACCTCGGCCAGACGATCGGCATAGGCGTGGTCCGTGTCGCCGATGGTGTCGAGGACCGTCTCGTCCGTCGCTTCTTCTCGCAGCCGCCGAATGACGGCGTTGATGACCAGAAGGAGAGGATTGTAGAAGTACAGGACTTGGAGGACGTTCTGTGCCAGGTTCACCCAGAGATCGTGCCGTTTGACGTGGGCCAACTCGTGGAACAACACGTCCCGCAGGTGCCGTGAGCCGAGCGTCGGCGCCAGGTTGCGCGGCACAACGATCACCGGGCTGACCAGGCCGCAGACGACGGGTGCCGTCCCTTCCTCGCCGATACGCAGGCGAACCGGTCCCTGGACGCCCATGCGTTTGCGGCAGTAGGCGAGGATGTCATTCATCAAGTGATTGGCCGCCAGTGTTTTGTCGACCTGTTTGCAGGCGGCCAGCGCCCGGCAGGTCAGCACGACGCCCATGATCGTGGCGCCGGCCAGCCAGAACAGAAAGGCCACTCCCTGCCAGGTCAGAGTACATGGTTGCTCCCCTACCCCAGCCAGTGTGGTCTGGGCATCTCCGGTGGCAGGCCGGGATAGGGGAGCGGTTCCGGTCTCCCCAGGCGCTGTGTCGCCTGTGAGAGTCCCGGGGTGGCTCGCTGGCGCAGGTAGAGGACTCGCATACGCAGCAGTGCCAGAGGGCCAATGGGTAGAAGGAGGACTGAGTGAGAGCAAGGGAGTTAGTACCAGATAAGCCAGCACGCATGTGACCAGCCAATACCGCAGGCCGGCACGGACCCTGGCCCGCAGGACGAACTCGACCAGCAGGACCAAAGCGGCCAAGGCTGTTGAGGAAACCAACATCGGCAGGGCCAGCCGGACAAAGGCTTCGCCCATAGTATTCAGTTGTG
>JAMCWO010000081.1 GCA_023481165.1 Planctomycetota bacterium | reverse complement strand
GATCGCGGCGGTGGGAGGCGTGTTGACGCGACCACCGACAGTCAACGTCACAGCGGAGGGCGCGGAATCCCCCGCCCCGTCGTTGACCGTAAGCTCGATCCGGTAGGTCCCGGCCCGCAGATTGACCACGGGATTGGCCACGGGATCGATGGCGACACCTGTCGCGCCGCCGCTGGACGTCAGGCACTGCCAGCGGTACTGGAGGGCATCCTTATCCGGATCGCTCGAGCCGGAGCCGTCCAAAACGATTCGGGCCAGTCCGGTCGCCGCATCGGGTGCAACGCTCCCGTTCGGCGCCTTGATCGCGGCGGTCGGAGCGGCATTGACCGAGACCGCGAGAGCAGCGGGCGCCGAGTTCACCGCGCCGTTGCTGACCGTCAGCTCGATCCGATAGCTTCCGCTGCGCAGGCTGAGCGTGGGGCTGGCCATCGGAGGGATCGTGATGCCCGTCGCTCCCCCGCTCGCGGTCAGGCATTTCCAGTCGTATTGGAGTGATTTCTTGTCGGGATCGGTGGAGGAGGAGCCGTCCAGGGTGATCTGCGCCAGCCCGGTCGCCGGGTCCGGCCGCACGACGCCGGTGGGCCCTTGGATCAGCGCCGTGGGGAGGCCCTTGGAGGTGGCGCTTCCGACCGTGAAGGTCAGCGTCGCCGGCGCGGAATCGGCTTGGCCGTTGTTGACGGTCAGCTCGATGCGATAGGTGCCGGCGGGCAGATTGACTGTGGGATTGGCGACCGGCTCGATCGCGATGCCCGTCGGCTCACCGCCGGACGTCAGACACTTCCAGTTGTACTGCAGCTTGTTTCCATCCGGGTCGTTGGATTCCGTGCCATCCAGGGTGATGCGCGCCAGGCCGGTCCCGGGGTCGGGCTGAACCGTGTCGCTCGGGCCTTTGACGACCGCCGTGAGACCGCTGCTGACCCACCGCAGTCGCAGCGAACCGCCGGCATCCATGAACCAGACCCCCCGCAGGTCCCAGCCCTGCGCGGTGAAGAATGCGCTGCTCGTCAAATTGCTCTGGTCCTCGGTCCACGCGGACCCCGGCACGTCCGCGGGCCAGTTCTCCACCGCCCTGGCCGCGACCTTGTTGCAGATGCTGTTGATGATGGTCGTCGTGGGGGAAGCGTACCCGACCAATCCGCCAGCCCGCGCCCCGGTAAGGCTGGGACTGAGGGCGAGGCAGAACCGAATGGTGCCCCCCACATCCGCGCCGGAGAGACCCGCGGCGGCCGTGCCGGTGCCGACTTTCAGGGTCGTGACCGCCGCCGCGGCACTGCAATTCTCCGCCAGGCCCGTATTGCGACCGAGCAGGGCACCGGCCAGTCCCAGGGCGGTGACGCTGGTGGTGGAGAAACATTCCCGAATGGTCCCGCCGTTGTCTCCCACCAGCCCGCCCACCGTATTCGAGGCGGGCGTGGACACCGACCCCCCTTCCACGCTGCATTGCTGGATGGTGGCGCCTTTGGCCACTTCGCCGACCAGGGCGCCGGTACTGCCGCTGCCGATGGCCTGGATCGAAGGGGCGATCAGCCGCAGCCGCTCGATGACGCCCGGCAGACCCACGACACCGAACAACCCAAAGGGGGCATTGAGAACGGTGGTGTCGTTCACCGTCAGGCCCCGAATGCTGTGACGGCCGCCGTCAAAGACGCCCGTGAACGGTGCCGGGCGGCTCCCGATTGGCTTGGCCAGCGGCGTGGACTTCAGATCGATGTCCCCCGTCAGGATGAACCATTTGTCCCAGTCGGCCTGAGTGGCGGCCAGCGTCGCGACATCCTCCGCCGTGCTGAGCAGGTACGGGGTCTGGGCCGTACCGTCCCCGCCGGAGTACGGCGCCGCCGCCAGTGGGTCACACCAGCTACAGGGAATCACAAGTGCCAGAACCATCCATGAGAAGCCTCGGAGTTGTCTTGTCCAGATCATTGCATCTCCCCCGGAAGTAGACAGACCGATCAACCTGGCTGCGGATAGCCCACACAGCTATCCGCCTTTCGGCTCGGGCTCGGGGCCCCCCAACGCGAAATGTCGCGTGGCAGGATCCGCGCCGTCGCGTGACATAGAATCACACACGGGCTCCCCAAAGCGCTTCACGGCGTTCGGGGCCTACCCCCATATTTGGATTTCCAAGCGCGCCTTCTTGCGTTTGGCCTCTTTTTCAGACCGCAAAAGTAAGGACCGGAGGCATCCATGTCAAGTAAGCATAATCCCTAATTTTCGGTATTTTCCGGGGGAACAAATAAGGGTCCGGCGCGGGCTGTGGACCATGGCCGGACCCTTCCTCATTCCTTTGCAGATCAGGAAAAGTCGGTTCTACAGAGGCGCTACGAAGAACTCCACTTCGGCCACCTGCACGTTTTGGGCGCCGCCGGGCAGGGCCGCCAGGTTCAGGTTCTCCACCTTGATCGTGAGGGTGACCGTGGCGGGACCGGGGCCGATGATGTCCGGCTCGACCCAAGCCGTCCACTTTCCCTCGGCCGCAGATGTCGCAGTGGCCACCACGGTGAGCTTGCCCCGGAAGTCCAGCTCGATATCGACGTCGACAGTCGCGCTGAAGGCATTCGACGAACTCGAGGCACTGGGATCGGGGTGGAGTGTGACGTAGCTGTCGCCTACCATCACCGTCAGATCCACCGCCGGGGTGGGGGTGGGCTTCTGGCCAGGCTGCTCGTAGGCCCCCATATCCACGCGCGTCCCCTCGACGCGGGCCTCCTGGTCCAGATCGGACGGCAGCGACTCGGTGACATTGCCGTCCGCATTCGAATCAAGGCTATCGGCCGGCAGTGCCGCATTGCTGCCGGCATCGATGGCCGGCGAGCCGGTCTTGAGCCGGTAATCCCCGTCGATCCACTCGCCCTCCAGATTGCGCGTGCCCAGCCGCGTGAATTGCGGGTCCGTGCTGATATTGCCCGCACCGGTCCAGCCGCCCTGCACATCGCTGTAGGTGACTTCGACCGCCTCGCGCACGTTGCTCCAGAGCTCATTACCGCCGTTGTACAGAATGCTGTTGGCGACCTTCACCTTGACGCCCGGGGCCCAACTGAAACTGGCAATGGCCCTGCCGGTGGGCGAGTCATTATCGGCGCTGGTGCAGTCGAGCACCGTGAGGTTGCCGTTAAGATTGTAGATCGCGGCGCCGCCGGTGGTTTCGGCGTATTCCGCCGTATTGCCTGTCAGCCGGCAGTTGGTCAGCGTGGCCGCGCCTTCGTAGTTATACAGGCCGCCGCCGAGCATCAAGGCCCGGTTGCCGATAAGTTGGCAGTTGACCAGGACGACCGAGGGGCCGAAATTCATCAGGGCGCCGCCCCAGACGCCGGTATTGGCCCGGAACGTGCAGTTGATGGCCTGCAACTTCCCATCCGGGTTGTAGAGCCCGCCGCCATAGTGGTTCGGGTAGGTGCCGTCGGCGTTGCCGCCGGTGATCGTGACGCCATCCAGCAAAGCCGGCAGCCCATCCGCCGGGCCCGTCACGACGTGATAGCTGTTGTCCGTCAGATTCAGGTTTCCCCATTGGTCGTCGCTCTTCAAGTCCCCGCTGAGGATCGTTACGTAAGCGGCCGGGTTGCGTGCATCCGGCTGGGGCAGGCCGTACCCGGGAAAGCCGCCCCGGATCGTCACGCCCGGCTTGAGCATGAAGGTCGCCTCGCGGCTGCCGGCCGTAGCGCCGCCGCCCTGGTCCGGCTGGTAGACGCCTTCCGCCATGAGAATCTCAGCGCCGCTACTGGCGACCGCCAGAGCATCCTGAAGAGTGAGCATGGCCGTGGCCCAGGTTCGGCCATCATGGATCGGACCCGGCGCATCGGCATCCACGTGGAAGGCAAACTTCTCCTGGACGGTGAAGTGGATCTCGAAGCCCACGTCCCGCGAAGGACAGGTGAACGTCCAATCTCCCGCCGGTAACGGGCCGAAGTCGCCCTTGAGACCCGCCACCGGGCTGTAAATCATGGTGCACACCTGCGGGACAGGCCCCTTGAACCACAGCGTGATGACTTTGGCCTTGGTATCGATCAGAAGCTGCGGCGTGCCGCCCAGGCTCCGCTCCCCCAGGCACGAGTTGGAGTAGACCGTGGTCGGACCCGAGAACTGAATGACATCCGTGGGCGTCGGATGGGCCGGATCGATGCTCCACTCCTTCAGGGGCAAGCTGCCGGAGATCCACGTGACGCTATCGGCAGATGCGATGCCCCACCCCAGCAAGAGCAGCCCACCGGCACAGATTGCCACACTTCGCACGTTCATCTTCCCATCCTTTCCAAAGAGTTCTGTCGGCACGGCCAGCCGCCCGTGAGCGGGTGGTGCGGCGGTTTGATCCTCCTCGACCCTCACCACGTCGGATGCTGGCAGCCGCCCCCCGGCGGCCAAAGCCCCAACGCGATTCCTTCTATATGTCGTCCCATAGCATACCATTTCCATCGGGCAATGTCCACCGCGTCAAAGCCACCAATCCCGTGGCGGAGGCCGTGGCCGCACCGTTCTGGCTCACCGGCCTCGGGTCCGGCCCGACATTGACAAGAGGCGGCGAAAACGCTATTCTATAAGTATGATTCGCTTCTCCCTGGTTGTGGCCTCGGTCCTTGGTCTGGTTCTCGGCGCAGCCGGCTGCCCGACCGAACCCAAGCGGTCGAGCCTGATCTGGCAAGGCGAGAAGATCGGGGAGATTGCCGCCCCGCCGCGCGACCGCGCAGCGCCGCCCGTGTATCTGGTGACCGTCTCCCTCGATGTGCATGTCCTGGAGATGCCGGCCGATAATGTCGAGCAGCTCCAGGCCGTCTGGCAGATCCTGTCGGCAACCCCCATCCGGCTGATGAGCTACAACGCCTTTTCAGAGAACTCGTTCCGCCTTCTCTACGGCAAGATGGAGCTGTGGCCGAAAATTCAAGACCTGCTGGTGGCGGCAGATGCGCAGCCGGTGACGACCGTGACACTAACCATCGCCGACAACGACAAGACCGACCTGCCCATCGCCGAGCTGCCCATCGCGCGGCCCATCACCTTCGTCGCCACCGATCTCTCGAAGCAGATGGCCCACGTGGGGTCGGGCCTCCTGGCCCTGCGGCTCGTGGCGCAGCCGATCCCCTGGGCCCGCGGCGTCCGCAAGATCGTCGGCTTTCCCGTATACACGCTCCCGACCAGCGGGGCCATCCCCGAACTACAGACGCGGGTGTTGCAGCGCGAATTTCCCTTTAACCCGGCGGCGTTCGCCTGCCAGATGGGGCCGGGCGATCTGCTCGTCCTGGGTCCGGAGACCTACACCGGCGAGCGGACGACGCTCGGGGGACTGTTCTTCAACGAGCCGGCCGACGCGCTCTTCTTCAACGTGAACAAGCCCAAGCCGCCGCAGCGAAGACCCGCCGTCCGCGTCTACATCCTGGTCTGCACCCAGGTCAGCGACGGATAGGATTTGCGCTTTATGATTAAGGTCGCGCTGGTGCGCTGTGAGGACTACGAGCCGGCCCGGGTCGGCGATGCGGTGCGCCGGCAGTGGGAGTTGCTGGGCGGCATCGAGACTTTCATCAAACGAGGCGACACGGTCTTGCTCAAGCCCAACTTCATCGCCCCGCGTTCGCACCGCCACAGTGCCGCCCAGACGCATCCGGCGGTGATCCTCGAGACCGCCAGGCTGCTGAAGGACTACGGCGCCAGGCCGTTCGTCGCGGATTCACCCGCCTGGACCACCGCGGCGGTCTGTGCCCGCGTCCTGGGATTGACCGAGCCGCTGCGCCGGCTGGGGGTGCCGATTCGGCAATTGAATGCGCCAAGGCTGTGCCGGCTTGCGCCCGGTGGGCCGAAGGTGGGGATCAGCGCCGCAGCGCTCGACGCCGATGTGATCGTCAACCTGCCGAAATTCAAGACCCATCAGCAGATGGTCGCCACCTTCGCGGTCAAGAACATGTTCGGCTGCGTCAGCGGCAAGCGCAAGGCCCTCTGGCACTTTCGCAAGGGCAACACCGCCGGCGGATTTGCCGGGCTGCTCGTCGGCGTCTGTCAATATCTCCGGCCCGCCGTAACGATCATCGATGGGATTGTCGCCATGCACGGGCAAGGCCCGATTCGCGGCCCGAGCAAACCGCTCGGCTGCCTCATCGGCGGGATCGACCCGATCGCCTGCGAGGTGGTCTGCTCCCGGCTCATCGGCCTTGAGCCCGACCGACTGCCCATCCTCCAAGCCGCTCGGCAGATCGGCTACGGCTGTTCGGACCCGCAGCGGATCGAGATCATCGGCGATGCCTTGCCGTCCACGCCCTGCCCCGGCTTCGAGTTGGCGCGCCCGACGCCGGTGAAGTTCTCGTTTGTCCGGGTCTGCCGCAGCATTGGCCGGCAGCTTGTCCTGCTCGCCCAAGATCTGAAATCGGGGAAAGGCCGCGCGGGCGACGAGTAATTCCGAACAAATGCGCGACCGGCATGGTAGTCTTTGCATTGCAACGTCGCCACGATGAAATTGCAGCACAAACGATATGAGGTGTGAATGATCGCAGGAAGTTTCCCACCATTCGTGGTACCTTGGCTGATTCGCGGGCTTCTGGCGGCCACGATCTTCCTGACGGTAATCGGCTCCGCCTGCCGACAGGCGCCGAACCCGCTTCTGTTCGCCTCGATGAACACGACGCGGGCGACGAATAACCTGGCCTGTGCCCAGTGGGCCGAGCCGATGCAGGTGCAAGGTCTGCCAAACCTGTACAGAGTCTCAGACAACCTGTATCGCGGCGCGCTGCCCACGACGGAAGGACTCCAGGAGCTGAAGGAACTGGGTGTCCACACCATCATTGACCTGCGCGAGTCCGACGGCAACCGGGCCAAGATGGCCGAGTTGGGCTTGACGTACGAGCACATCCCGATGACGGCGTTTCATGTGAAGGACGATAACGTAGTGCAGTTTCTGCGAATCGCCGGCGATTCGGGTCATGCGCCCTTATTCGTGCACTGCAAGCGCGGCGCCGACCGCACGGGCCTGATGTGCGCCGTCTACCGCATCGCTTTCCAGGGCTGGACCAAGGACCAGGCTATCGCCGAGATGACCCAGGGGGGCTTTCGCTTCAATCGCGGCTACCAGAACGTCGTCAACTACATCCGCGATGCAAACATCGACCAGTTGAAACAACAGGCCGGCCTGACCCCGCAGTTGGTCGGGGCCAATTGACAACGGTTACGATGGAATGGCGCGATTGCTTTTCTTCTTCAGATACTCCCGAATCGCTGTGGCGGTGTAGTGCTCCACGGGCAGCGTGAGGGCCTCGTCCAGGGTGACCCAAGCGTACTCTTCGGCTTCCTCGTTGAGCTTCACCTCCGTGGCATCGGTCCGGCAGGCGTAGTCGAAGAAGATGAAATGGCACCGCTTCCAGAAGCGTTCATCGTAGATGAACTCCTGGAAGCAGATGAACTCGATGTCGCGGATGTCCAGATTCGTCTCTTCCTTCACCTCGCGGCGCAGGGCATCCTCCATCCGCTCGCCGAGCTCGATGTGCCCGCCCGGCACCACCCACTTGCCCTTCCATTTGTGCGAGTTCATCAGAAAGAGCTTGCCCTCGGCATTGAAGATCAGCGCCCCCACCGTCGGTTCCGGATATTGCTGCATCGCGACACTCAATCCTTGTAGGGCGATTCCAGGCCCAGCCTTCTGTTCGCCGCCAGCAACTTGATCGTCGTCTTGATCCGCTTCTCGCGTGTTTGGTCCCGCTTGGCGGTGCTGATCCAATGGAGGAACTGCTTGCGATAGGATGGGGCCAGCTTCTCGAAACTCTCCCGAGCCCGGGCGTTGCCGGCCAGCGCTGCCGTCAACTCCGCCGGGACGGTTGTCACATCCTCTCTCACGGTGGCTTTCTCCCACTGACCGTTCGCCTGGGCCTCTTTGATCTTGGCCAGACCCGTCTCGGTCATCCGACCCTCCTGGATCAACTGGGCAACCCGCTTCTTGTTCAGCTCGGACCAGATGCTGTTCTTGCGTCGCGGGGTGAACCGGACCGTATGCTTCTTATCATCGATCCGCCTGAGAATCCCATCGATCCAGCCGAAGCACAACGCTTCTTCCAGGGCCTCCCCATAGGTCAGGCCGGCCTTGGCCATGTGCTTTTTGCGAATGACCAGCCAGATCTCCTGCGCCGTCGTGTGATTGGCTGCCAGCCACGCCCGCCAATCCGCCCGGCCCTCGAAAGACTGTCGCTTGGACAGCTTCTTCATTGCTGCTTCTCCGTCGTCCCACGTGTCGCGGGCACTTCGGCCCGTTCCTTGAGGCCATCGAGCGGCGACTTGCCCTGCGGCTGCCCCACGAGATGAACCACCTTGAGCACGACCTGGAGAAACCGCGGCAAGCCGGAGTGTGAAAAATCGATCTGGTGCAGGACCTTCGTGCCTCCTTCGACCGGCTGGAACCCATAGGTCTCCTCCACATACTCGTCTGCGCCGCCGGCCGCCTCCCCCGAAAAACGGAGGGTCAGGATTCGCTGTGGCTCACATGCGATCACTTCGCAATCCAGTAGCCGCGCGGGTCCGGCGCCGAAGTGCATGGTGGCCTTGAACCGCAGTCCCACGCGCATCGTGCCCTCGCTGGCATCGCAATACACGCACTGGGGATTCCACTGACTCATCAGGCGCGGGTCCCGGAGGACCGCCCAGACCTGCTCGGCCGTCGCATGCACATGAGTTCGCTCCTGCAGGATCATCCTATCCTTCCTGTTTTGCCGTTCGCGCCGCCTGGAGAAATCCCGGGGCAAAGCGAAACCCCGCCACTACAAGAATTTCTCGATAAGGATCTCCTCCACCTAGCGGCCGCCGCACTTGGCGTGCCTCTCGGATCGTGATGTCCATCGCAGGTCCTTCACAGCATTTCTTCGAGGATTTCGGCGGCGTCCTGGACGAGCTTGGGGCAGATTTGCTCATAGCAGATCTCCCAGGCCAAGGTCCCTGACAATTCCTGACAAGGGAGCCATTCTACGGACAGATCGCTGGTGTGTCCACCGGCATGCCCATGCGCGGTCTCAGGTACCGAGTGGATGAGGCGACACGGTCAGGCGGAGGCAGTCTCTTCGGCCTTCTTCTGCTCGGCTTTCTTGGCCGCCCGAATGGACAGGATGATGCCCACCTCGTACAGGCCATAGAGCGGGAACAGCAGTGCCAGCATCGAGAGCGGGTCGGGCGACGGCGTGGCGACCGCGGCCAAGATGGCCAGGCCCAGCAGCACGTACTTGCGGTACGCCCGCAGCGTCTTGATGGAGACCAGGCCCGTGCGGACGAGGATGAACACGATGATCGGGGTCTGGAAGGCCAGGCCGAAGACCAGCATCAACAGAGTGACGAAGGAAACATATTTCTGCAAGGTCCACTGCGAGGCTACGTTCACCGTATCGCCGAAGAGCAGGAAGAACCTCAGCGTCACGTAGGCGATGACGAACAGGAAGAACAACGCGCCGGTGATGAACAGAGCGGCGGAGAACGGCACCGCCTTGTAGACGTACTGCCGCTCCTTCGGGTACAGGCCGGCGGCCACAAACATCCAGAGCTGATAGAAGACCCAGGGGCACGTGAAGATGAGGCCGGCAATCATGGCGATCTTCATGTACGCCATGAAGGCTTCCGCCGGGGCCAGCGAGATCAGGGCAGGGAGCTCGTAGCCCGCCACTTCGTGCTGCGCGCGCACCCACTCCTTGACGGCCTGGGCGGATACCTCCTGGAGAAAGGCCACCCGCTTCGGATCGAGATCGTGCGGCGCGTTCGGGTCCGAGGCGAGCCGGTCCGTCAGGGTGTGGAAGAAAGCGTTGACGAGTCCGAGGGCCTCGGCTTCCCGCCGCGGGACGTCCGCCTGCACCTGCTTGACGGACCGGTCCCGGACGGCCCGGTTGTACGGCCACTCGAGGATGCTGAGAATCTGCTTGCCGAAAATCAGGCTGACCGCCACGCCCACGATCAGGCCCAGGATCGCGAGGATCAGCCGGGCCCGCAACTCCTCGAGATGGTCCCCCAGAGACATGACGCAGTGCTCCGGGTCAAGGTGTTTTCTAATCTTGGCCATGCCACTTGCTGGAAATGAAACGGAAGAATGGAGGGAACGGTCAGTGCGCCGCGTTGGTGTCGTTCAGGCCGGTCGCCTGCTTGGCATCGTTCACCACGTCGCCTTTGATCTTCTTGACGTCGCCCACGACATCGTCGGTCGATTCCTTGGCCTCGTTGATGCCCTTCTTGAACTCCGTGAGGCTCTTGCCCACGCTGCGGGCGAGGTCGGGCAACCGCTTGCCGAAGATCAGCAGAGCAATGATGAGAATAATGACCAGCTCGGGGGTTCCGATGCCGTAGAACGCCGCCAATACCGCCTGGACCGAATCAATCATGGTGTTCTCCTTGAGCCTCTGGCGTCCCGAAACGCCAATACACTCAACTCTTGGGTTCAAAAGGGATCTGGTTGTGGCCCCGCTGCTTAGCGCCTGCACGACGCCCTCACAACGACTATCGTCAAAGGAGTACTATAGCGGCTTTCCGGCGGCCCGTCAACAAAATATTGCGAGACCTGCCCCGCACTGGTGCGTTCGCCCCGCGGCCGCACCTCTGGACATTTCCGGCCGTAAAGTTACAATGGACAGGCAAGAAGATGGTCTACCTTGGCAGGCGGCCGATAATTTATTAGGAAATGAATAGGGGCGTTGAAGCAATCGGTTGGGTGGAATACCTATGAGCACAAGAGCGTCTCGATTCGTTGTGTCGGCGTTGGTGGGCCTGGCGCTGCTGACGCCGGGTGTCGCTTCCGCGGGGGTTCAGGTGGGCATTGGTTTCGGGACCACCTTTGGCCCGCACTTTCACCACCATCATCCCTGGTACGGAATGTCTGTGTACGCGCCGCTGTGGCCGGACCCTTATTGGTATGATCCGTGGTATGACCCCTGGTACTATCCCGCCCCGGTCGTTGTACCGCCGCCCGTGGTCGTGGAGCGGCCGCATATCACGGTAACGGAGCATAAGCCGGCTCCGCCGAAGGCGCCGGACCTCGTTGGGGAGAAGCTCGAGCAGAAGAAAAGCGAGTCGCTCAAGAAGCTTCGGATCGGCGACGTGAGCCACCGCCTTCAGGCCGTCCAGGACCTGGGACAGTTCGCGCGCGACAGCAAGGTCCGGACCGCCCTGGAGCAGGCCCTGCTCTCGGATCGCGATCCGCAGGTCCGCAAGGCCGTCGCCGAGCTGTTCGGCCGCCTGCAGGATAAGGGCACCCTGAAGGTCCTGAAGCAGGCCAACGCCGACGACTCCGACCGCGCTGTCCGCCAAGCCGCGTACAAGGCGATCATCCTGATCGAAGGATATTGATGTTTGATGGTTGATGGTTGATTTCAAATCATCAATCGAACATCACACGTCGAACTTCACTTCACTCCACCACCCAGATATTGCGGAACTGGATCTTGTGGCCGTGGTCCTGGAGTTGGAGCGGCCCCTTCGCGCGATGGCGGTTCATCGGGATTTCCAGGTTGTCGTGAATTTTCACGCCGTTGAAGATCACGGTGATCCGCGGTAATTCCGTCACCTTGCCGCTCGCATCCATCCGGGGGGCGCGGAACGTGATGTCGTAGGTCTGCCAGACTTCCGGCGGCAGACTGGCGTTGACCCGGGGCCGCGCGATATTGTAGAGCGAGCCACAGTCGCCGGAGGTCTCCACCAGCCCGAAGGAATCGAGCACTTGGACCTCATAGTGGTCCGCGAGGTACACGCCGCTATTGGCGCGGCCCTGTCCGCGTTCCTTCGGCTCCAGCGGCAGCCAGAACTCGATGTGCAACTGCTTGATGTCGCCGAACTGCTGCTTGGTCTTGTTCGCCCCTCTCTTCGGCGTGATCTGCATACTGCCGTCCGGCAGCGCCACCCATGCCGAGTTGGTCCAGTTGCTCATGTCCGGGGCTTTGCCCGGTTCGTAGGCAAGCAGGACCACGGCACCCGCCGGCGGCTGGAGGCCGGCGTTGGGCGACTTGCTCTCGATCTTCTTGACCTCGAAGTACTGGCCGTAACCACTTTCGGCTTTGAGAGTGCCGTCCTGAATCTGGCCTTTCCACCCATAGCCGCCGGAAAGGCCGAAAAGGGCCAGTTGCGACCCGTCCACCTGGCCGGAGATTTCGACGTACGCGCCCTGATCGATGGGCGTCCCGGGCGTCGTATAGAGCACCACGCGGTGCCGGTCCCCTTCGTCCACGACCTTTCCCACCGCCTTCAAGGTGGTCTTCGAATCGGCGTGGAAGATCCCTTCGTACTCCCCCATGAAGGGCCCCGCCCACAGGCTCGTTGTGAAACCCAGAGTCAATGCCAGGCAAACGACGTGTCTCATAGATGCACCTCCTTTTCCTAATCGTAGGGTGCGTTCTCAACGCACGCGTCCACGTGCCCGGCATTGTCGCCACAACCTGCGCCCAAGTCAACTGTAGAGATGCTGCCACCACCGGCCCTGCCTAATTCTGTGACCGTTCGTCCACCCACCTGACAAGGCAGATGAGGATCTTGTCCGGGATCACCGGCCTACTCTCGTTGGCCGAGGCAAGAGAGTTCTTGTCGGCGTGCAACCTCTTCTGCCGGTTGTCCAAGTTGGCGGCGACCGTCTTGACAACGGCTTGCTCATGGATGTCCCCGGAATTCGGCTGCATTACATGTCATTACGGCGGACGAGGTAGATTCCGCACAGGCCATCCTGGAGCTCGCCAATGCAGACGTCCAACTGGTAGCCGAAGACGCCCAACTTGTCGAAGCTGGTTGCCTGGACACCATATTGCCTGTCCCGCAGTTCCCAAGGACGCCACCATGGAATAGTCTCCTGGTTGCGTTCCACGGATTTCTCGATGTTTTCCTGGACCCCAGAGCTCTGCCCAAGCTTCGAGCGATCAGGAGAGGATGTCCCGGTTGTCGTTGAGAAGTAGTTGAAAGAGATCATGCGGTCCGAGTAACAGATAGGTGTCAAAGAACAAAACTGTTACTCGTAAGAAAGGACCGCATGATGGGCAAAAGCTACCAGAG
>JAMCWO010000226.1 GCA_023481165.1 Planctomycetota bacterium | reverse complement strand
GTTGCCGGTCGGGTCGTAGATGCCGCCCCCGCCGATGTTCACCTTGTACATGGAGTTGCCGTAATTGCCTGCGGGCGGGCCACTGGGGCCGGCGACCTGTTGGCCGTCGATGTACAGGAACAGGCCATTGGCACGGCCGACGACCGCCACGTGATGCCACGAGGGATAGGCATGCGGATAGTGGAACGAGACGTTGCCGTTGACACCGCCGCTCCAGCACCGCAGATCGCCGCTGTTGTTGAAGCCGAATTCCAGGCAGTCATTCTGGCCCACCAGGCCGGTGCGATTGGTCGTGTAGTTGGCCGCGTTGATCCAGCAGGCCATCGTAAATTGGGGCAGATTATTGAGCAGACTCCCGTCCGTTCCCACGTAGTCGTCAACGCCGTCGAAGTCCAGGGCGCTGCCGAGGACGCCTGTCACCCATTGCGGATCGCCGCTCACGGTCCCCGTATTGTCGTGGCCGGAGGCGTCCTCCGCGAGCGCCGCTCCTTCCTCATCGAACGTCCACCAGGCGATCAGATTCGGGTCGGCCGCCCGCACGACGCCATTGAGCCCCACCAGCAAAACCAGCACAACTGCCAGAATGAAGTTGCCACGATACATCGCAGTCCTCCTTCACCGAAGTTGTAGTCTGCGACGGTCCAGGCGGCTACCTGCTCACCCGGATATCGTCGATATAGATGAGGCCCGCGCCGCCGGTTTTCGGATTGGCCTTGTCGCCCAAGCCGATGATGATCTTCTTGATCTTGGCCAGGTTCACGCCGGCCAGACTGGCCAACGGAATCCTCCACTCGGTCCATTTGGCTGCCCCGATCACGGTGGCATCCGGATGGAGGACGGTAGCCGTCTTGTTGGAGGTGTCCTTGACCGTGAGGTACAAGGGGGCGGGACCGTTGTCCAGTTTGCCCCGGACGAAGAGGACCAGCGTGCTGACCTCGCCGACGGTCCAGTCCTGCGCGGCCGCGAACTCCTGCTCGGCTTCGCTGTAGAAGGGCGATTTGATGTTATTGTAGTCCAGGGGCATCGACTGCTGGCCGCCGTGGACGATTGTTCGCTCCGCGAAGGGGGATGTCATGTACCCGACCAGCGAACCCGTGCCGTTCGTCAAGCCATCCGCCCAAGTCTCGTAGATGCGGCTGCCCGCGGCATCCGTGTAGCTTTCGAAGTCATCCACAGGCAGGTACGTGGTGAAGGTCCAGACCGGTCCGGCTTTCGTGGCGCCACCCGCTATCAATTCATCCACGGCCCAGAAGTAGGTCGTCGCGCCGGCGAGCGCGCCCGGAGAGAACGTCGCGTCCGCGACCTCGCCTTTATCCGTGCCGGCGGCCCGCTGCTGGACCGCATCGAGGGTGTCGCCCAAGTACACGTGATGCTTGGTGGCCGCCTGGCCCGGCTGCCAGGTCAGCGTGGGAACCGGGGAGGCGTCCTTCGTCCCGTCCACCGGGCTGGGCTGGTAGGCGGTCAGCGCCTGTGTGGTGAAGGTCCAAACGTTGCCCGTGTGAATCGTCGTGCCGTTGGCTTCGATCTCGTCGACGCGCCAGTAGTATGTCACGCCGGGCTCCAGGCCGGGAACGTACCAGAACATGGCGAGGGGCTGGCGATTGCCGGCCAGATCGGCAGGGCCGAGGTCGGGGGTCTTTCCGATATAGACATTGTGGAGCACGGCAGTCTCGCCGGCGGTCCAACGGAATAGTGGCGTGGTCACGCCCATGGTCCCATTGGCGGGTTCGGGCTTGCGGGCCTGGACCTTGGGGGGAACGAGTTCCTTGATGTCTGCCGCGGACAGCCCGCGCTTGTAAAGCCGGGCATCGTCGATCCGGCCGCACAGGTGGTGCGTCGTCGGGTTCAGGTCGCGCCCCGCGCCGAGGAAGAGCCGGCCGTTGCTCGTCTCGATTTTGCCCGTCGTGGCGACGGTGCCGACCACGACGGCGTCGAGGTACACCACTTTGACTTTGCCGTCGTAGGTCGCGGCGACGTGGTGCCAGTCGCCGTCGAACAAAGCGGTCGCCGTGTTGGCGCCGGTGGCGTACCATTCCGGCGTGCATCCCGTCGTTTTGAAGCCGAGCTGCTGGGACGGGCCATTATAGTAGAACGCAAAGGTATCGATGTTCGGCCCGCCGCGCATGATGATGCCGGACCAGTCGGGATAGGCGAAATCGCCCCGGGCCTGGACCCAGGCCGTCAGCGTCACCGCATCCGTGATGTTGAAGGCCGGCTTACTGCCGCAGTCGACGTAGTCGCCGGTGCCGTCGAGCAGAAGGGCTCCGCCGAGGAAGCCCTCGGCCCAGGTTGCATCGCCCTGGAGGATGCCGTCATTGCCGCCGACGCTGTCGGTCGCGACCGTGCCGGAGCCGTCGTCGAGCTTCCAGTGCGACACCAGTCCCGTCGTGGTGTCGGCCCAAACGGCGGAAAGGGACAGGGCAACAAGGGTGAGAAGAACCAGGATGCTGCGGTACTTCCGGTCACACATAATGATCCTCCTTCATAAGGTTTTGGCCGTGGGTGTACAGGCCGGTTGCATGAACGTAGTGTACCAGTTTTCCGCTGGGAGATTCAACCAAAATCGCCCCCATGTCGTTGGCAACCGGCGTCACACGCTCTTTACTTCTCCATGCCCTCGGTGTACTCTGTGGCCGTTCGTAGGGTGGGCTGTGCCCACCATTCGTTGCCCCGACTCATCCCCGGGTTAAATGGTGGGCACAGCCCACCCTACGAGTGTGCCGAGTGACTCTTTTCATGGGAGGTTCCATCATGGTCCATCATCGTCTTCAAGCGAGCCTGTTTCTCGCAATCGCTGCGGCCGTCGTGCTGCTTTCACCGCTGGCCCAGGGCGTCTGGAAGCCGGCGGACGGTCCCCTGATGACCAAATGGGCCCAGGACGTGTCGCCCCAGAACGCCCATCCGGAATACCCGAGGCCCCAGATGGTCCGCGAGGACTGGCTCAACCTCAACGGACTGTGGGACTACGCGATCAAACCGAAGGATGCCGCCAAGCCGGACGGCTTTGACGGCCAGATTCTGGTGCCCTTCCCGATCGAGTCGGCCCTTTCCGGCGTGATGAAGCCGGTCGGGCCGGAGAACCGCCTGTGGTACCGCCGCACGTTCACGGTACCCGAGAAATGGAACTGGTCCGCCGATAAGAAACGGATGCTCCTGCACTTCGGGGCCGTGGATTGGGACGCTACTGTCTTGATCAACGGCAAGGAAGTCGGCAACCACAAAGGCGGCTACGACCCCTTCGCGCTCGATATCACCAACGCCTTGAAGCAGGGGGGCGAGCAGGAGATCGTTCTGTCGGTCTGGGACCCGACCAACACCGGCACGCAGCCGCGCGGCAAGCAGGTCCTCAAGCCCGGCGGCATCTGGTACACCGCCGTCACCGGCATCTGGCAAACCGTCTGGCTGGAGCCGGTCAATACCGTTTACATTAAGTCGCTTAGGATGGAACCTGATATCGATGCGGGTGTACTCAGATTGAATGTGGAACTCGGTGGTGAGGTCCAGGATCAGAACGAGTATATGGTGACGGCAGGGGTCCTCGGCGCCGAGCCGGGGAGTGTCCAACGTAGCGGTCCGATCCCGGCGGACGCGAGTGCCCGCGTGGGTGAGCCATTGGAAATCCGACTGAAAGAGCCCAAGCTGTGGTCGCCGGATTCGCCCTACCTCTACTATGTGTCCATCCTGCTCGCTAAGCCGCGAACGAGCCCCGTTCCGAACTCGGGGAAACCGGGGGCTAGCGGGCTTCTTGCGGACAAAGTGGGTACCTACTTCGCCATGCGGAAGATCTCGCTGGGCAAGGATGAGAAGGGCATTCTGCGGCTGTGCCTCAACAACAAGCCGCTGTTTCGGTATGGGCCGCTGGATCAGGGCTGGTGGCCGGATGGACTGTATACCGCCCCGACGGATGAGGCGCTCAAGTATGACATTGAAGTGACGAAGCAGCTCGGCATGAACCTGGCCCGCAAGCACGTCAAGGTGGAGCCGGATCGGTGGTACTACTGGTGCGACAAGCTGGGCCTCTTGGTCTGGCAGGATATGCCCAGCGGCGACCGGTTCATCGGCGGCAAGGATCCCGACATCAAGCGGACCGAGGAATCCGCGAAGCAATACGACACCGAACTGACCAACATCATCAACGCCTTCCGCAACCATCCCTCCATCGTGATGTGGGTCCCGTTCAACGAGGGCTGGGGCCAGTTCGACACGCCGCGAGTCGTGGACATGATCAGGAAGCTTGACCCCTCGCGGCTGGTGGACAACGCCAGCGGCTGGACGGACCGCAAAGTGGGCGATGTGATGGACATTCACCAGTACCCCGGTCCGGCGGTGCCGCGCCCCGAGGAGAGTCGGGCCCTCGTGCTCGGCGAATTCGGCGGCCTGGGCCTGCCCATCCCCGGCCACACCTGGCAGCAGGAGAAGAACTGGGGCTATCGCAGCTTCACCACCCGCGGGGAACTGACCGATGCCTATCTGAATCTGATCCGTAAGCTCCATCCGATGACCGGCGACCAGGGCCTGTCCGCCGCCGTCTACACGCAGACGACCGACGTCGAGGTCGAGGTCAACGGCCTGATGACCTACGACCGCGAGATCATCAAGATGGATGTTGAGACGGTGGCCGCCGCGAACAAGACCCTCTACACCCCGCCGCAGCCGCGCAAAGCCGAGGGTGACAAGCTCATCCCGCCCGCCACACCCTTGGTCGCGTGCGATCCGTACTTCAGCATCTGGTCCCCGGCGGATAAGCTCACTGACGACGACACCGTCCACTGGACCGGTAAGCCCCATCGCCTCACCAGCATGGTCCGCATCGACGGCAAGCCTTATCGTATCATGGGCGCCAGTCCGGGCACCGTGCCCGCCCTGGAACAGAAGAGTCTCACGGTCCTGCCCACCCGCACCATCTATACGTTCGAAGGTGCGGGGGTCGGCCTGACGCTGACGTTCATGACCGCCGCACTGCCGGAAGAGATCGACATCTTGTCGAGGCCGGTGACATACCTGACGTTCGACGCTCGCGCGACCGACGGCAAGAAGCATGATGTGTCGCTCTACTTCGACGCCTCGGGTGAGCTTACGGTCAACATCCCCAATCAACAGCAAGTCGTATGGAGCACGGAGAGTGTTGGCGACCTGGTCGCGCTGAAGATCGGTTCCCAAGACCAGCCCATCCTCGCCAAACGTGGCGATGACATCCGGATCGACTGGGGCTATCTGTACGTAGCCGCTCCGAAGGACAAGGCTCCCTCCTGGATCGCCAGTCCTGGAGCCTTGCGCGCCGGGTTCGCCAAGGATGGCCTGACCACCAAGATCAATAGCGGCCCTGAGCAGCCCACAGCAGCCGATGCGGTCGCGGCGGCCGTTGTGCTCCAAGTCGGCAACGTCAGCTCCAAGCCGGTCTCCCGCTGGCTGATGCTGGCCTATGATGACATCTATTCGATTCAGTACATGCAGAAGAACCTGCGGCCGTATTGGCGCCGCAACGGCTGGGAGGCTGCCGATCTGCTCAAGGCGGCCGCCCAAGACTATGCATCGCTGCAAAAGCGCTGCGCCACTTTCGACAAAGGGCTGATGGCCGACCTGACCAAAGCCGGTGGCGAGAAGTACGCTCGGCTCTGCGCCCTCGCCTATCGCCAGTGCTTCGCGGCGGGCAAGTTCGTGGCCGACGAGAAGGGCCAGCCGCTCCAGTTCTGTAAAGAGAACCACTCCAACGGCTGCATCAGCACGTCGGACGTTTTCTACCCGATGGCTCCGCAATTCCTTCTTTTCGGGCCCACGCTGACGAAATCGTTCCTGGTACCCTTCATGAATTACGCGGTCAGCGAGCGTTGGAAGTTCCCCTTCGCTCCGCACGACCTGGGCCAGTATCCGCACGCCAACGGCCAGCGCTACGGCGGCGGCGAGCGGACGGAAGAGAACCAGATGCCCGTCGAGGAAAGCGGTAACCTGCTGCTGCTGGTGGCGGCCCTGGCCCGGATGGAGGGCAACGCCGATTTCGCGGGCCTGTACTGGTCGCGACTGGAACAATGGGCCGAGTATCTCAAGGCCAAGGGCTTCGACCCCGAGAACCAGCTTTGCACCGACGACTTCGCCGGCCACCTCGCCCATAACGTCAACCTCAGCGTCAAGGCGATCTGCGGCCTGGGCGCGTTCGGCAAGCTCTGCGCGATGCGCGGCGACAAGGCCAAAGCCCAGGAGTACGGCAAGCTCGCGCAGGAGTTCGCCGCCCGCTGGGTGAAGGAGGCCGCCGAGGGCGATCATTACCGCCTTGCCTTCGACAAGTCCGGCACGTGGAGCCAGAAGTACAATCTTGTCTGGGACCGCATCCTCGGCCTGAACCTGTTCCCGCCCGAGGTCGCCCGCAAGGAGATGGACTTCTACAAGAAGACGCAGAACAAGTACGGCCTGCCGCTGGACAACCGCTCGCTCTACACGAAGCTCGACTGGACCCTCTGGACCGCCACGCTCACGCAGAACCGCGCGGACTTTGCCGCCCTGGTCGATCCGGTGTACCTGTTCCTCAACGAGACGCCGGACCGCTCGCCCCTGACGGACTGGTATTTCACGCACGATGCCCGCAAGCGCGGCTTCACCGCCCGGCCCGTGATCGGCGGCGTGTTCCTGCAGATGCTCTACGACAAGGCCGTCTGGCACAAGTACGCCAAGCGAGATAAGACGAAGGCCGCCGGTTGGGCCCCCATGCCCCAAGCGCCGGTGCTCGTGACGGTCCTGCCCACGGCTCGGGAAGACGCCGCTTCCTGGAGCTACACTACGACCCGGCCCGGCCGCCACTGGTTCCAGCCGGACTTCAACGCCGGCGCCTGGAAGCAGGGCGAAAGCGGCTTCGGCACGCGAGGCACACCGGGCGCAAGGGTCCGCACCGAGTGGAATACGCCCGACATCTGGCTCCGCCGGACCTTCACCCTGGAAGGCACAAGCCTGGGCGATTTGCAGCTTTCTGTTCATCATGATGAAGATGTCGAGATCTACCTGAATGGCGTGCAGGCTGCCTCGGCCACCGGCTACACGACGCAGTACGAACCGTTGCCCATCAACGCCGACGCTCGCGCTGCCTTGAAGGCGGGCGAGAACCTAATTGCGATTCATTGTCATCAAACCGGCGGCGGCCAATACATCGACGCCGGCTTGGTGCAGGTGAAGGAACAGAAATAGACCAGACTCAAGGTCATCCACAATAGGAAGGGATGATATATGGCACTGCTCATGGGATACGACGTCGGCAGTTCATCCATCAAGGCCACCCTTATGGAAGCCGAAACCGGCAAGGCCCTGGCGTCGGCGACCTCGCCGGATCGGGAGTTGGAGATCATCGCCAAGCAGCCGGGCTGGGCCGAGCAGCACCCCGACACCTGGTGGCAGCATGTCAAGCTCGCAACCGAGAGGATCAAGGCGAAGACCCAATTCGATTCCTGCGATGTCAAGGCCATCGGCATCTCGTACCAGATGCACGGCCTGGTCGTCGTGGACAAGAACCAGCAGGTCCTGCGGCCGGCGATCATCTGGTGCGACAGCCGGGCGGTGCCCATCGGCCAAAAGGCCGCCAAGGACATCGGGGCCAGGAAGTGCCTCAGGCGGCTGCTCAATCTGCCCGGCAACTTCACCGCCTCCAAGCTCAAATGGGTCAGGGACAACGAGCCCAAGCTCTACACCCGGATCGACAAGATGATGCTGCCCGGCGACTTTGTCGCCATGAAGATGACGGGCGAAATCCGGACGACCCCTTCCGGCCTGTCCGAGGGGATCCTGTGGGACTTCGAGAAGGACCAGCTCGCCGACTTCGTCCTCGACAACTACGGCATCTCGCCCGATCTCGTCGCCGCGACGGTGCCAACGTTCTCGATCCAGGGCGAGTTGACCTGCGCGGCCGCCGGTGAACTGGGTCTGCGGGCCGGCACACCGATCAGCTATCGGGCCGGCGATCAGCCGAACAACGCGCTCTCCTTGAGCGTGCTCCAGCCCGGCGAGATCGCCGTGACCGCGGGCACTTCCGGCGTCGTCTACGGCGTCACCGACAAGAAGAACTACGACCCCAAGTCCCGCGTCAACATCTTCGTCCACGTGAACCACACCGCCAGGAAGCCTCGTTACGGTGTGCTCCTGTGCCTCAACGGCACCGGCATTCTCAACAGTTGGCTCAAGCACAACTTCGGCGATGACGGTCTGGACTACCCGCAGATGAACGACCTGGCCGCCCAAGTCCCGGTCGGCTCCGAAGGCTTGGTCATCCTGCCTTACGGCAATGGCGCCGAGCGGACGCTGGAGAACCGCAACATCGGCGGATCCCTCCACGGCTGGAACTTCAACATCCACAAGAAGCCCCACATCCTACGCGCTGCCCAGGAGGGGATCGTCTTTGCCCTGAACTACGGCCTGCAGATCATGCGGGACATGGGCACCCGGCTCAAGACCGTCAAAGCGGGCAACGCCAACATGTTCCTGAGCCCGCTGTTCGCGGAGGCCTTCGCGACGATTACCGGTGCGGCGGTCGAACTCTACAAGACCGACGGCTCCCAAGGCGCCGCCCGCGGCGCCGGTCTCGGCGCGGGCCTTTACAAAGGCCCCGAAGACGCCTTCGTCGGCCTCGAACCGGTCCGGACCGTCGAGCCCAACAAGCAACTGAAGAAAGCCTACCAGGGGGCCTACGAAACCTGGGAGACCGTGCTGGACAAGCAGCTTTGATGGATCGTCCGCGCAGCCTTTGCGGGCGAGCTAACGGAGAGGGCGGGATTCGAACCCGCCCTCCCCATTACTATTCAGAAAACGCGCATTTATCACACAACCCCCTTCTTCATAACGAATTACGTGCTACGATGCATTATCATTCGTACACCGTCCCAACACTATTCGTGACTCCGAGAATAGGACAGTATGTAGGACAGTCGTGTGAAGAGTTGCGATCACGCCGGCGGTTCCCGTTGCCATTGTTCGACGCGCCGTGGGCCTTTACCACTACGAGGCGATGCCCCGTGTGGGTTCACATAGCCTACTGTATCCGTCCGGCAATGTACATGGGGAGGGGAATTGAATACCCGAGAACTCGCTCATCCCCTTTAGTCTCCGCTTGAGTAGAGCAACGGATTTTCAGTCCTTTACTCGGCTCATAAGTCCTTATTTAGCAAGATGTTACAAGCGTGAAATTGAGGTTTTTTGAGGAATACAAGTGGTTAGCAAGTCGGCTACCATTAGGTGACAAGTGGCTAACACGTGACGACTGACCCACTTTTGACCCACTCGTCCACTTTCGCAGATCCTTGAGAGACACCGGTCTTCGGATTCCTGTTTGGCTTCGGCGGGGCTTTCGCCTGCGCCAAACAGGAGGCGGCGTTTGCCGCTGGGGCCATGTACCCCAACGAGGCGCTGCCGTCGGCCCACTTGGCCAAGCCACCCCATCGCCGGCCCACCAGCAAGGCCCCCCACAACGGCGTCCAGAAGCGTAAACATACTCGTCCTATGCGTCATATGGCGTTCCGGCAGGGCTTCAAGAGCCCGCCGAGCTGCCCTCGGCAGATGATCCCGCCATCCTGCCGGCATCATCCAGAGCATGCCCATGGGTTTTGCTTTCATCACCACTCCAAGCCTTTCAGAACAATAGGCTTTATGACTGTAGCCATAGTGTCTCTGGAGGTCGAGCGGTTTCCTGGGGACCTAGCGGCCTGTGAGACAGCCCCATCGCCCCTTGACAGGTACATACAATCTTCTTTTGGGAAATCCGCTTGACCGCCGGAACTCCCGTCGTACTATTCTTGTACGCCGCCCTGAGTCGCGGCGTTGACGGCAGCAGTCATTTCACGAAAGGAGTCAGACATGGCTGTGAAAAGTCTCTTCCTGAGCGTCGTCTTGTTCGTATTGGTCACGCCGGCCCTGGCCTCCGACCCATCCTCGGCGGAGAAGGATACGCAAAGTCTGCTGTCCGCTTTCATGTCCTACACCGACCTACGCATAACGTCGGTGCAGCAGAGCCTCGAGATCCTGGCCTCCACGGCCGAAGTGAAATCCGGCAAGTGGGAGAGCATGAAGGACCTGCTCGGTGTCTATCAGAAACTAGATGGCAAACTGGTCGTGTGGTACGTTCTTCCCGACGGTACCTATTACACCGCAGAGAAGGGACGGATGGAGGTGAAGCTGAGCGACCGCAGTTACTTTGCCGATCTCATGGCGGGCAGGAAGGTCACGGCTTCTCTCGTTGTGAGCAGGAGCACCGGCCAGCGCTCCGCGGTGACCGCCATTCCCATTGAGGAAGGGGGCCGCGTCATCGGCGGCATCGGCGTCTCGCTCTTCTTGGATAGGTTCGCTGAAGATGTCAGCTCGGTGCTCAGTCTTCGGCCGAGCCTGTCCTTTTTCGCCATGGCGCCAAATGGCCAGACCACCCTCCACCCGAGGGCGGATAGGCATTTTCTCGATCCCAGGGAGCAAGGCAGCGAGACGCTGAAGACGACCGTGAACGAGATGCTCTCGCAGACGGCCGGCCGGTCCACGTACTTCTTCGACAACCTCAACAAGACGGCCGTCTACCGAACTTCACCTGTTACACAGTGGAAGTTCGCCATCATTTCCAGCGCTCCTCCGCAGAAGTAGTCGTACCGTTGACAGCATCGCCAAGCAATTGCGCATGGCGGGTGCACCCCCTCATCTCATTCCGTCGACGGGACAGGCCATTCATCGGCACATTGCCCAGAGGACTTCTGCGATGGTCCAGCGCCGTTGTCCGTGCCAAAGCGATTCATGACTCCTGCGGTGACGTCCATGGAGCCTTCTGGCTTGAAATCTCCCTCTGTCTGTGACAGAATAGGCTCACCACAGGCGTGGGACAGTGGGGAGTTGGCATGAGTGCTGTTCCGAATGACGGTCGTTCGCCGAGTCGCGCAACGTTCAACGGATTCTATGGAAAGGGGTGAGAACATGTTCAGAGCAAACCGTAAAACCACTGCCGTCACTAGCGTTCATTATGCACATGCCGTATCTAAACGAGGTGTGTTATCAGACAGCAGCCTTTTGCTCCTGTGGGCTATCGTGTTGCTGCTGAGTGCTTCGTGGGCCGTCGGGCAGACTCCACCCAACCCGGCTACGGACATCACCGCGGCACGCAATGCCAGCATGTACCAGGTGCTGGATTTTAACGACACGCGCGATTTCAATGACGCCAGGCAAGGCTTCATCGCTGGCCTGGAGCCCCCCCGGATCATCTACAACGATATCCCCGCGCTGAACCAGATGGGGCTCTTCGCCTGGAACATGGAGGGCTATCAATTCATGGAGAGCTTCCTCGTCGCTCCCCCCAGCGTGAACCCGAGTCTGTGGCGGCAGGAGTCCCTCAACAACATCAACGGTCTTTTCACGGTCACCGAGGGCTGCATCTACCAGATCAGAAGCTATGACATGGCGACCATGTCGTTCATCAAAACAGCCCGTGGATGGATCGTGATCGATCCGTTGACCGGCCGTGAGAACTCCCGCGCGGGCCTGGCGCTATTGCGAGCCCATGTCTCCAAAACGCCCATCGTCGCCATCGTCAGCACCCACAGCCATCTCGACCACTACGGCGGCATAGCCGGCATTCTCCAGGCGGAAGGCAAGTCCATCACGCCCGCGGAGAATAGCGGATCGAGCACAGAAACGATACCCTTCTATGCGCCTGACGGTTTCTATATGGAATCCCTGTCAGAGAATCTATACCTCCAAAACTCGATGTTTCGGCGGGCGGACTATATGTACGGTCCCTACCTGCCCAGAGGCGAGCGAGGACACGTCGGATCGGGCCTGGGCAAGACCACCGGGTTCGGGACGCCGACGCTCTATCCGCCCACGACGGAGATTAAGCAGAGCGGTCCCATCCAGATCGACGGCTTGGAGGTGGTGTTCCAGTTGGCGCCGGGCACGGAAGCACCAGCCGAAATGCACGTCTTCTTCCCGGCATATGGAGCGTTCTGCCCGGGCGAGAACGTAAGCCATACGATGCATAATCTGCTCACCTCCCGCGGTGCCAAAGTCCGGGACCCCAAGGCGTTCGCACAGTACATCGATGAAGCCATAGACCTGTTCGGCTCCCAGATTCAGGTATTGATCGGCACTCATCACTGGCCTGTATGGGGCAAGCAGCGGTGTCTGCAAATCCTGGAAAGTCAGCGGGACATGTACCGTTTCTTCAACGACCAGGTCATTCGCATGATCAATGAGGGCAAGAACATGGAGGAGATCGCGGAGGAGTTTGAACTACCGCGAAATCTCGATCGTGAGTTCTACAACCGCGGGTATTACGGGTCAAAGAACCACAACGTGAAGGCCGTGTTCCAGCGCTACGTAGGGTGGTGGGATGGCAACCCGGCCAACTACTTCAAGTACCCCGACGAAGTGGCGGCCAAGAAATACGTCGAGTTCATGGGCGGCGCAGACAGCGTCATCGCCAAGGCCCGCCAGAGTTACACCCAGGGCGACTATCGCTGGGTGGCCGAGGTGATGAAACACGTAGTCTTCGCGGATCCGACCAACCAGGAAGCCAAGAACCTCCAGGCCGACGCGTTCGAGCAGCTCGGGTATTCATTCGAGTCTGGCACCTGGAGAAACATCTTCCTGAGCGGCGCCGAAGAACTGCGAAACGGAAACAACGGTCCTCCGGGCGGTGGCAGTGACAACACTCTGAGCAACATGCCACCCACACTGATCTTTGACTACTTCAGCACTCTCGTGATGGGAAAACAGGCAGAGGCGATAGTGCTGACCATGCGGTTCCTTTTCACCGACGTCGGCCTGCCCTCATCGGAACAAGACCTCTACGTGGTGCTGAAGAATGGCGTGCTCCACTGCAAGAACAACCAGCCAGACGAGTCAACGGCCGTCACCTACACCCTCACGACGAGCGACCTGTTGAGAATGTACGAGGATCCATCGGACCTCACCGGCATCAAGGTTGAGGGCGACAAGACCCAGTTTGCGCAGTTGGTCAGCCATTTCGCGCGGCCACCCAGCCGGCTCTGGAATATCGTCCTGCCACTCGGCTACAACAACAGCCGGGGCAAATAGTACTACAACGCTACAAAAGCTTCCAGTGACATTTGATGGTGTCTTCGAGTTTGATACCGATGGCGTGTAAACGAGCGATGGTTCGACGACGATGGCTGCGGGCCG
>JAMCWO010000349.1 GCA_023481165.1 Planctomycetota bacterium | reverse complement strand
CTACATCGGCAACGCGACGGGCTGCTCCTCGATCTACGGCGGTAACCTGCCGACAACGCCCTATACGACCCGCAAAGATGGCCGCGGGCCGGCTTGGTGCAATAGCCTCTTCGAGGATAACGCCGAGTTCGCGACGGGTATGAGATTGACAGTCGATCAGTTCCGTCAGACGGCGCTGGTTCTTCTGGACAAAGTGGTGCAGAGCCGCTGCGTGGAAGAAAAGCTCGCGGCCGAGATCCGGGCGGCGACCCTAGCCGATGACCCGGAGCAAGCCGCGATCGAGACGCAACGCGGCCGGATTGAGCAGTTGAAGGCGCAGTGCCGCAAGCAAAGCAACTGTGCTGATTGCAGCCAACTGCTCACGGTGGCCGATTACTTGGTGCGTAAGAGCGTCTGGGCGGTCGGCGGCGACGGCTGGGCCTACGACATCGGTTACGGCGGCCTGGACCACGTCTTGGCCATCGGCAAGAAGGTCAACATTCTGGTGCTGGATACAGAGGTCTACTCCAATACCGGCGGTCAGATGTCGAAATCGACGCCCCGGGCGGCCGTGGCGAAATTCGCGGCGGGCGGCAAGGGCTTCCCGAAGAAGGACCTCGGCCTGCTGATGATGACGTACGGCAACATCTACGTCGCCAAAGTGGCGATGGGCGCCAACCCTGCTCAGACGGTCAAGGCGTTCACTGAGGCCGAGGCGTATCCGGGTCCCTCGCTGATTATCGCCTATTCGCACTGCATCAATCAGGGCTTCAATCTGACGACCGGCTACGAGGAGCAGAAGAAGGCGGTGGCCACCGGTCACTGGCCGCTGTACCGGTTCGACCCGCGGCTCAAGGAGCAGGGCAAAAACCCGCTGCAACTCGACTCCAAGCCGCCGACCATGGAATTCGCCGAGTACGCCTACAACGAGGACCGTTACCGGTCCCTGAAGCAGTCGAAGCCGGAAGTCGCGGCGGAGTTGATGAAGCTCGCCAACCGCGACGCCGTGGAGCGCTATGCATTGATGGAACAGTTGGCCGGCCTCAAGTGCGGACAAGCCCAGCCGGCCCCCGCGCCAGGTTCGGAGACCAAGTAGCATGGGCGTCTCGCCCATGAATTCCGGGTCACGGACAGGATGCCCGTGCCACGCTGACAATAGGGGAATCGTATGATCGCCAGGGTGATGACAAATGCCGTCTTGATCGTTCCGATCGCCGTGATGTTGACGGGCTGCAACCGGCAGGCCGCGAAGGAGTCCGAACCGGACGTGAGCCTGCTGGCCACCGGCCCGGATCGCCAGACACTGCCGGCGCCGCGTTCCTTCGTGTCGGCGGCGCTCGATGCCACCGGGACTCTGGCGGCATGGGAGCAGTGCAAGATGATCGAATTCCATGCGGCAGTGGCGGCCTGCGCGCGCGACGGCTGCTTCTACCTGACGGAGCATGATTTCGTGCTGTGGCCCTGGTCGGACTCGGTTCAGGTCACGGCCCATGAGCCGCGGGCGAACCTCGCCTGGCGGATCGTTCGTGGCCAATATCATGCTGCGCGGGCCGACCCGAACGCGGATGTGTCGCCGCTGCGGGGCTTGTCCCGCGAATATGCCGACGCCGTGCTCCAAATCGTGACCGCCCCCGTGCGCATGTTGGAAGACAGGGCTTTGCTCGGCCCCCGGCCGGCGGCGACGCAAATCGCCGGGCAGTGGTATCTCCCCATCGACGCGAAGTTCAAGGAGCGGACCGCTACGCCGTACTGGACGCAAGGCATTTACTTCCAGACCGTGGATCGATCGCTGGTGGACATGGTCTGGCTGGGGGACCCCCTCACGCACAAATTCCTCATCGCTCGCGGCTATGATTATGCCCCGGCGACGGACGGCGGCGTCCTGACCCCGATGAAGATCGAGGTGTTTCGTTCCGATGCCGAAGCGAACATTGGGTCGCGCCTCGCGCTGGTTGACGTGCAGCAGTAGAGGCGTGGTGCTTGGCATGGCCGGCGATGGTCCAGTTGCGCTCGACGATTGCGTCACAGGGCACGCCGAACTATCATAGGAAGGCCGCCGTATGGAGCGTAGCCGTACGGAAGTCGCGTTTTGAGTTTGCCTCGCTGTGATGCTGAACGCCGGGAATGTCTACACGGACCACAATCTGGACCCTCTTCCTCAGTGCCCTCCTCGTGATTTTGGCCGTCTTCTTCGTCGCTCGCGGCAAAGGATGGAAAGCAGACGACGGAGGACAGAGGACAAAGAATACGGAATCGGCAGCGGCTCCGTTGGCCAATCTGCAATCCGCAATCCGCAATCCGCAATCGAAGGACGCCCGCTGGCCCATGTTCCATGGCGGTCAGGGTCTGCTGGGCCGCGCGGAGGGGGATTTGGCCGACTCTCTTGCGGTCCTGTGGAAGTTCAAAACGGGCGCTGAGGTCAAGTCGCCGCCCACCGTTGCCGATGGGCGTGTCTTTGTCGGCTCCTGCGACGAGAGTGTCTACGCCATCGATCTGACAACCGGGCAGAAGGCCTGGTCTCATAAGACTGGAGGCAGCGTGGAGGCGGCGCCGTGTGTTCTCGAGGGCCGCGTGTTCGTGGGCTCCGGCGACAACTTCTTGTATGCCCTGGATGCCGGGACGGGCGCGTTGAAGTGGAAGTATGAGACGGGCGGTCAGATCCTGGGCTCGGCGAACTGGACCCGGTCCCCGGATGGGCAGAAGACTTGGATTCTCGTCGGCAGCTACGACAACAAGCTGCACTGCGTGGATGCGCAAACGGGCCAACTCGTCTGGGCCTATGAGACGGGCAATTACGTCAACGGCTCGCCCGCCGTGGCCGACGGCAAGTGCGTCTTCGGCGGATGCGATGCGATTATCCACGTGGTGTCTCTGGCCGATGGTGCGAAGGTAGCCGAGATCGACAGCGGCTCCTACATCGCTGCGTCCGCCGCTTTCGTGGACGGCGAAATCTACGTCGGCAACTATGGCAACGTTCTTCTCAAAGCGGATTTGAAGAACAGTAGCACGGGCATCTTGCCCGTGAGTCCCACGGGCATCTCGCCCGTGGAAAGTAACGATCGGCAGGGCCAAGATGGCCCTGCGACACATGGGCGGGGCGCCCATGCTACGACGGGCGAGGCAGTTTGGAAGTACGCCCAGAGTGATGCCCCCTTCTTCTCGTCGCCCGCGGTGGGCGACCAATTTGTGGTTCTCGGGGGCCGGGATGAGCAGGTCCACTGCGTCCGCCGGGACAGCGGCGCGAAGGTCTGGACATTCAAGACGCAGGGAGAGGTGAACAGTTCGCCCGTGATCTGCGGCGACAAGGTCATTGTGGGCAGCGACGATGGCCGGCTCTATCTGCTGGCCTTGGCGAATGGCCAGCAAGTCTGGTCTTACGAGATGGGCCAGCCCGTCACCTCGTCACCGGCGGTGGTCGGCGGGCTCGTCGTGGTCGGGTGCGACGACGGCTACGTCTATGCGTTCGGTCCGAAAGCGGCCCCGGGGGACAAAACCTAATGAGAATTGTCCAGATTTGTCCGAGCGCGGGCGACGGTTTCTACTGCGAGAACTGTCTGCGCGACGCCGCCCTGGTCCAGGCCCTGCGCCGACTCGGGCACGATGTCCTGATGGTGCCGCTCTATTTGCCCCGGGTGGCCGATGGGACCGAGCCACTCGACAACGCCCCCATCTTCTTTGGCGGCATCAACGTCTATCTCCAGCAGAAACTGGCGCTTTTCCGCAGGACGCCGCGCTGGATCGATCGCTGGTTCGATGCCCGCCCGCTGCTGGAATGGGCGGGCCGTAGGGCGGGCATGACCCGTGCGCGGGACTTGGGCGAGACGACGGTTTCTATGCTCCAGGGTGAAAATGGGCGCCAGGTGAAGGAACTGGACCGCTTCGTGGACTGGCTGCGCACGGAGCCCCAGAAACCCGACATCGTATGCCTGTCCACTGTCCTGCTGGCAGGCATGGCGCGGCGGATCAAGGAGGGGCTCGGCGTCCCGGTCGTCTGCCTGCTCCAGGATGAGGATGGCTTTCTCAATGGGCTGCCTGCGCCCTATGCCGAGCAGGCGTGGGGGATGGTCCGAGAGCGCGCCGGCGACATTGACGCGTTTCTGGCCGTCAGCCAGTACTTCGCCGATGTCATGGCGCCGCGGCTGGGGCCCCACGCGGCGCGGATGCACGTGAACCGCCCAGGGATCGAATTGGATGGATACGCGCGGGATGACCTTGGACCGACCGTGCCGACGATCGGCTTTCTCTCCCGGATGTGCCCGGATCGAGGTCTGGAGAAGCTGGTCGACGCCTTCATCCTCCTGAAACAGAAGGACAAGTTGTGGCCGGTGAAGCTGCGGATCTGCGGCGGCAAGCTCGCTTGCGACGAGTCTTTTCTCGGCCGGCTCTCGGAGAAGCTGAGGGCGGCGGGTATTCTGGCGGACGTGGATTTCCTGCCTGTCTTTGGCCGCACATTGCGACTGGAGTTCTTGCGGAGCCTTTCCGTGCTGTCCGTCCCGGAGGCCAAGCCGGTCGCGTACGGGCTCTATGTTCTCGAAGCCTTGGCAATGGGCGTGCCGGTGGTCGAGCCGGCCATCGGCTGTTTCCCGGAGACGTTGGCGCTGACGGGCGGCGGCGTATTGTACGAGCCGAACACGGCCCGGAAACTCGCGGAGACGCTGGAGTCGCTTCTGCTGGACCCGCAGGCGGCCCGACGCCTCGGGGCGGAAGGTCGGGCCGGTGTGGCCAAGTCGTTCGAGATCGGACAGGCAGCGGCGCAAATGATCGGTATCTACGAACGAATCGTTCAACGTACGTAGCGGGGACAAGGATGGTCGAGCTTGTCGATGTGACGAAAACCTATGGCGAACCCGGCGGGGCCGGCGCGGTGAATGTCCTCAAGGGAATCACGCTCAAGATCGAGCGGGGTCGGTCGGTCGTGGTGATTGGTCCTTCGGGCTGCGGCAAGAGCACATTGCTCAATATCATCGGGGGCTTGGATCATCCGACCAGCGGTCGCGTCCTGCTGGATGGCAAGGATCTCGCGGGGCTGGAGGCCGGGGAACTGGCCCGGATTCGCAACCGCCAGATCGGATTTGTGTTCCAGTTGCACCACTTGCTGCCGCAGTGCACAGTGCTGGAGAATGTGCTCATTCCCACGCTGGCGGAAGGCAACAGCTCATCCCGAGGCGAGGTCTGTGCGAGAGCGGAAGCTCTGCTTGCCCGCGTCGGTCTGGCGGACCGCATGTCCTACCGGCCCGGCGAATTGTCGGGCGGACAGCGGCAGCGCGTCGCCGTCGCGCGGGCGCTCATCAACCGGCCCAAGCTGCTCTTGGCCGATGAGCCCACGGGCTCGCTGGATGAGAGCACCTCGCAGAGCATCGCCGACCTGCTGGCGGAGCTGAATCGAGAGGAGGGGCTGACGCTGGTGGTCGTGACTCACTCCCGCGAACTGGCGTCACGGATCGGCCATGTGATGGAACTGAGTGGCGGGCACCTCAACGACCGAGGTCAGCCATGAGTCTGTGGCGGCTCGCCGTTCGCGGCGTTTCGTTTTACTGGCGAACGAATCTAGCCGTCGTGCTGGCCGTGATCGTCGCGACCGGCGTGCTGACCGGGGCGTTGGCGGTCGGCGATTCGGTGCGGTACACCCTCCGGAAGACCCTGGAGGCGCGCCTGGGACGGGTCCAGTTCGCCATCCTGCCGCAGGGCCGTTTCTTCCGGGCGGCGCTGGCGGATGATTTGGAGCAACAGCTTGGCGGGACGGTGGCGCCCGTCCTGCAAGTGGTCGGCATCATCACGAATGACGATGGCTCCCAACGCGTCAACCGCGTCCAGGTGCTGGGTGTGACCGACAAGTTCTACGCCGTGGGGTCCGGCGAAAGCCCCGATCGCAGAGACGTGGGGGAAGGGGTCGTTCTGAGCGAGGCCGTTGCTCGACGACTGGGTGCCGTCGCTGGGGACGAAGTGGTCCTGCGGATCGAGAAGCCTGGCTTGTTGCCCCACGAAGTGCCACTGGCCTCCGACAAGGATCGGACGGTCGCTTCCCGTTTGAAGGTCCAGGCCATCGCCGACGATTCCATGTTCGGCCGCTTCGATCTCCAAGCGAACCAGACCTCGGCCCTCAATGTCTTCGTTCCGTTGGCTTGGCTGGGCCAGCAGATCGAGCAACCGGGCCGGGCCAACATGCTGCTGGCGGCCCATCTCAAAAATGGTATCACCGCGCCGGAAGCGAGGGCAGCGATTCAAAAGGTATGGCGACCGGCCGACGCCGGGCTCGAATTGGGACGCTTGCCGGAGCGCAATGTGTTGGAGCTGCGCAGCCGGCGGGTATTCATTGATGAGCCCATCGGCGCCCAAGCCCTCAAGGCCGGGACAATCCCTCGTGGCGAGGGCGTCCCGCCCTTGCGTCTCGCCGGCATCTGGCCGGCGGAAGGGAAACAAGGGCAGGATGTCCTCGCGGCGGCACCTGGCCGGGCGACGGGCGTCCTGACCTATTTCGTCAACGAGGTCCGTTTGGGCGACAAGACGACCCCCTATTCCATGGTGGCGGCCCTGGATTCAGTACCTCTGGGCGGCGGCGAAATCATCATCAATCAATGGCTTGCCGATGATCTGGGCGCCAAGGTCGGCGATTCGGTGGATCTCTCCTACTTCGTCATCGGCCCCCAGCGCAGGCTGCAGGAAGAGCACAGTCGGCTCAAAGTCGCCGGAATTGTGCCGATGGACGATCCGGTCTGTGACCCCAAGTTGATGCCGGCGTTCCCCGGCCTGGCCGACGTCAACAACTGCCGCGACTGGAGGCCGGGCATCCCGATCGATCTCGGCAAGATCCGCCCGAAGGATGAGCAGTACTGGCAGGAGCATCGCGGCACGCCCAAGGCTTTCGTTTCCCTGGAGACGGGCCAACAACTGTGGCACAACCAGTATGGAAGTCTGACGGCGGTGCGCTATCCCTGGCGGGAGGGACTCGCACAACAGATCGAGCAGCGTTTGATGAGCACCATCGATCCGGCGCTGGTGGGCCTGTTCTTTCAACCGATCCGCGCGCGAGGGATGCAGGCCAGCAGCCAGGGGACCGATTTCGGTGAGTTGTTTCTTGGCTTGAGCATGTTCCTGATCGCCGCGGCGGTGATTCTGATTGGCCTGCTTTTCGTCTTCGGCATCGAAAGCCGCAGTCAGCAGGTCGGGATGCTGATGGCGGTCGGCTGGCCGGCCAGACGCGTAAGACGGCTTCTCTTAGCCGAGGGGGGACTCGTCGCACTGTGCGGCACGATCATCGGCGTAGCCGTGGGTCTGCTTTACACGCGGCTGATGGTCTATGCCTTGGCTACGCTGTGGAGTGGCGCGGTCGGCGGGACCGGTGTCTACTTCCACGCGAAGCTGCCGACACTCGTGTCGGGCGGGCTGGGCGGTCTGCTTGCGGTGTTATTCGCCATCTGGCTGACTCTTCGCAAACAGGCAATACGTCCCGCCCGCGTCTTGATGGCCGGCGGTTTGGAGGAGGGGCCGGAACGCCAAGGCCAATCCGTTCGTGGTGACGTTGTAAGGCGTTTCTTCAAATGCCCTTACGGGCACACGACAAACGGTCTGTCCGGCATCGGCGTGGCCGTCGTCGCATTCCTCGGCGTTGCGATCATCCTGCTCGTAACACCCACTAGTGGCGGCGAAGCTGTGGCCGGAGCCTTCTTTGGAGCCGGGGCGCTACTGCTGATCGGGACGCTGAGTCTGAGCCGGGCCATGTTGCGGATGGCGGGAGGGTCGGCCCGGCCGATGATTTCCCTCCAAGGATTGGGCCTGCGCAACACGACCCGCCGGAGCGGTCGCAGCGTCGCGACCATCGGTGTTCTGGCGTGCGGCGTGTTCCTGGTGGTCGGTGTCTGGGTCTTTCGGCAGGGTCCCGTAGAGAATCCGCAGACCAGGGAGTCCGGCACCGGTGGCTTTGCCCTTTATGGGGAGTCATCGGTCTCGATCCTGCACGATTTGAGTACGGAATCCGGGCGCAAGCAGCTTGGCCTGGCGGGCCAGAGTCTGGACGACGTCCAGGCAGTCCAGTTCAGGGTCCATGACGGCGATGATGCGAGCTGCCTCAACCTGAACCGAGCCCAGCAGCCGCGTCTGCTGGGGGTCCCAGCGGATGCCCTCACGCGACGCGAGGCGTTCCGATTCATCGATGGGGTCAAGGGGGCAGGGCAGGAGCAAGGATGGGGTCTGCTGCGAATAGACGACTTGGGCCGGGGCATTGTCCCGGCGGTCGGCGACGAGCGGACGATCAAGTGGGGTCTACACAAGAACATCGGTGACGAGATAGAGTATACGGATGAGAGGGGCCGGCCCTTCCGGGTGCGAATCGTGGGTATGTTGGCAAGTTCAGTCTTGCAGGGGAGCCTGATCATCGCCGAAAATGAATTCATCACGCGATTCCCATCGGTGGATGGGTACCGGGTCTTCCTGATCGACGCCCCGGCGGAGCGGGCCGACGCCGTCACGCAGAAGCTCTCGTCCGGCCTGCGCGACTATGGGCTTATGCTGACGCCGACCCAGGAGCGATTGGCCGAATTCAGCGCAGTGGAGAACACGTATCTGTAGATCTTTATGGTTCTGGGCGGCTTGGGGCTGGTTCTGGGCAGTGTCGGCTTGGGCCTGGTCGTGCTACGCAACATGCTGGAGCGGCGGGGCGAGTTGGCAATGCTCCGGGCCGTCGGCTTTGGCCGGGGACAGATCAAACGTATGGTCCTCTACGAGCATTGGGGTCTGATGCTCGCCGGACTCATATGCGGCGTAATCTCCGCCCTCGTGGCGGTGATTCCCGCCTTGCAGTCGCCCGGCGGGCAGGTCCCGTATGGGTCGCTGGTTGCGACGGTAGCCGGCATCGCCGTCAGCGGGGCCGCCTGGGTGTGGATCGCTGGCACATTGGCCCTGCGCGGTGGATTGCTGGATGCCCTGCGGCATGAATAGAACGTAGGGTGGGCTGTGCCCACCGACCCCCGTCAGTATGGCGATTGGATGGTGGGCACAGCCCATCCTGCGGGTCTCTTTTCGGGTGACGGATGAAGAAGTCTCTCATAGCCGATGGTCTTCCGATGGTCTTCATCGTCGCTGGCGTGGCGGCGTTGATGTATCTGTGGCTCAGTGCCGACGCCGCGGTGAGTGTCAAGGAGCGGCTGCCGGGCGCTGACAACAAGCCCAAAGATGCCGCCGGCGGAAATGAGCCCACCAAGATCGTCGGCACACTGACCAAGTCCGATGGTGTCCCGGCGGATTTGCCTGGCGCGTGGCCCCGGTTCCGGGGTCCGAATTACGATGCCATCAGCACGGAGACGGTAGCCCTCGCCAAGTCCTGGCCGGCGGAGGGACCGCGGGTGCTCTGGTCCGTGGAGGTGGGGGAAGGATACGCGGGGGCGGCCGTCCTAGAAGGCCGCGTCTATCTACTGGACTACGACCAGAACAAGCAGGCTGATGTTGTCCGCTGCCTCTCTCTTAACGACGGCAAAGAAATCTGGCGGTACTCCTATCCGGTGAAAATCAAGCGTTTTCACGGCATGAGCCGGACCGTCCCGGCGGTGACGGACAAGTACGTGGTGACTCTGGGACCCAAGGGTCATGTCACCTGTCTCGATTCCAAAACGGGCGAGTTCCGCTGGATGCTGAACTTGGTCAAGGAGTTCGGCACGCGGATTCCCGATTGGTACGCCGCCCAGTGCCCGCTGATCGACGACGGCAAAGGGTCCCCAAACGCGACAAGTCGCGTTTGGGAACCCAGGGCGATCATCGCCCCGGCCGGTGTGCTGCCGGATGGGACCGGAGGTGTGCTCGTGATGGCGGTCGATTGTGCCACCGGTCAAACCGTCTGGCAGACCCCCAATCCTGACAAATGGGTGATGACCCACTCGTCGCTGGTGCCGATGGAGTTCAAGGGCAACCGCTTCTATATCTACTGCGGCGGATCGGCGGAGGCAGGCGGCGTGGTTGGCGTCTCGGCGAAGGATGGGCAGGTTCTATGGAAGACGGACGAGTGGAAGGTGCGGACCAACGTGCCGATGCCGCTCGTAGTAGGCGCGGACAGGATCTTCCTGACTGCCGGCTATGGTCAGTACGACAACGGCTGCATGATGCTCCGGCTGACGGAATCCGAGGGCAAGATCACGGCCAAAAGCGAGTTCAAGTACCCAACATCTGTCTTCGGCTCGATGCAGCATACGCCGATTTTCTACAACGATCACGTCTACGGCGTCGGCATGAACAAGCAGTTGATCTGTCTCGATCTGGAAGGCAAGGTCGTCTGGACGAGTGGGAGCGCAAATACCTTTGGCAGCGGGCCTTACGTGATTGCGGGCGGAATGCTCTACGTTCTCAATGACACCAGCGTTCTGACGCTCGTTGAGCCCGGCGCCTCCGGATACGTCCCGTTGGCCCGGGCCAAAGTCCTGGATGGGCTTGAATCCTGGGGGCCTATCGCGGTTGCTTCCGGCCGGCTGATCGTGCGGGATCTGACCCGCATGGTCTGTCTGGACATCGCCGGGCAGTAGGGTGGCGTTGATCGGACCGTGGAGATGGCGTATAATGCAGTGCTTGCAAGTTCTTGTCGGACAAGGGTATAGGATCGGGTCGTGTACAGAGCATCCGGAAAGACTATCAGCGGTCTGATCGCCGTCGCGCTGGTGATCGCGGCGGTCGTCGTCGGTGTCGTCTCCATTTTGCGGCTCGACACGACCGGCGAATCGGGCAGCGTCCTGAGCGCGGAGTACACCTACGATTTGGGAAAACTGGCCGCCATAGACCCTAACCTGATCCTTTACGCGGAGTCGCGCCCTCCAGTGGGAACGGGCTTTCGCCAGTCACGAGCCATCGCCCTGGATACCAGCGGCCGGATCTATGTCGCGGGCGACCGCGCGATCGGCATTTTCAGCCCGACCGGCAACCCCGAGAAGCTGATTGACCTGTCGGGCGAGCCGCGCTGCCTCACCGTGGCGGACGATGGCAAGATCTACATTGGCGTGGGGGATCACGTGGAGGTCCTCACCGCCGAGGGCCAGCCCGCGGCGTCCTGGAACCCGCTGGGCGAAGAGGCGGTCCTGACCGGCATCGCCAAGCACAAAGACGATGTCTTTGTCGCGGACGCCGGCCACCGCATCGTGCTGCACTACAATGCCGCCGGCATGCTCGTTGGGCATATCGGCGAGAAGGATCCGGATAAGAACATCCCCGGGTTTGTTATTCCCAGCCCCCACTTCGATCTGGCTGTCTCGCGGGACGGCCTGCTACGGGTCGCCAATCCCGGGCGAAACCGCATCGAGACGTACACTTTCGACGGCGACTTCGAGTTCTCGTGGGGCGAGCGCTCGGTGAAGATCAAGGGCTTCTGCGGGTGCTGCAACCCGGTGAATTTCGCGCTGCTGCCGGACGGCAGTTTTGTCACGGCGGAGAAGGGCCTGGACCGCGTGAAAGTCTACAACAGTGACGGCGGCTTCGTGGGCGTGGTCGCCGGACCCGCCCAACTGGGCAAGGAAGGGCAGATTAAGCTGTGCAATACGCCGGAAGAATGCCGCGAGGGCGGTTTCGACGTGGCCGTGACACCGGATGGGCGAATCTACGTTCTGGATGTCACAGGCAACATGATCAGAGTATTCCAAAAGAAGGCAGCGGGCTGATGAAAGAGCCTCTTCGTAGGGCGAGCGTCCCCGCTCGCCGACTGTTCATAACGCGTATGCTGCGAAACGTGAGTTTGGCCGTGCTTGGTCTCGCCGGCGGAGCGGTTGCCGTAAAGCGGCGCAGACTCTTGCGGGAGGGCAAGTGTCTCAACCAGGGCATGTGCCGCATGTGCGACGTCTTTGACGATTGCGGCTTACCCCGGGCGCTATCGACAAGAAATGTAGTAGCGAGGATTCACGGTGGCGAACGATAAAGAGAATCTGACCCGGCGCCATTTCCTGCGGGAGGGTCTCTGGGGCGCCTGCCTGGCGGGCGCGGGGACGGCCGCCGGCTTGAGCGTGGCCCGGAACAACCCAGACAACATGGTCTGGCAGATCGATCCCTATAAATGTATCGGTTGCGGCAACTGCGCGACGTACTGCGTCCTGGAGCACTCCGCCGTTAAATGCGTCCAAGCCTACGCGATTTGCGGCTATTGTGACCTTTGCACCGGGTACCTCGTGCCGGAGCCCAAGGCCCTGGATACCGGCGCCGAAAACGAGCTTTGCCCGACCGGGGCCATCAAGCGAACTTACGTCGAAGACCCCTATTACGAGTACATGATCGACGAGACGCTGTGCAACGGTTGCGGCAAGTGCGTCAAAGGGTGCTTGGCCTTCGGCAATGGGTCGCTCTTTCTCCAGGTGCGCCACGACCGGTGCAAGAACTGCAACGAGTGTTCCATCGCGGCGGCCTGTCCCTCGCAAGCGTACAAGCGTGTCCCCGCCGACCAGCCGTATCTGCTCAAGAAGGTGGATCTCAAGGAATGACACGCTTTGCCCGCATCACTGTTTTCAGCATGGCCCTGCTGGTCCCATGCCTCAGTGCGCTGGGAGAACTGCGGTTTCCCCCGCCGGAATTCGAAAGCGGCTACAAGTTTCCGGAGCAGACTCCTCTGCCGGCGGCGCGGCCGGTTCTCTACGAGTACGCCGATGCGGCACTGCTCGTCATTGCCCTTTTGCTCGCCTCCTATCTGATCCTCAAGAGGCGGAATCGTCGCGCCATTTTCGGCCTCATGATCCTCGCCTTGTTCTACTTCGGTTTCTGGCGGGACGGCTGCATTTGCCCTGTCGGTGCTATTCAGAACGTGACGTTGACAGCTTTCGACAGCAGTTACGCCATCCCACTGGTGGCGGCCGCGTTCTTTGTGATTCCCCTGGTCTTCACGCTGTTCTGTGGCCGGGTCTTTTGCGGGGCAGTGTGCCCCCTGGGGGCTATTCAGGACGCGGTGTTGATTCATCCCGTTACGGTGCCGCGCTGGCTGGAGAGCGGGCTGCGGCTGCTGGCCTATACGTATCTCGGCGCGGGGGTCCTCTTCGCGGCGCTTGGGAGCGCCTTCCTCATTTGTCGCTACGACCCGTTTGTCGAGTTCTTTCGACTGAGCGGCAACTGGAATATCCTGATTCTCGGCGTCAGCCTGCTGGTGATCGGATTGTTCGTGGGCCGGCCGTACTGCCGGTTCCTATGCCCCTACGGCGTGATCCTGCGGCATCTGTCGCGCCTATCCAAGCGACGCGTGACCATTACGCCGGGCGAGTGCATCCAATGCCGCCTGTGCGAGGACGCGTGTCCCTTCGGCGCGATTCGCGAGCCGACCGAAGACTGGCCCGAGGGGGAATACAAGATCGCGAAGAAGCGGCTGGCGCTCTTTCTCGTGCTGCTGCCCGTTCTGGTGGCGGCGGGCGCTTGGGGCGGCTACACGCTGAAGGAGCGTTTGGCACGTATGCATCCGAGGGTGCGAACCGCCGAGCGCGTCTACCTCGAAGAGACCGGACAAGTAACGGGGACCACCAACGCCA